>JBKPRH010000509.1:0-5474 GCA_046765795.1 Acidobacteriota bacterium | reverse complement strand
GCGGCGGTACTTCAAGAGGCGAACGGGACGCCGCCCTCTTGTACTGCCGGTATTGATGGAGATTTAGTGGCATGTCGCTCGTAGTTAACCGGCGGCCGCTCCGTTCTCGCGGCCGCGAGATCGCGGTTGGGGGCTTGTTGTCGCAGGCACCCCGGTTGCCGCTTCGGACCACAAAAGTTGGCTGAGTCTACGTTGTCGCGCCGCATCAGCGAGTTTGTCGGCGTCGCGCTCTTTGCGCTGGCGCTGATCTGGCTGATCTCGCTCGTCACGCACGACCCGACGGACCCGGTGTGGTTCTTCACGACCGGCACGTCTCACCCACCTGCGAACTTCGTGGGGCGCGTGGGCGCGTTTCTCTCCGAGCTGTCGTTCCAGCTGCTTGGCTATGCGGCGTATCTCATTCCCGCAGTCATCAGCGTTGCTGGCTGGCATTACTTCTGGTGTCAGACGCCCGATGCGGCGTACACGAAGCTGACGGGCGTCACGCTGCTCTTCGCGTGCAGCAGCGCGTTCCTCAGTCTCGTGTTCGGCAGCACCGAATCGGCAGGCAAGACGTTTCACGCGGGCGGATCGATCGGTCGCGGCTTCGGCCTCTTCATGTCCGACTATCTGAATCGCACCGGCTCACTCATCATCCTGCTGACGATGATGATGCTGGCGGTGATCCTGTCTACGCAGTTCTCCTTCGGTCGGATGTTCGCGACGGCAACCGCGAACTCGCAGAACCTCTCGGCGCGAGGCATCGGCTGGCTACGCGCGTGGATCGAGCGCAAGCGCAAGGACATGGCGCGTCGTGAGGTGATCGCCAAGCACGCCAAGCCGGTCGTTGCTGGCGCGAAGCCAGGTCGCGCGCCCGCAGCCGAAAGCGACGAGCCGCCCGCACGGTCCCTCGACGGGGCTCAGGGCAGGCCCGGCAGATCGTTCGAGCCGGAACCCGCGTCACCATCGCCTCGGCCGTCGTCGCCGCCCGTCGTCGCACGGAAGAAACCGGAGGCCGCCTCGCTCCCACTGGCGGAAGAGCCCAAGGCACCGGCGCAGCGAAAGAAGGGAGCCTTCACGCTGCCGCCACCCTCGTTGCTCGACGCGCCAAAGGCGGAACGCAAGATCGACGAACGAGAACTGATGGACGCCGCACATCTGCTGGCCGAGAAGTGCCGCGAGTTCTCCGTCGAGGGACAGGTCGCACAGATTCATCCGGGCCCGGTGGTCACCACGTTCGAGTTCAAGCCCGAAGCTGGCGTGAAGTACAGCAAGGTGACCGGCCTGGCTGATGACCTGTGTCTCGCGATGCAGGCCGAATCAGTGCTCATCGACCGCATTCCTGGCAAGTCCACGGTTGGCATCCAGATTCCGAATCCGAACCGCGAGGCGATCTCGCTGCGTGAGCTGCTCGAGTCAGATGCGTATCAACGCTCCTCGTCCAAGCTGACGCTGGCACTCGGCAAAACGATTCACGGCGAGCCATACGTCACCGATCTCGCCACCATGCCGCACTTGCTCATCGCGGGCTCCACCGGCACAGGTAAATCGGTCGGCCTGAACTCGATGCTCACCAGCATCCTCTATCGGGCCACGCCGGACGATGTGCGGATGATCATGATCGATCCGAAACGGCTGGAGCTCGGGATGTATGAAGACATTCCGCATCTCCTCTCGCCGGTCGTCGTCGATCCGAAGAAGGCGAACAACGCGCTTCGCTGGGCGGTGCGCGAGATGGAAGAGCGGTACAAGACGCTCGCCGCCGAGGGTGTGCGGAACATCGAACAATACAACCGCAACGTGCGAAACGTATTGCAGGAGCGCGGCGCAGACGCTGAGGACGCACCCAAGACGTTGCCCTTCATCGTCGTCGTCATCGACGAGTTGGCCGACCTCATGATGGTGGCCAGCAACGAGGTGGAGGAATCCATCTGCCGCCTGGCACAAATGGCTCGCGCGGTGGGCATTCATCTGATCCTGGCCACCCAGCGGCCGTCGGTGGACGTCATCACTGGTCTCATCAAAGCGAATCTGCCGTCGAGGATTTCGTTCCGCGTCTCGTCGAAGATCGACTCGCGCACGATTCTCGACAGTAACGGCGCCGAGCAACTGCTCGGCAAGGGCGACATGCTCTTCCTGCCGCCGGCTTCGTCACGCAGCATTCGTCTGCACGGGCCGTACATCTCCGAACAGGAGAGCGCGAGGCTCGCCAGCTTCCTGCGCAAGCAGGGCAAGCCGACCTTCGACGATTCGATCACCGCTGAAGAAGAGGGCAAAGCCGGTCCCGGCGGGCTCGAGTTCGACAAAGACGAGCTCTATGACGAAGCCGCACGCATCGTGGTCAGCAGCGGCCAGGTCTCGATTTCGTATCTGCAGCGCAAGCTGCGGATTGGCTTCAGCCGCGCTGCGCGGCTGGTGGACATGATGGAAGCCGAAGGCCTGGTTTCGCCTGGCGCGGGCGGCAAGCCGCGTGAGGTGCTGGTCGATCGTGGCTACTTCGAGGAAGTCGATGCGCAGCTTCGCTAAAACCGTCGCACTCGCGCTGATCGTGCTCGCACCGGCGGTGGCGGCACAGACGCCGGCGCAGACGCCTCAGGCGAAGAAGCTGTACGACGAGGCGCTCGCACGCGAACGCCTTGTTCGTGAGGACCTTCAGCGCGCTCACACCGATGATGCGGAAGCGGCGGTGCTCTCCAAAGTCCGCGTGCTTGTCGGCACGTACGAGGACTTGTCCCGTTTGTTTTCGTCGAGTGGCTACGGGGATAACGCCCTCTGGCAGGGTGCGGTCCTGTCCGCCGATGCGTTCTGGCAGTTCGGTGACGCGACCGATCGCGTCACGGCGCTGCGCCTGTTCTCTGCACTGACAACACGATTCCCTTCCAGCTCGCTGACGACGAAGGTGGCGTCGCAGACCAAACGACTCCAGGACGCGAAGCCGACCTTCACACCGCCTCCGACACGAACGGCAGCGGCGATATCGAGGCCATCGACGCCGGCACCCGCCGCATCCGATCCGCCCCCAACCCTCGCCGCACTGCCAGCTGCCCTCACCGGCGTTACGCGTGAGGTGCTGCCCGAGGTCCTGCGCTTCGTGATTCAGCTCGGCAAGGAAGTGACGTTCTACGACGAGCGGATTGATGGTCCGCCGCGGGTCTTCCTCGACCTGCACAATACACGGGCCATCGAGCCGTTGAAGGACGCCGTCATCCCGTTCTCGGATGATCTCGTCAAACAGGTCCGAATCGGACGACAGCCGAACTCGCGGACGCGCGTCGTGCTCGACCTGAAACAAAAGGATGCGCGCTACAGCGTCTATACGCTCTACGACCCGTATCGCATCGTGGTGGACTTCGAGCGCAAGCGCGTCGCACCTGCGAGCGAAGCCAAGATCGCATCGACACGCGAAAGCACCATTACACCGACCAGCGTCAGAACAATTGCACCGACGATCGAGGCAAAGATCGCACCGACACGCGAAAGCACCATTGCACCGACCAGCGTCAGAACAATTGCACCGACAAGCGAAAGCACCGTTGCACCGACAAGCGACGCCATTGCACCGACGCCCGAAGTGAAGATCGTTGAAACGAGCGCGAGCGCGACCGTGCCACCGCCCCTCGAAACTACCCCGCCGCCGCCCTTACCCCCATCCACGAATGCGAGCGGCGGGTTCTCCATGTCCCGGCAACTCGGTCTCGGTGTCGCGCGCATCGTCATCGACCCGGGTCATGGTGGACACGATCCGGGGGCAAAGGCGCGCGGCCTCGAGGAGGCAGAACTCGTCCTCGACGTGGCGCTCCGACTCGAGGCCTTGCTCAAAGACGCCGGCGTGGAGGTCATCATGACCCGCCGGACCGATACGTTCATTGCGCTCGAGGAGCGAACCGCCATCGCCAATCGCGCCGGTGCAGATCTGTTCTTGTCGATTCACTCGAACGCGAGCGCGAGCGACCTCGCGCACGGCATCGAGACCTATTTCCTGAACTTCGCACCGAATCCACAGGCCGAAGCCATCGCCGCGCGCGAAAATGCCGGCGGCGCGAAGACGATGCGGAATCTGCCCGACATCGTGCGGGCGATCGCGCTCAACAACAAGATCGATGAATCGCGTGACTTCGCGTCGATGGTTCAGAACGCGATGTACACGAAGCTGCAGAAGAGCAATAAGACCGTTCGTAATCTGGGCGTCAAGCAGGCGCCGTTCATGGTGCTGGTCGGCGCGACGATGCCGAGTATCCTCGCGGAAATCTCGTTCATCACCAACCGCAACGAGGCGACGCTGCTGAAGACGGACAAGTACAAGCAGCAGATCGCCGAAGCTCTCCTCGCCGGTGTGCTTCGATATCAGCAGGCGCTGAAGAAGGTCCCCGCCATCGCGTCGACGAAGTAATCAGTTCTCGGTGGGCCGCTCGAGGCGGTCGATCACCAGCGCAACCCGATCTTGTCCACGACGAAACAACGAGCGGGTCTCAGCGAGACGAACTGTACGGCATCGCTGTTTTGGTTTGTACTTGACTTGCGTCAACGTAACCGGGATCTACGGTTCTAGAACTTCAGCCGCCACCGAGAGCCTCAAGTGCATTGGTGTGCCGCGGTCACCGGTGTGCGACCAGGTATCCGCAGCGCCACAGAAGCGCCGAAGTATCAAATAATTCTGAAGAAACATGTGACAGAGCATTTCAGAGAATCACTTGATTTCGAAACGACAGAACGATCGCTCGGCGGCCCATTGACAGGGCGGAAGAGATGACTTCCATGCAAGTGTTCGAAACAAGCTGACACCCACGCTCGAGGCGCCTATACGCGAGCTCTCGGCCGCAAATAATCGTGGAAACCTTTTGGCGATCTGAGCGGACAGGCAAGAAGCTCGGGAAGACGCCTGCCACGATTCCGCGCCATGACCGTGGGCGAGCAACCTTTTGTGAAGAGCACTGTAAGCAGAGCGGATGTCACCGTCCCGGAATTCAATGCGGAGTCTCCAGAGAACCTCAGTGATTTGTCGTCTACTTGCCGCGTCAGGTTGAAGAGCGTGGCTTCAAGATCTTGCCTAGAGTTCCTCTCTCGCCGTCCGACGCGAGAGAGGCTCCTCTGCGGCTCACAAGTGTTGAAGCGTGCTATTGCGCGGGTTCAAGAACCGCAGGGGCGTTGCCGACGTTCTCTTTCTGCCCAAACACTTTGCCCGGTCCGGCAAAGCCTCCACTGAAGGCAACCATTTCGCCAGCAATATAGAACCCTTCCGTGGAAGTGAGCGTCAACTTGGTATTTCCCGTCCACTTGGCGTTGGCGTTGAAGCCCAGCTCGGACACGGCCAACGGGCCCTCCTTGACCTTACCCTTAACGTCTACACCCGTGCTCGAGTCGAACTCGAGATCGGCGGAAAGCCCGTTGACCCATAAGGCCCGTTGCATCACAAGCCTCATATTCGCCGGGGTCATGTCGGCCTTGATGTCCCCTGAGGCCTGCTTCTGAAGGTAGGCCTCGTACGGTCCCTCAAG
>JBKPRH010000508.1:0-5556 GCA_046765795.1 Acidobacteriota bacterium | reverse complement strand
GTCGACCGTGTCGTCGTGAGCCTCAGCGATGCACGCGGCCGTCTCCCGATGGATCAGTTGCTTCAAATGAAGCTCGATGGCGTCCGGTTCGATCATCTCGCCTCGGTGTACGAAGAGTGCACGGGCAAGATCGCCGTCGAGAATCTTCGACCGAGCTGGTTCATTTTTTCGTCGGGATTCCGTAAGAGCCGCAGCCTCGAAGCGGCCAAGCGCGCAATGGACATCATGATGTCCCTGATCGGCATCGTGTTGACGGCGCCGATCATGCTGATGGTCGCTGCGCTGGTGAGAATGACCTCACCCGGCCCCGTGGTCTACCAGCAGCAGCGCGTCGGCAAGAACGGCCGCGTGTTCACGCTCTATAAGTTCCGCTCGATGCGCAATGACGCCGAGAAACACACGGGCGCGGTCTGGGCCACGGCCGGGGATACACGTGTGACGCCGATCGGCCGGTTCCTCCGCAAGGCGCGGCTCGACGAGCTTCCGCAGTTCTGGAACGTGCTGCGCGGCGATATGAGCTTCGTCGGACCGAGACCGGAGCGTCCCGAGTTCGTGAACGAGCTGACGCGTCAGATCCCGTTCTACGGCGAGCGGCACACCGTGCGACCAGGGTTGACGGGATGGGCACAAGTCACCTTCCGGTACGGGGCGACCGTCGAGGACTCGATGGAAAAGCTGCAGTGCGATTTGTTCTACATCAAGAATCTGTCAATCGCACTCGATCTCTTCGTCATCCTCAAAACGATTCAGACCGTCGTCTTGCGACGGGGCACGTAGTGCTGTGAGCAGCACTCCTGAGGCTCAAACGGATCACACGTGGACATCGCGATAATCGGGACCGGTTACGTCGGCCTCGTGACCGGCGCGTGTCTCGCTGACTTCGGCCACACGATCAGATGCGTCGATCGCGAGGCGGCACGCGTCGACCTGCTCTCTCGCGGGATCGTGCCGTTTCACGAACCAGGTTTGACCGAGCTCGTGACGCGGCTTGGTGGACGACGTCTGCATTTCACGACCAGCATCAGCGAAGCGATCAGCGATGCGCGCGTGGTGTTTCTTGCCGTCGGCACACCGGAAGGCGTCAACGGCGAAGCCGACCTGTCGCAGGTGGCAGATGCGGTGCGTGCGATCGCTCCTCTGCTCACCGGCTACCGCGTGATCGTGACGAAGAGCACCGTTCCGGTCGGAACCGGTGCGCTCGTGCGAGGATGGCTCGATGAAGCGGGCGTCGCCGAAACGGATGTGGTGTCCAATCCGGAGTTCTTGCGCGAAGGCTCGGCGATCTCCGATTTCCTTCGGCCCGATCGTGTCGTGATTGGCACGAGCAGCGAACGCGCAGCCTCGGTGATGCGCGAGATCTACCGCCCGTTGTATTTGATCGAAACACCGATCGTCTTCACCGATGTGGAGACCGCGGAGATGATCAAGTACGCGGCCAACGGATTCCTCGCGGTGAAGATTAGTTTCATCAACGAGATTGCTGCGTTATGCGATCGCACCGGCGCCGACGTCCATGTCGTGGCGAAGGCCATGGGATTGGACAAACGCATCGGCTCGAAATTCCTTCACCCCGGACCAGGCTACGGCGGGTCCTGCTTTCCGAAAGACACGCGTGCACTCGCCGTCATGGGCATGCAGCACGGCATTCCACAGCAACTGATCGAGGCCGCCATTCGTGTGAACACACGTCAGCGCACGATCGTGATTGGAAAGCTGACCGACGGGCTCGGAGGATTGGCGGGACGGACCGTCGCGGTGCTCGGTCTCGCATTCAAACCGAATACGAGCGACGTGAGAGAGGCACCCGCATTAGCGCTATGCCGGGATTTGCTGCAGGAAGGGGCGAACGTCCGCGCGTTCGATCCGATCGCGACTGAGGAGGCGGCGCGCGCACTGGGCGACGCGGCAGCGTCGATCGTGTTCGAACCCGACGTCTACGCGGCTGCGTCGGGAGCAGACGCCGTGGTGATCATGACCGAGTGGAACGAATTCCGCGGCCTCGATCTCGAGAAACTGCGGAGCGTCGTGCGCACGCCGATTGTTCTCGACTGCCGGAACGTGCTCGAGCCCGCCCGCGCGGTGGCGAGCGGATTCGTGTACAGGTCAATCGGCCGCGACGCGACGGTGAAGGCGTCTGCCGGCCCCGCCTCCACCCTTGCCCTCCGCTGACTCACGCTCGTCAGCGGAACCGATTACTGCTCTGATTGCTCGCTTACAGGTGCGTCGATGAGGGCATCCGCGACGTGCTGATACCACACGCACGCAGTTGGCTGATTAACTCATTGTCGCTGCGTGACTTGAAACAGATCTGCACAACGATGTCGCATACGGCACTCGGGTTGCAAGAGATAAGGCAACCTCCCTTCCAATACGCGAGAAGTGCGGCCGCGCTAGGCGCGAACCGGAAGTAAGAAGTGCGCGGTTGTGAAGGGAACGTTCACACAAACGATAAGTAGGGAAGCGGGGTTTCGTGCAACGTCTTCAAATTGCCGTCGTCGCAATCGCCTTTGCCGTGGGAACGCTCCTCGTCGAGGCCCAGACGCAGGTCACGGGTGTCTTTTTCAACGAGGGATGGGAGTCAGGCTCCAAGGCTGGCAGTTTCAATAGCAACGGGTTCGGCGATCTGGTCGGATCGTCTCAGTTCCTGGTGCAGAACGCCGTCCGTGCTGGCGGCCAGTGGGCTCTGCAGCATCGTCTCACTGCAGGCATGAACGGCGATTCCGTCAACTATGCGACCCAACATTTTGGCGACGCGCCGGCCACTCCGGTATGGGCATCGGGTAGCGGCCAGCACTTCTACGACCTGTACGTCCAGTACAAGGTCTACTACTCACCCGGCTTCAGGTTCGATACGAACTACAAGCAATTCGAGATCGGCACGCAGGACAACTTCGATCAGACGGCTGTTTGCTGCAATCCGTGGGTGGCGAACTACACGACCATCTATGTCTCGTCGGGCGGCGCGCAACTGGTTGAAGGCAATAACAAAGGTACGTCCACGCCGCAGTGGATCGGGTATGCACAGAACCAGGCCGGATACTCGAGCAGCAACCGCTTCACGCTCACGAGCGGACGCTGGTACACCATCGAAGTTCGCCGCCGTCTGAATGACGCGAACGTCTCGAATGGCATTCTCCAGATGTGGGTCGACGGCACGCTGATCATGGACTACCGCAACGTGCTCTTCCGCGTGCCGCGCAACGGCTCGTTCGGTGCCAACTTCACCTACGGCACCAACTGGGTGATGATCAGCGACTATGCGCTGCAGGGCGTCTCGCAGAACCAGAGCATCTACTACGACGACGTCAAGCTGAGTACGACGTACATCGGCACCGGCGGAACAGGTTCGGCTCCGGCGGCACCAACCAATCTGCGAATCGTCAGCTAAGCGTAGACCGTTCTTCGCGCGTCACGATCGACCGCTGAGGCCGAGATCGCCCGCAAATCGTGCAGGACGTACATCTGCTGAAGGTACGGGTGCTCTGGAAACGGCCGGTCGTGCGTGACGCCGCGCCACGGCTCAATCAACAGCGTCCGCGAATGCTGTCGATTGAATTCGTGTATGGCGAGGAGTTCTCCAGCCTGGCTGTGCGCGATGTAGGGCATGATGTCGTCGAAGTACAACGGCAGTCGAGTGAGGCGTGGAACCCGCGCGAGCCACTCCAGACATGGCACCGTCGATGACCACAGATCGACGTCCACTGCTGCGAATCCAACCGGCGCTGCGGGACGAAAGCGATTCAATGTGGACCGCACATCACCAATCACGAGCTCCGCGCGTGTGAGCTTCGCGCGCAGTGCGGCGACGTCCATCGGAAAATCGCCAGGCACCCAGTAGTCGGGATGGTCGCGGTGATCGCCTGACGTGTCAGGGAGGCCGCCGCCCGCGTCGAAGCCGTAGACGTGAATCCGTACGCCTGTCTCGGCTTCAATCTGTGCGGCTTCGCGCTCGAGAATCAGCAAACCATGTCCCGCCGCGACGCCGAACTCAATCACTGAGATCGCGTCAATGCCCTGCTCTCTCGCGTGCAGAGCAGCGGTGCCAACGCCGAGTAGATAGGCTGGGCGCTCAGACAGATCCCAACGCATGCGCGTCGGAAGCGCCCGCGAGCAGAGCTTCAGTAATTGCCGAGTGAAGAGACGAAAGGGGGGCTCAGAGGCGACTCGCCATATAGCACGCACCCGCGAACGCGGGGCAAGGCGCGTTCCATTTGGCACTTCGAGCGGAGTGCGGAAGGGCTTAGTGGCTTTCCTTCGGAAATCCAGGCAAAAGCCCAGTTGTGAGGGCTGGGTTGAGGGACGTCACTCCGTCCGCAGTGTCTCGCGGGTTGCGAAACACTGGCGCTCGGATACCCACAGTACGTCTTGCGACGAAGTCAGCGTCCGGCTCTGCGCGCCTGGAGCCGTTCGACCATCTTCTCGATCGCATCGATCGTTTCGAAGTTATCGGGCGTCACGTCGTCGTCGGGTACGCGAACGCCGGCTCGCTCTTCCAAAAAGCTCACGATCTGCATCAGGCCCATCGAATCGATCAGGCCTTGTTCGATGAGCGGCGTGGTGTCGCTCACGTTGGTCTTGCGATCATCGCCGAGCAGGTTCTTCTCGATGAACTGGGCCAGCTCTCGTTTCAACATTGCTAGACTCGGGCTCCTTGAGTGAGTGACGCCAGCAGCGCCTGACGATCGGTCTTGCCGGTTGACGTCTTGGGTAGTTCGCTTCGCACGTGGAAGGCCTCCGGCACCATGTACACCGGCAGCCGCGTCAAACAGAAGGCGTTCAACTCATCCGGTGACACGACATGACCGTCGGCCGGCGCGACGAACGCCTGCAGTCTCGCGCCGATCTCTTCGTCGGGTATCGGAACAACGGCAGCCTCCTTGACCTTCTCGTGCTGATGGAGTGCCTGTTCGATTTCGCCAAGCTCGATGCGATAGCCGCGAGACTTCACCATGTGATCTCTACGGCCGACGAAGTAGTAGTTGCCGTCGTCGGCGAGCCGTACGATGTCGCCGGTGCGATAGACGCGATCGTCGAACGCCGCCTGGAGATGATTGCGGACGAGGACCTGCGAAGTCTTTTCGGGCAGCCCCCAATATCCGGCCATCACTGTTCCGCCGCGCACAAGGAGCTCGCCTTCGTCGCCGACGCCGGTGAGGCGGCCATCGGTATCGACGGCGAAGACCTCCTGGTTGGCGCACGCCTTTCCGATCGGAATGCTCGTTGCGTCAGGATCGAGATCGCGTGGCACCTGATAGTAGGTGCAGACATTCGTCTCGGTGGGGCCGTACAGATTGTAGAACTCGGCCTTCGCGAGGACGCGCATGACGTCGCGCAAATATTTCTGAGGGAACACTTCGCCGGCAAACAGCACCGTGCGCAGCTGCTGATACTCCCAGCGATCCAGCTGACCATGCAGCAGCATGCGGACCAGCGCCGACGGCACCGAATACCACACGCTGATCCGCTCGTCGTTGATCCACTTCGCCAGCGCACCGGGAAACATCGCCACCTGGTCAGGGACCATGACGACGCACGCGCCGGAGGCGAGCGCGACAT
>JBKPRH010000507.1:0-16879 GCA_046765795.1 Acidobacteriota bacterium | reverse complement strand
GTGATGCACTGATTCGCTTCGCGCGCGACACCACCGATGTCGGGGTGACGTGTGCGGCTGACGCGTGCGCGGTGATCGATGTCGTCAATGGCCGCCGTACTCAAAGCCGCACGCTCGCCCGTGGACGTGAAGCCATGCTCTCTCTGCACGCCAACACGCTGATCTCGGCGGCACGGAATTGATCATGTTCGACACGCTTGTTCAGGACGTCAGATACGCGGTGCGTTCGTTGTCGCACACGCCGGGGTTTACGGCAGCGGCGGTTGTGACACTCGCGCTCGGCATGGGGGCGAACGCTACGATCTTCACGCTGCTCGATGCCGTCCTCTTCAAGCCGCTGCCCGTCTCGCGGCCCGACGAGCTCTTAACCGTCTACGAAGACTCACCCGATGCCGCGCCCAATGCACTGCCGGACACCGCCGGTGGCACGGGTCGCTATCTGCGGTTCTCCTATCCGCGCTTTCAACTATTGCAGGAGGCGCTCGGCACAAAGGGCACGCTCGCCGCCTCAACACTCTCGGCGCGCTTCGTCGGCCGCACACAGGGATCGAAGACAGCATCGCCAATCAACACGCAGCTTGTTTCCGGCGAGTACTTCTCGACCCTTGGTGTCACGATGCAGCGCGGGCGCGCACTGTCCCCCGGCGATATGCAGCATGACGACCGCAGCCAGGTCGCCGTGATCAGCGACCGATATTGGAGCACGGCCCTGGCCCGCTCCGAGCAGGTCGTCGGCCAGAGCATCGATCTCAAGGACGTCCGCCTCACCATCGTGGGCATCGCGGCACCCGGTTTCGTCGGCATCCGCAGCGATTCGGTCGCCGATGTGTGGGTGCCGTTGACGCTGCAAGCGCCCGTCGGCTACGCGTACAACTCCAGCGCGTACGGCGTCAGCGCCGATCGGCGCAAGCCGTGGATCGATCAGGACAACATCGCCTGGCTGAACATCGTCGCCCGCGTCGATCGCGCGAAGCAGGCTGAAGCGACCACCTCGCTGCAGAACGCGAATGCGAGAGGGCTGCAGCGCATGGCCGACACCCTCTCCGATCCGCGCGAGCGATCGTCAACCGTGGCGCGCACACTCGTGGTGACGTCTTTCGCTCGCGGCTTCTCCGGACTTCGTGCGCGATTCTCCGATGCGCTGCTCGTCCTCGGCGGTCTCGTCGCCGTCGTCCTGCTCGTCACGTGCGCCAACATCTCGAACCTGTTACTGGCGCGCGCGACCGGACGTAGCCGCGAGACGGCCGTTCGCATTTCATTGGGCGCCACGATGGCACGTCTGATCAGGCAGTACCTTGTCGAGAGCCTCGTGCTGGCGACCGCAGGTGGCGTGACCAGCCTGCTGGCCGCGTACTGGACGAGCACCTTCCTCGCGCGATCGGTCATCGGTCGATCTAGTGATCTGCCACCGGTTTTCACACTCGACGCACGCGTCTGGATCTTTACGGCGTTGCTCTCGATTGGATGTGCGATCGCGTTCGGTCTGGCTCCAGCGCTGCGTGCAGTCACCGCCGGCATGACCAGCGGCTTCACGATCAACCAACGTGTCAGCACCTACGCCGCCATGAAAGGCATGCGGCCGCTCGTCGCCGCCCAACTCGCCTTGTCGTTCGCGGTCGTCTTCGCTGCCATCCTTCTCGGCCGCACGCTGTCCTATTTCGCGCGTCTCGATCCCGGATTCAATCCGGATCGCCTGGTCGCTGCGGCAATCGATCCGGATACGAGCGGATACTCGCGCGACCAAATACCGGTCATGGTCGATCGGCTCGTTGCCGCGATCAACGCGGTGCCAGGCGTGGTATCGACGTCCGTCAACACCTGCGGCCTCATGACCAACTGCTCGTATTCGAGTGGGTTCATCTTCGAAGGCGGCGGTCGCGGCATCCAGGCGAACAATAACTGGATCTCACCGGAGTACTTCTCCACTGTCGGCATTCCGATTCTGGCCGGGAGGGACTTCACTGAACGAGACACCACGCAGAGCCCGCGCGTCGCCATCGTCAGCGAATCGGTCGCGCGCCGGTACTTCCCGAATCAGAATTCCATCGGTAAACGACTGGGATATGAGGTCGCTGATACGGAGATCATCGGCGTCGTACGTGATGCGCGTCCAACGCTGCACGCCGAACCGAACGCGATGATCTACTTCCCGACCAAACAACCGCCGAACTTCACTGCCTCGCCGCACGCGATTGCCGTGCGCGTGACGGGAGACGCGGACCTGTCGATCGCGACCATCCGCGCCGCGATTCAGCGCACGGAACCCAGCCTGCTGCTCGACAACATCTCGACGATGACAACTGTGCTCGAGCGCGATGTCGCACGCGAGCGGCTCATCGCGTATCTGGCGAGCGCGTTCGCGTTCCTGGCCTTGCTCCTCGCTTGCATTGGTCTCTACGGCGTCCTGTCCTACACAGTGGCGCGCCGGACGCAGGAACTCGGCGTACGCATGGCTCTCGGCGCACGTCCTGCCGATCTGACGCGCATGGTGATCGGCGACGGCTCGCGGGTGGTGCTGGCAGGCATTGCGGCAGGGATCGTTGCGGCGGCAATGGTCGGCAGACTCGTGACTCGGCTGCTTGCCGGGGTCACCGCGTATGACCCGATGACCTTCGTGGCCGTGGCGATGTCGCTGATCCTCGTCACCTTGGCCGCGTCGTACATTCCTGCGCGCCGCGCATCTCGCATCGACCCGGCCACTGCATTGAGGACCGAATGATCGATCGACTCTGGCAGGACGTCCGCTACGCGGCGCGCTCGCTGAGCACGGCGCCACTCTTCACGCTCGCGGCCGTCGCGACGCTGGCCCTGGGAATCGGCGCCAACGCTGCGCTCTTCAGCGTCTCGGACGGGATGGTCCTGCGCCCACCCGATGTTCCTCACCCCGGCGACCTCGTGCGTGTGTTCACGAGCACCAAGGACACGCCATACGGTGAGGTTCCATATCCCGACTTCCAGGACTTTCGGCGGCAGGCCACCTCGGTCTCCGGACTCGTCGCGTACGAGTCGGCCGACTTCGCGCTCGCGACGACGCGCGCGGCATCAGCGACCTATCTTGGTGGATGGCTGGTCAGCGCCAACTTCTTCACCGTGCTTGGCGTCGAGCCGATGCTGGGTCGTGGCTTTCTGGCTGAAGAGGACACCACGCCCTCGTCAGTGGCCGTCATCAGTCACCGGCTGTGGGAACGAGAATTCGGCCGCGATGCGCGTGTCATCGGCCGTGAGGTGCTGCTGAGTGGTGCGCCATTCACGATTGTCGGCGTCGCTCCGGAACACTTCGTCGGGACCGAGTCGTTCTTCCATCCCGATGTGTTCGTCCCGCTGTCCACGGTTCGCACGGTCTATCCGAACACTCCCGCAACGATTCTCGAGCGCCGCGCGGATCGCTGGCTGACTGTGCTCGGTCGCCTCGCGCCTGGAGTCACGGCGAACGAGGCTGCCTCTGAATTCGCTGTTCTCGCTGGGCGACTTGCGAGCACGTATCCCGACACCAATCGTGACCGCACGGCTGTGGTCATGCCAGAGATGAGGGCCCGCGCCGAACTCGACCAGGGCGGAGCCGAAGGCGTCACCGTCATTCTGGGACTCGTCGGTCTCGTACTGTTGCTTGCCTGCGCCAACGTCGCGAATCTGGTGCTGTCGAGGAACGCGTATCGCGTCCGCGATGTCGCCTTGCGCGCCGCGTTGGGTGCGACGCGTGCGCAACTGGTTCGGCAACTCCTCACCGAGAGCACCGTGCTCGCGCTGGCCGGCGGCGGTGGCGCGCTGATCGTCGGGGGATGGGCGATCGCCTATCTCTCACGGGTGATTGTCATCCCGAGCGCGCTGCCGTTGTATATCGACCTCCGTCTCGATGAGCGCGTGCTTGCCGTCACGGGAGCCGCGACGTTCGTCGCGGCAGTCCTCACTGGCCTTCTTCCCGCGCTTCACACATCGCGCACCAGCCTGAATGCGGTACTCAAGCACCGTCCCGAACCATTGCCTCGAAGAGTCACACCGCGCACAGTGCTCGTCGTCGGTCAGGTCGCGATTTCCGTACTCGTGCTGGTCGCCGCCGGACTTCTGGTGCAGGCCTCTGGTGCAGCACAGCGTGTCGATCCGGGATTCAGTCGCGACCGCGTACTGCTGCTGTCGTTCAACCCCGGACTCGTCCGCTACGACCCGGCACGCGCCAGCACGTTCTATCAGCGATTGGTCGAGCGCACGCGTGAGGTGCCCGGCGTTGAAGCGGTCGGGCTCACGCGCTTCCTGCCGCTTGGCGTCAACAGCGGTTCGCTGACCCTGAGCATCGACGGCGCTAGAACACCCGAAGGTCAGGGTCGAGTGTCGATCGGCGAGACGGTCGTCGATCCAGGCTATTGGCGCGTCATGCGTACGCCAATCGTGCACGGACGCGCGTTCGACAATCGCGACACCGCGACGAGTCCACGCGTGGCGATCGTCAACGAGACGTTCGCGGCGAAGTTCTGGCCCAATGAGGACCCGCTGGGCAAGACCGTTCGAATCCCCGATGTGGCGGGACCGAACGGCGAGCAAACGCTCGTCCTCGAAGTGGTTGGCATCGCCAAGGACGGCAAGTATCAACAACTTGCTGAATCGGCGCGGCCATTCATTTATCGCCCGATCGCTCAGAGCCGCGCCGGGGCACTCACGATGGCTGTGCTGGCGTCGGAATCGCCGGAATCGATCGTGCCCGGCGTCAGGGCCGCAGTCGCCGACGTGGACGCCAACGTGCCGATGTTTGACGTGACGACCTTCGACGCGCTGTACCACTCGCGTGCATTGCTGCCCTCGCGAGTGGTGGCCCAGCTGATTTCAGCACTTGGCGTCCTCAGCCTGCTCCTCGCGTCGATTGGACTGTACGCCGTGATCGCGTTTCTCTTCGCGAGACGCACGCAGGAGATTGGTGTGCGGATGGCGGTTGGTGCCACGCGAAGTCAGGTCGTGCGGATGGTACTGAGACAGGCTGCGCTGTTCGTGGTGCCGGGGTTGGTCGTTGGTTTGGCGCTTGCGGTGGCACTCACGCCGCTCCTGGCCAGCCCGGCGTTCGACTTCGTGACGCCGGGCGATCCCTTGGTCATGACGCTCGCGACCGTCGTGATGATCGCGGTAGCGTCCGTCGCCGCGACGCTGCCCGCCGTTCGCGCCTCACGCGTCGACGCAGTGACCGCGCTCCGAGCACAGTAACGCCCGAGCGAGCAGTTGCCTATGCGGTTCCGCTGATCGCGGCCCCGAACGGTCGACGGCCGGTCGCCGTGTAGAAGGCCCATGCCGTCAACGCCGCAACGACCGCAAGAACGAAGATGGTGCTGCCGAAATACCACGCCGAAGAATCGCGCGTGACGATCACGTCGAACAGCACCGCGCTCACGAACGCGCCGACCACAAAGGCCAGCAGGCCGCCGAATCGGACGATCACGAACGCCCCGGTTCCGAAATACAGCAGGCCGGCCACGGCGCCGACCCACACCTCATCGTTGCCGAGCGCATTCAACAGCGTGAAGAAGGCGGTGAAAGCGACCACTGCCGCCCACTGCCTGCGTAACAGCATCCTCAGGGTGAACAGGATGAAGAAGTACAGCAGGACGTTCCTGATCGCATACAGCGCTTCCTGCAGCACGACGCCCACCGTGTTGCGCAGGCCGAGCAGCAGTTCGACGTCGCCAGGGAAATTGGCAGCGCGATCCACTTCGAACGTGGCAATCGTTCTGAAGAGCAGCGTGAACCAGACACCAAGCGCCACGCCAATCAACACGTCTCGCCCCACGACGGCGTCAGAGGCGCGGCCGGTGAGCACGCTCGTCCACGACACGAGGACACGCGGCCAGTGACGCCGGACGAATGGCTCGAGGGCGAGATAGACCATCCATAGCAGCACGCCGTAAAACACCGACGTGCAGATCGCCAGCAGAAGCAACGCAAACAACCCGAAGGTCACCGTGAGGTGCACGTTGCAGATCCACAACAGCATCAACACGCCGCCGACGTAGGCCGCGAGACGAGCCGCACCGCGACGATCGCCTCGGCCTTCTCGGATATTTCGTCGGGCCAGCACCGCCGCACCGACAATGATCAGAATCGTGACCACGAGCAGGCTCAGCAGATAGACCGTGCTCTCACCGCCGGTCTCGTCGGCCATCCGCCACGGCTTCTGCGCATCGCTGATCAACATGAACGCGACCGGGCGCCCGCCGAACCCCGCCGCTTCAACGCGAAGTGGTCTGCCGCTGTCAGGCCACGTCCCGGTCCACGCCACGCGTGTGTCGGATGCGGCCAGGAATGTCCACACCGGTTCCGCTGCGTGAAATGTCGACTGATCCAGCGAAGCCAGTCGAAAGAGGGGCGCCCAGTCCACTGGGGTAGCGGCGACTGGCGACGACAGCCGCTGCGCCGGAATCGCTTCGAAGAACGTCAAACGACCTTGATGATCGACGTTCACCTGGATCATGTCCGATGAGATCGGCGGAGGGTCGGCTCGATCGACGATGCCCGGGGTAAGCAGGTCGTTATGGAACGTCGTCGCGACGAGCGGCTCGCTGCTCTGGCGATACCAGAATGTGAGCGGCGAGGGCCGCTGCTTCAGGATCCTGTCCCACTGCGGCGATGGCTTCTCCTTCTTGACCAGATCCTGAATCAGCAGATCGCTCCATTCGAAGCCGACCGCGGCATCACTCGCGGGCGTTTTGTACCCGAGCTGCGCGATCGCTTCGCGCGCCTTTTGCGTCAGCACATCGCGCGACAACTCAGGGCGAATGCGTTCGAACGGGCTATCACGAAGCGCCAACGCCACCACCGCGATCAGACCTGCCGTAATCGCAGCCAACATCGTCCAGGCAGCGACGCGGCTCAAGCCCGCTCCCTCACCCGCCGCGGCAACCAGTTCAGGTGAAGGTGTCTCGCCGGCCGCCAGCATCGCGGCAAGCGGATCACCGCCCGGAAGCGCCGCAGCAACCGCGAGTGCCGAGACAGGACGTCGATCGGGATCGGGATCGAGACAGCGCTGGATGACGTGATCGATCGCGGTATCGATCGCGGTCACCACCTCCGAGGGCGGTGCAAACGATCGCGACTCGTGCTGGTTGACGAGGTCACCGATCGAGTTCGCGGCAAACGCACGCCGACCTGTAAACAGTTCGTAAACGACCAGCCCCAGCGCGAAGATATCGCTGCGCTGCGTCACCTCACGCCCGAGCAACTGCTCGGGCGCCATATACGCTGGCGTGCCGGCTCTGACGTCTTCAACGCGTCCTGCCGCAGCGAGCCCGAAATCCATGATGCGGACGCGACCGGACCCATCGAGCATCACGTTGGCGGGCTTCAGATCGCGGTGGATCACACCCCGTTGATGCGCCGCGGCGAGTCCGGCGCACAGTTGTCGTGCGATGTCGGCGGCTTTGTCTTCGGGAAAGCGCCCGATGCGTCGCAGTGATACCGCGAGATTCTCGCCGTCCACGTACTCCATCGAGATGTACGGCACGCCGTTCACTTCACCGATGTCGTACACGCGACACACGTTCGGATGTGAGACCTGTCGCGCGGTCCGGACTTCGTTGTGAAACTGTGCGAGCCGGACCGGCTCGTCGAGCAACCCGTCAGGCAGGAACTTGAGCGCAACCGGCTGACCGAGCCTGAGATCGTCAGCCCGATACACCTCGCCCATGCCCCCCTTGCCGAGCAATCCGATAATTCGATATCGGCCGTCGAGCAGGGTCCCTGGCGCGAACCGGCCATGACTGATCGAATCTGAGGACGAGAGCCACCCGCTGTCGGACTTCTGCGCCGCAAGCGCAGGTTGCACAGGCGCTGGCGTCGGCGTGCGACGGCTGACGACGCCAATCGGTCCAGGGGCTGCTGGCATCGTCGCCTGGACGCTGACACCCATCGTCAGCCCGTCATCGGATGCGGCACCGCATGCTGGACAGAACCGCGCACCATCGGGAAGCGGCGCGCGGCAACCGGCGCAAGTCACGACGGGATTCTAATCCCTGATTCCTTCAGATATTCTTGGATCTTGCATGTCTCACCGGTCACCGATCTGTCCAACTGCCCTCGCCCGCGCCTGCGCCTGTGCGGCTCTTGTGGCCCTGACCACCGGCTGTTCGCTCAAGACCATGGCGGTAAAGACCGTCGCCAACACGCTGTCTGCGCCCGGCGATGTCTTCACCCGTGACGATGATCCTGATCTGATTCGCGACGCGACGCCGTTCGCGCTCAAGCTGTACGAGTCGCTGCTCGAGTCCGTCCCGACTCACGTGCCGCTGCTCATCTCTACCTGTGGCGGCTTCACTCAGTACGGCTATGCGTTTCTCGAAGCCGAGGCCGACGGCCTCGATTCCGGCCGGCGTGCCGAGGCAACCGCATTGCGTGAGCGCGCGCTGAAGGGCTACCTGCGTGGCCGTGGCTATTGTCTGCGCGGCATGGACGCCCGCTTCGGCAAGGGGACGAGCGAGGCGCTTCTCCAGAATCCCGAGACGACGGTCGCCAAAGCGAAAAAAGACGACGTGCCGTTGCTGTACTGGACGGCGGCCTCATGGGGCGCCGCGATCTCGCTCGGTATCGATCGCCCCGATCTCGCCGTGGACTTTCCAACCGTGCGAGCGTTGGCCGATCGCGCGCTGGCGCTTGATCCCGGGTGGAACCGCGGCTCGATTCACGAGCTGATGATCACGCTCGACAGTCTGCCTGAGGCGCTCGGCGGAAATCCGGAGCGCGCCCGCGAGCACTTCAAGAAGGCCGTTGAGATCCAGAAAGGGTTATCGCCCGGTCCGTACGTCTCATTGGCGACTGGCGTGGCCGTGCCGAATCAGGATCGTCAGGAATTCGAGCGTCTGCTGAAGGAAGCGCTGGCTATTGATCCGGAGAAAGATCCGTCGAACCGTCTCGTGATTCTGGTGGGCCAGCGTCGCGCGCGCGTACTGCTGGATCGCATCGACGAGAAGTTTTCGAAGTAAGTTGGAGGCTGAATGTCAGTTCGAAAGTTCGCGCTCATACTCGCTATCACCCTTATCGCACCGGCGTCGCTCTGGGCGGCCATCACGGTCAAGATGGCCACGCAGGCGCCGGTCAATTCCTCATGGCACAAGGTGCTGCTCGACATGGGCGCGGAGTGGGAAGCCAAGACGGCCGGCCGCGTCAAGCTCACCGTCTACGCCGGTGGCACACAGGGCAGCGAAGACGCGACGATTCGCATGATGCGCCCGGGCGTCGATCAGCTACAGGCCAACCTGCTGATGCTGTCGGGACTCAGCGCGGTTGACGACGGATTCAACGTCTTCGGCGTCCCGTTCTTCTTCCAGTCGGATGCCGAGGGCCAGTACGTGCTCGAGAAGTTGACGCCGATGCTCGAAAAGCGCCTCGACGCCAAGGGCTACAAGATCCTCGCCTGGGGCAGCGCTGGCTGGGTGCAGCTCTTTTCGAAGAAGCCGTTGACCTCGCTCGCCGATGTGAAGGCGGCGAAGCTGTATACCGGTCAAGGCAATGACCGCATGGTGCAGTGGTACAAAGGCAACGGTTTCAATCCGGTTGCGCTCAATGCCAATGACATTCCCGCGCAGCTCAAGCTCAGCACGGGCATGATTGACGCGGCACCGAGTCCGCCCTATCCGGCGCTGCTGCTGCAGATCTTCCGCGACGCGAAATACATGCTCGACGTCCGGTTCGCGCCACTCTACGGCGCCGTCGTCATGACCAACGAAGCGTGGAACAAGATCGAACCCAACGACCGCCCCATCGTGATGGCCGCGGCGAAGAACGCCGAGAAGCGGCTGCTCGGTGACGCACCGAAGCTCGACGCGGACTCGATCGCGACGATGAAGACCCGTGGGTTGACCATCACGTCGCTCGACCCGAAGACGGCAGCGAGCTTCCGCAGCGAGGCCGACTCATTCGTGAAGTCGATGCGCGGTGGGATGGTGCCTGCCGAGGTCTATGACGCGGCTATTCGGGAGCGCGACGCCTTTCGTAAGACTCAAAAGTGATGGCCGCTGAGACGATCCGATAAATGCGAGCCATCGCGGCTCGCGCCGAAAACACCCTCGCCACGCTCGCCCTCGGCGGCATCATGCTGCTGCCGCTGGGCGAGATCGTCCTTCGTCGCATCATCAGCACCGGCATTCCAGGTGCGGCTCCGTTTACGCTCAACCTGACGCTGTGGGTCGGCCTGCTCGGTGCCGCCATTGCGGCGCGCGAGGGCAAACTCCTCACGCTCGCAACTGGCGAGTTCCTCCCCAAAGGCCGCATCGCCGAGTGGGCACATGTGGTCGGCGGATTCGCCGGATCCGCGATCGCGATGATGTTCGCGGTCGGTGGGCTCGGACTCGTGATGACCGAACGTGCCGCAGGCGACGAGATCGCGCTCGGCGTCCCGCTGTGGATCTCGACGCTCGCCTTCCCCATCGGCTTCACGTTGATTGGTGTACGGCTGGCGCTGAAATCGTCGCCGCACTGGACCGGCCGGGCGATTGCGATAGTCGGACTTGCCCTCGGCATCCTCGCCGCCTATCAGTACGAATTCTTCGAGGGACGCGCGCTGCTGCCGTGGCTCATCGCGATCCTCGTCGCCGGTGCGCTCGGCGCGCCGATCTTCGCGTTGCTGGGCGGCATCGCGATGATCGGGTTCTTCACCGACGGCAGCCGGCCAATCGTGCCACTCATCAAGGCCTTCGAGGAGCTCACGTCGCCGTCGGCGAACCTCGCGGCGATTCCGCTCTTCACGCTCACCGGCTTCCTGCTGGCCGAAGGCAAATCGTCAGAGCGGTTGCTGCGCGCGTTACGCGCGTTGTTCGGCTGGGCACCCGGCGGCACCGCGGTCGCAGCGGCGACACTGTGCGCGTTCTTCACGTTGTTCACCGGCGGGTCGGGCGTCACGATTCTCGCCCTCGGAGGATTGCTGCTCCCGGCGCTGCTGAAAGAGGGCTATCGCGAGCGCTTCTCCATTGGCCTGCTCACCGCGTCCGGGTCGCTCGGCCTGCTCTTTCCGCTGTCGGTGCCGCTGATTTTGTACGGCATCGTCGCGCAAAAGGCTGCGATCGAGGACCTGTTCATCGGTGGCCTGATTCCTGGGGTGCTGATGCTCGCGCTGCTCGCGGCTTTTGGCGTACGCGAGGCCATTCGAAGTGGCGTCAAGCACTCGCCGTTCAACATTCGCGAAGTGGCCGCCGGGCTGTGGGAAGCGAAGTGGGAGATGTTGCTGCCGGTCGTCGTCCTCTGGGCGCTGCTCGGCGGCTACGCGACGACGTCGGAGTCGGCGGCGATCGCGGCGCTGTATGCACTCATCGTGCAGCGCTTCATCCATCGTGATCTCGGGAGTTTCAAGGAGATCGTCCGGGTCGCCGGCGATTGCGTCGCGCTGGTCGGTGGTGTGCTGATCATTCTCGCGGTCGCGGTCGGTCTCACCAACTATCTGGTCAACGCACAGATTCCGACGCGGATGATCGAGTGGACGCAGGCTCACATCGAGCAGCGATGGTTATTCCTGCTGGCGCTGAATGTGTTCCTGCTGCTCGTCGGCACCGTGATGGACATCTTCTCGGCGATCGTCGTGGTGGTGCCGCTGATCCTCCCGCTCGCCGACGCCTACCAGATCACCTACGTCCACCTCGGGGTCATCTTCATTGCGAATCTCGAGCTCGGGTACTTGCATCCGCCGCTCGGACTCAACCTGCTGCTAGCCTCGTACCGATTCAAGAAGCCGGTTCTCGAGGTGACGTGGGCGACGCTGCCGATGCTGGGTATTCTGGCCATCGGCGTGCTGCTCATCACCTACGTCCCGTGGCTGACCGAGGGACTCCTGCGCTGGATGGGGCGGTTGTAGAGCCTGTTGATCTTTCGTGTAACCACAAAAACTGCTGACGTTACACGCGTGTAAGTTTCTCTTACACGCACGCTGCGCGCGCCGAACGGTTTGCGCGAGTTCTCTATCCACACCCACGAAATTCCGCGGGTTCTTGTAGCCGAGGTTCGTCTCGGCGCAATTCCTGCAGCGTTCACGACGCGGGACGATTACCGTCCCTGCGCCTCCAAAAACAAAAACCATGTTTCTAAAAATGCGCTCGAAGTGTGCGCGGATGGTAGCTGTGTGCCTGGTCGTGCTTGGTGCGACAAGCCGCGCAGCGGCGGAGTCAATCACGTTGGAATGGGACCAGTCTGGCGGACAGGTCGGCTACAAGGTGCACGTGGGAGTGCAATCAGGAGCGTACACACAGCACTTCGTCGTGGGCTCGGGTACGCTGTTCACATTCACGAACGCGACCGCTGGCCAGCGTTACTGCTTCGCGGTCTCTGCCTATCTTTTGTCCTCGGGACTCGAGGGAGTGAATTCCACCGAGGTCTGCGGCTACAGCAACGCACCGCCAACTCTGGTCAATCCTGGTAACCGCACATCGGCGGTCGGACAAGCCGTCACACTGCAGCTTCAAGGTTTCGACCCCGACTCGCAGCCGCTGACGTATGGCGCAACGGGATTACCGCCAGGCCTGACGGTGATGGCAAGCACCGGATTTATCTCCGGCGCGGCAACGAGCGCCGGCACCTACTCCGTGACTGCTCGCGCCTCGGATGGCACGCTGACGGCGTCGCAGACGTTCACGTGGGCGATCACCGACGCACCAGGCGAGGCGATCACACTGACCGCTGCACGGGGCTCATCGTGGAAAATGGTGCGACTCACCTGGACGCAGGCGTCCTGGTCGAGCATCGATATCTATCGGAACAACGTCATGATCAAGAACCAGCGCAACGACGGTTCGTCCAGCGACACCGTGCCGAGCCGCGGGATCTACGACTACAGAATCTGTGCGCCCGGCTCGACAACCGTGTGTTCGAATATCTCGAGTCTTGTCATCCAGTGACCGTGTGCTGACCGTTTATCTCGGCCTGAGAGGACTCGTCTGTGCGCTTCGAGAGCCACCGACAACCGGCGCGCCCACAGGGACCCCCGAGATGAACCTCCTGCGAGTAGAATGATGAGTTTAGAGATTACCCAGGAGCGACGTGCCTCCAAACGACGACGAATTCGAAGGAACGATTTTCTCGGCCGGCCCCCTGTTCCCGGTGGCTGGCGCCGCCGACGACATCGGCCACTACCTCGTGGTCGTCGAAGGCAGTGAGCCGGGGAAGCGGATCGAGCTGGATAGCGCCGCGCTCACGATAGGTCGTGACGCCAAGCAAGCCACGATGGTGTTTCCGGACACCGGGGTCTCTCGCGTTCACGCCATGGTCCGCGTCGTCAACGGCAAAGCGATTGTCGAGGACCTCAAATCCACGAACGGGACGTTTGTCGACGCGACCCGCGTGGCGTCCCGAACGACGCTCCGAGAAGGCAACATCCTTCGAATGGGCGCGCACGCCCTGAGATACGAGCGACGCAGCCGTAAGGACGTGCAGCGGACCAAGGAAATGGACCGCGACCTCCTCAAGGCGAGGAAGTACGTGCAGTCGCTGCTGCCAGCTCCCATTCACACTGGGCCCGTCCGCGCGGAGTGGAGCTTCGTCCCCTCGTCTCAACTCGGGGGCGACGCGTTCGGGTACTACTGGCTGGACCCGACAACGTTTGTCTTCTACCTCGTCGACGTCTCGGGACACGGCGTCGGCTCCGCGATGCACTCGGTCACCGTGCTGAATGTGCTCCGCCAGCGGGCGCTCCCCAACGTCGACTTCAGAAATCCGTCCGAGGTGTTGGCGAACCTCAATGACATGTTCCAAGCGGAGAGTCATAACGGGTTGATGTTGACGGGATGGTACGGCGTGTATCGCACTGACGATCGCGTGCTCACCTACGGCTCCGCCGGCCATCATCCGGCGTATCTGGTACCCGCAGATCGACAGGCATCGCGTCCCGTCGGATCCCCGGCGCTGATGATCGGGGCGTTTCCCAACATGACGTATCAGACCGAACAAACTCAGGTGCCGGCGGAAAGCTCGTTGTACTTGTTCAGTGATGGTCTGTTCGAGATCGTCACCAAGGATCAGCAACGGTGGGATTTGTCTGACCTTCTGCCGTTGTTCGTGGAACCACGGCCTGCGGCCACTCCGGACGCGCCGAAGGTCTCGGAGGCCGAACGGGTGTACAACGCCGTACGGGAAGTGGCTGCCCCCGGGCCACTGCAAGACGACGTCTCGCTCCTCGTTGTCACGTTCACGTAACGGACGCTCTGCTGTAGAGGCGTGGTTTCAGACCCGCCTCGTTCAATTCGCCGCTGTCCGCTTTTGGGACGATTGTTCCCGCCTTCGAACAAAACCACAGTAAAATCGCGTCAAAGCTTAGGCAATTGCCCGGCACGCAGCTTGATACCTGAGGCATCCGACAATGCTGTTCAAACGTTCATCCTCGTCCGCTCTTACTGACGCGCCGTGGGAACCCACCGGCAACCAGCCGCTGATGTCACTCCGCGCCGTCGAGAAGTCGTTTCCAGTTGGCGCCGGCCAGACCTACGTGCTGCGCCGCATTGCCATCGACATCAAGCCGGGCGAGTTCGTCTCCATCATGGGACCGTCGGGCGCCGGCAAGTCCACGCTGCTGCACATCCTCGGCATGCACGACAGCGCGTGGAGCGGCGAGTATCACTTGATGGGCCATCCGATTCACGCGCTGCCGGCGAAGGAGCGCGCCGCGCTGCAGAAGCGCCACATCGGGTTCGTGTTCCAGAGCTATCACCTGCTCGACAACCTGACGGTCTACGAGAACATCGAGCTGCCGCTCTCCTATCGCGACGTCCGCAAATCGGAACGTCAGGGCATCGTCGCCAACGTGCTCGATCGTTTCGGCATCGTCGCGAAGAAGGATCTCTATCCGAATCAGTTGTCAGGCGGGCAACAGCAGTTGGTCGGCGTCGCGCGCGCCATTGTCGCCAACCCGCAGGTCATCCTCGCTGACGAGCCGACCGGCAATCTGCATTCATCGCAGGGCCAGGAGATCATGGAGCTCTTCAAGCAGCTGAATGATCAGGGCACGACGATCGTGCAGGTCACGCACTCGGAAGCCAATGCGGCCTATGGGAGCCGCATCATCAAGCTGCGCGACGGGTACATCGATCAGAACTGACCTGAGCCCAGCTCGCATCGAATGATGGAATCGCTGCTGCGCGACTTCCGCATTGCCACTCGCGGGCTGGCCCGCAATCCGGGGTTCACCGCGGTCGCCGTCATTACGCTGGCGCTCGGCATCGGCGCCACGACGACAGTCTTCAGCGTGGTGTACGGCGTGCTGTTCCGTCCGCTGCCATTTCCCGCCGCCGATCGCTTCGTCGAGATCGTGCAAGTGCTGCCAGACCGGGAAACCGGGGGCACATTTCGCGCCGGTTTGACACCGGATCAGTTCCTGAATCTCCAGGAGCACTCGAGGCTGCTCGAGGGCATCGGCATCTTCGGTGGCTACGCGCCGCGCACGCTGACCGGAATTCCTATTCCCGCCCGGTTGAGCGGCGCCATCTTTGATGCAGAGGTCTTCAACGGGCTCGGCGTACGGCCATTGATCGGCCGCACGCTCCAACGCGAGGACTCCGAACCAGGCGCGGATCCGGTCGTCGTCCTCGCTGAGCGCACGTGGCGAACCTACTTCAATCGCAACCCTGGGATTCTCGAGACACGCATCACCCTGAACGACACGCCGACCCGCGTCGTCGGCATCATGCCGGCCGCATTTATGTTTCCCTCGCTCGCCAGCGAGACGATGACTCGAAATTCCGCCGGCGAGCTCGAAGACGCGCCGGAGTTCTGGCTTCCGGGTGGACGGTTCCAGCGCATCGGTAAGGCGAGCGGCTTCAGCATCCTTCGGGCACACGCAGTATTGAGGCCAGGTGTCACGCAGGAACAGGCGCTCGCCGAGGTGCGATCGCTCATCGGGCCGCTGCCTGACAACCGGGTCGTCCCGGTCGAACTGGTCAACGCGCGAACCGAGATGGCCGAGCGAAGCAGCCGCGCGCTCGCGATCTTTCAACTCGGTGTCGTACTCGTCTTGCTGATCGCATGCGTCAACGTCGCCAACTTGCTGCTTACCCGAGCAGCGGAACGACGACGAGAGCTGGCAGTGCGGATGGCACTGGGCGCGAGTCGAAGCCGGATCCTCCGCGAAGGAACCATCGAAGCGGTCCTGCTCTCGGTGATCGGCGGCGCGCTGGGCAGTCTGCTCGCGTACGGCCTCGTCGCCGGTCTGCAGACGTTGCCTCCGCATGTGTTCCCGCGACTTCGCGAGATCCGCGTTGACGGAACCGTCTTGGCCTTCGCCCTCGGACTGTCGATCGTCACAGGGCTCGCGGTCGGTCTGCTCTCTGCCCTGCGAGTGGCGAGCGCCAGCGTGATGAGCCAGCTGCGTCCGATCGTCTTGTACGCCTCTGCGGCCACTTCCGGAATCCGTCTGAGGCCATCGAGTCTTTTGGTCGTCGCGGAGATTGCCGCGACCGTCGTCCTCGTGACCGCCGGCGCACTGCTGGTCAACAGCTTCGTGCGCCTCGTCAGCGTGGATCTGGGTTATGACCCGCGCGATGTCGTCTCGTTACAGGTGTCGCTGCCGAAAGCACGCTATGGCACACCAGAGGCGCACGAGCGCTTCTATCGTGACGTCTCGAGTCAACTGCGCGGGCTGCCAGGTGTCAACGCTGTCGCGGCGACGAACAGCTCGCTATTGTTTTCCAGTTTCCAATTCGAGCCTTTCACCATCGACGGCGCCAGGGCCACGACCAAAGCGGAGTTCGGCGTCAGACGCGTATCACCGGACTTCTTCCGCACGCTTCACATACCGCTCGTCGAAGGGCGTGAGTTCAGGGACGATGATTGGTCGCCGGTCGCCGGCAAGGTCATCGTGAACCAGGCGTTCGCCCAGGCACATTTCCCGAGTGCGAGGGCTGTCGGCCATCGCGTGAGGTGGGGCGAGGCCGCTGAGGTC
>JBKPRH010000506.1:0-6467 GCA_046765795.1 Acidobacteriota bacterium | reverse complement strand
ATTGTGCATTGAGCCTTCTGCATTGAGCATTGTGCATTGTTCACCGTTAGAGACGCTATGAAGTCTTTCAGCCTGTTGGTCGTTATCCTCCTCCTCGCCCAGACGCCCGCGCCGCGAGTACAACAGTCGCAGACTGCGAATCCGGTGCACCGGCTCGATCCGCTCTCGGCGGCCGAGATCACCCTGGTCACCGACGCGGTGTCCAAGGCCGGTCGCATGCCGCCCTCGGTGCGTGTCGTCACGATCGAGCTGGCCGAGCCAGATAAGGCATCTCGCTCGCAGACGCGCGTCGGCCGCGCCGTCCTCTACGACTGGAGTTCCGGCGTCACGACGGAAATGACGGTCGATCTCCAGAGCCGGGCGGTCAGCGCGGCGACGACGATCGCGACCGGTGATCCGCCGCTGCGTCGCGTGGTGATCGATCGCGCCACCGAGATCGCCCTCGGCGATCGTCGCGTGGTTGAGGCGCTCAAGCAGCGTGGTGTCACGGCGCTCGATCGCATCACGTTCCTCGGCGGCCTTGGTGAAGGCACGCGTCTGCCGAGACGCGGCTCGGCGATTCCGATCGTCGTGTCACCGCTCGTGTGGGATCCGATCGGCAATGACATGGAAGTGCGCGGGCTCGATGCCCGTGTCGATCTCGTCGGCGGCGTGGTCGAGGAGATCTTCGATGCGGGAGCGCGCGCCGGCGCAACGCCGGGCACGACGCCGCAGGGTCCCGGGCCCATTCCCGCCAGGCCACTTCGTCCGCTCGTCCCCACGCAGCCGAATGGTCCGAGCTTCAGCATCCGTGGCAGCGAGATTCTCTGGGATCGCTGGCGCCTGCATTTCGGCGTCCATCCACGGCGCGGTGTCGAGATCTACGACGTCGCGATTGTCGAAGGCAATCAGACTCGGCCGGTGCTCTATCGCGCCGGACTCTCCGAGCTGATGACACCGTACGGCGATCCGGAGTACGTCTCGTGGTACCCCCGCGACGCCGGCGATTACGGCATGGCGCTCTACAGTTCGACGCGGGCCAGCGCTGTCGTCAGCGCCGATGCACCTGCGAACGCGACGTTTGTGCCGGCCGTGTTTACCGATCCAAAAGGTAAGCCGGTGACGGTCCCGCGGGTTGTGGCGATCTACGAGCGAGATGGTGGCGTGCTGTGGCGGCACAGCAATCGCGCGATGCGGGCGCGGCAACTGGTGATCAGCGGCTACACGACGGTGGACAACTACGACTACCTGTTCCACTGGATCTTCGGCCAGGACGGTGCCATCGACGTACAGGTCCAACTGACCGGCGTCATGAACTTACGGCCGGTGGCAGCCATGCGTGATGCCGCTCACGGAGACGATGAGACGATGTTCGCGCATCTGGTGTCGCCGCGCATTCGCGCGCCGAATCATCAGCACTTCTTCAACTTCCGGCTCGATCTCGACGTGGACGGCGACAGCAATCGCGTGCTCGAGATGAACACATCGAACGCCCAGGCGCAGTTGAAGGATCGCGTCGGCGAATGGTTCGGGATGCGTCAGACGACGCTGAAGAGCGAAATCGCCGCGCGTCGCGATGTCGAACTGTCCACCGCGCGGCGATGGGTGGTGGCAAGTGCGACGAAGATGAACGATCTGGGCCAGCACACCGCGTATGCGCTCATCCCCGGTGAGAACGCACCATCATTCCAGGCGCCTGGCTCGGCGCCGCGCCGCCGTGCGTCGTTCCTCGAGCATCAGCTGTGGGTGACGCTCTTCGATCCGCGTCAGATGTACGCGTCTGGCGAGTGGGTCAACCTGATGCGCGAGCGCGAGGGCGTTGAAATGTGGAGCGCGAACGATCGCCCGATCGTCGACAAGGATGTGGTGCTCTGGTACACGTTCTCAGTGCTGCATCTGCCACGGCCTGAGGATTGGCCGGTGATGCCGGCGCACACGGCGGGATTCCGTCTCGTGCCGATCGGTTTCTGGGCGTCGAATCCTACGGCGCCGGCGAAATGACTATTGCTGATTCTTCGATCTTTGATTGTTGAATCGTTGGTGATTGTTGATTGGCGATTGTTGACTTGACCAATCAACAATCGTCAATCGCCATTCAACAATTCAATCAACAATCTCAGATCCCTAATCACCAATGCTCTAATTGCGATCGCCGTCCTGCGGGTCGTCCTGATTGCGGTCGCCGCCGCGTCGGCCGCCGCCCCCAGGCGGAACGGGAATCGGCGTTCCCGGTCTGCCACCGAGCTCGGCGATTGCTTTGGCGGTCGCTTCGTGCACGACCGCAGCGGTGCCGCCGAATCCGAAGCCGCCGGCCAGTCCGCGTGCGTAGTCGATCGCGGTGAAGCCACGCTTGTCCGGTGCGTTGATGTTGGCCCCGTTCTTCTGCAGGAACGTGATGACGTCAGTGAGGCCCCACAGCGCGGCGCCGTGCACGGCCGTGCGGCCCTGATTGTCGGCGCCATTGACGTCGGTGCCCGCCGCGATCAGCAGGGTGATCGTCTCGATCGCATCCTTCTGCGTCTTGTTGCGGCCGGTCATGTCCTCTTCGCGCGTGGCGACGTTGGCCGCCATCATGATCCCGTTGACGCCGTTGCGCGTTGCCGCTTTCGCATTGGCACCTTTGTCGAGCAGGATCTTGATCACCGGCGTATCGCCAGCTTTCGCCGCGCGGAGCAGTGGCGTGGTGCCTGCGCCGAGAACGCCGTCGCCGCCGCGATCGAGTTTGGTGCGATAGGGCAGCTGCGCGCGCAGTGCGGCATTCACGTTGGCACCTTTGGCCAGCAGCTTCTGGATGACGTCCATGCTGCTCAACGTCGAATCGGCCTCTTTCGGTGCCGGACGATTGGAAGCCGGCATCGTGTGCGCGTCTACGGCGGCGAGCAACGCGGTGCGGCCGACGTTGTCGGCCATGTTGATGTCGATGCCCGCGTCGATCAGCGCGCCGGCGACGTCGAACTCGCCGTTCATCAGCGCCAGGACCAGCGCGCTGTGGCTTTCCGGATCGATCTCGTTGATGTTGGCTCCGGACTTCGCGAGCACGTTCACGCAGTCCACGCATCCAGCACGAGCGGCCAACAGCAATGCGGTAAATCCACCGGGTGGCAGCCACTTGTCGCGTGGCTCGGCCGTCCGCTGACGCTCCCAGGTGACGACCGTCGAGCGCGCGTTCACGTCGGCGTTGGCCTCAACGAGCACGCGCACCATCGCCGCATGACCCTGTGCCGCGGCCCACATCAGCGGTGTCTGGCCGCGCCAGTTATCGCCAGCGTCCACCTTGGCCCCGCGCGCGAGGAGTGCTTTGGCGACGTCGACGTTTCCGGTGTGCGCACACGTGTGTAGCGCCGTCTCGCCCAGTGGGCCAGTCGCGTTTGGACTGACGCCGGCCTTGAGCAGTTGATCGACGACCGCGGCGCTTCCGCTTTCACACGCCAGCGAGATCGGAGTCACGCCATAGCGATTCGCAGCGTCTGGCTTCGCACCGGCCTTGAGCAGCCGCTCGACGAGCATCACCTCGTCGTACCTCACCGCCCAGTGCAGCGCCGTCGTTCCATCGGGTTCGGCGATGTTGGGATCGATGCGCTTCGAGAGCAGCGCAACAGCCGCTGCACTGTTACGCGCCTTGGCCGCCTCGACGAGACGCAGGTCTTTAGATGCGACGGTGTCCGCTGCATATGCCGCGCTTGCAACGAGGAGCGCGGCCGAGAAGGCTGTGATGATTCGCATGGCGTGTAATTCAAAATTCAAGATGCAAAATGCAAACGACGACGTGCGTGTGCAGAATTTGCATTTTGAATTATGCATGTTGAATTACAGGTTCTCCAAAGTCCCAGTGCTGTCGCCGAGCGATTCCTGTTTCACGCCCACCTTGTCGAGCATCGTCACGAGCAGGTTGGTCATGGGCGTGTGGTCCTCGTACTTCAGGTGACGTCCGCCCTTCATCTTCCCAGCCGCGCCACCGACGACGAGATTGGGCAGCGGGTAGTGATCGTGGGCGTTGCTGTTGCTCATGTTGCTGCCGTAGAGGAGCAGCGTGTGATCGAGCAACGATCCGTCGCCGTCGGGCATCGACTTGAGCTTCTCGAGAAAGCCTTTGAACTGATTCACGTTGAACGTCTGAATGAGGACGTTCTTCGCCATCTTCTCGGCGCGGTTCTGGTGATGCGAGATCGCATGGTGGCCGTCGGTGACGCCGACCTGCGTGTAGGTACGGTTGCTGACCTCGCGCGACACCATGAATGTAATGACGCGGGTAATGTTGGCCTGATACGAGAGCGCCATCAGCTCGTACATCAGCGCGACGTGTTCCTCGAAGTCGAACGGCACGCCGGCTGGACGAGCGGGCAACTGGAGATCGGCGTCGCCCTGACTCTTCTCCGCGCGCTGGATGCGTCGCTCGATCTCGCGCACGTTCTCCAGATACTGGTTCATCGTCTGGCGATCGGACGGCCCGAGCTGCAGCTGCAATGCCGATGCTTCCTTGGTGATCGCGTCGAGGATGCTGCGGTCTTCCTGAATCCGAGCAAGGCGCTCGCTGGGGCTGCCACCCTGGCCGAACATCCGCTCGAACACCTTGCGCGGATTGATCTCCATCGGCAGCGGCGTTTCCGGCGTGCGCCACGACAGCGTGTTCATGTAGATGCAGCCGTAGTCGCGATCGCACGATCCGATGAGACCCGAGTGATCTTCTGTCGCGAGCTCCATCGACGGCAGTCCGTTGTCCTGTCCGATCGACTGCGCGGCAATCTGATCCGCCGTCACGCCGGCAAATGCATCGACGCCTTGCGTCGCCTTCGGCCGCACGCCGCTCAGCCACGTGGTCGGGCTCAGCGAGTGGACGGCCGTCGTGTCTGCAGCCTTATGGCCGAGGCCTGAGACGACGTTCACGTAATCGCGGAAGGGCTCGAGTGGCTTGAGGATCGGCGTGTACTCGAACCCGGCGCCAACGGCGGCGGGCGTCCATTTGTCCATGATGGCGCCGTGCGGAACATAGACGAATCCGAGACGCGGCAGCGGCTTCGCGGCAGTTTGCGCGAGCAGCGTGCGGGCGGGAATCATCGAGTCCAGCAGCGGGAGGGCGAGAGTGGCGCCCATGCCACGCAAGAAGGTGCGACGGGGCAGGCTCTTCTTGGTTATGAACATTGGATCCTCTCGTCCGGCTAAAGCCGGACACTACATCTACAGTCCGGCTGAAGCCGGACACTACGTACTAGTGCGACGCGACCAAGGCTGTATTTTGCGCCGTCTTCATCTGGAACGGCACGCTTTTCACGATTCCAAGAACGACCGACGAGAAGCGGTAATTCTGCGCGGCGCTGCTGGCCGCGATGCCGCGAATCACCGGCATGTCTGTTGATTCCATGCCGCGGCCCAGACCGTAGGTCATGAGCTTCTGCGTCACCGTGCGGACGAACAGCTCGGGCCGCTTCAGAACAGCTTTTCGGAGCGCCACCGGACCGTCTACACGGCTGCCGTCAGCGAGCTGGCCGGCGGGATCGATGTTGCCGCCTGGCTCCTTCACACGCCATTGGCCGATGCCATCGAAGTTCTCGAGCGCGAGGCCGAGCGGGTCCATCACGCGGTGGCACGTCGCACAGGTCGGCGTCGCACGGTGCATTTCGAGGCGCGCGCGCAGCGACTTGGCTTCTTCGCCGGGCTGGTTCTCTTTCAGGTCCGGTACATTCGGCGGCGGCGCTGGCGGCGGAGTGCCGAGAATGTTCTCGAGAATGTATTTGCCGCGCAGAACCGGCGACGTGCGGTTCGGATACGACGTCACCGTCAGGATGCTGCCCTGGCCGAGCAGGCCGCGGCGCTCGTCGTTCTTCAGCACCACTTTGCGGAAGTAGCTGCCGTACACGTTCTCGATCCCGTAGTGGCGCGCAAGCCGTTCATTGACGAACGTGTAGTTGGCGTCGATGAGATCCATCAGGCTGCGGTCTTCGCGCATGATGCTCTCGACGAACATCTCTGTCTCCTGGCGGAACGCCTGACGCAGCTCGTTGTCGAAGTTCGGGAAGTCGCCGGGCGTCGGGATGTGGCCTTTGAGGTTGCGCAGCATCAGCCACTGGCTCGCGAAGTTGTCGACGAGCGCGCGCGACTTTGGATCGGCGAGCATGCGCGTCACCTGTCGTTCGAGCATCGCCGGTTGGCTGAGCGTGCCCTTGGACGCGACGGTCAGTAATTCCTCGTCGGGGATCGAGCTCCATAGGAAGAACGAGAGACGCGACGCGAGCTCGACGTCACTGACCTTCCCGACACCCGACGCTGGTGCGGTCTCCGTGCGGAACAGGAACTTCGGACTCGCGAGGATCAGACGCAGCCCCTGCTCGATACCCTCGTCGAAATTGCCCTTCTTCCGGCCCGCGTCATAGAGCGCGAGGATCGGCTCCATGTCGGCAGCGGTCACGGGGCGGCGATACGCGCGCGTCGCGAGATTCGTGAGAACGCGGCGCGCGCATGCGGCCTCCGCTGACGTCTGCGTCGGTTTGCAA
>JBKPRH010000505.1:0-18668 GCA_046765795.1 Acidobacteriota bacterium | reverse complement strand
GTCACCAACGGCGGTCTCCCTCACACCGAGGCGCTGCATCTGACCGAGCGTTTCTCGCGACCGGACCTCAACACGCTGAAGTACGAGGTCACGGTTGACGACCCTCGCACCTATACGAGGCCGTGGACCGGTGGTTGGACGCTGCAATGGGTGCCTGGTGAAGACATCGAGGAGTATTTCTGCGAAGAAGGGAACACACCATGACTCGTTTCGCGCGTGTTGCAGCGGCTCTGATCGTCGGCCTACTGGGCGCCGGCACGTCCGTGCTCGCGCATCACTCGTTCGATGCGGAGTTCGATTCCAACAAGCCCATCACCATCACTGGCGTCGTCACGAAATTGGATTGGGTGAACCCGCACGCCTATGTCTACCTGGACACGAAGACCGCGAGCGGCGAGGTGAAGCGCTACAAAGTCGAGATGGGACCGCCTTACGCGCTCGTGCGCGGCGGATGGAAGCGCGACACGCTGAAGGTCGGCGACACGGTCACCGTTGAAGGCGCTGCCGCAGCGAAGGACGGCAGCGACTACGCGGGCTCGATGCCGACGACACAAATGCGCCTGGCCAGCGGGCAGAAGTTGACGATGAGGTAGATGTGAAGAGACTGGCCTGCGCGGCGATCATCGCGATCGCGAGCTCGATGTCACTCTACGCTCAGGAAGGACGACTGAGCCTCGGCTCGACGAAGGAGCAGAAGGGTTACTGGGAGATCCGCCCCGGCCTCGGCGGCGCGCCGCGTGCGGCCGACGTCCCATTCCAGCCGTGGGCGAAGGCGCTCTACGACTATCGCCAGTCGCGCACAGACCTGTATCCACCACTCGTTCGCTGCAAGCCCTCCGGCGGGCCCGGCTTCTTCAACGCCCCTGGCTTCGAGATCATCGAGGTCCCGGAACAGCAGCGGGTCTTCATCCTCAACATCGCCGGACCGCACTCCTGGCGCGTGATCTACACCGATGGGCGGCAGCATCCGACGGATCTGCGGCCCACATATTTGGGCCACTCGGTGGGCCGCTGGGAAGGCAACACGCTGGTCATCGACACGGTGGGATTCAACGAGAAGCAGTGGATGGTCGGCTCGTATCCAACGACCGAAAAGCTGCACCTGACCGAGCGCATCTCCAGGCCCGACGTGAAGACGTTGAACTACGAGGCCACGATCGACGACCCAGGCGCGTACACCGCGCCCTGGTCACTCAAGTGGACGATCAACGCGACGTCGAAGTCGCAGTGGGTCCCCGACGGCGAGATCTTCGAGTACATCTGTCAGGGGGATAACTGACACGTGTCGGTCCCTACTCTTCCATCTTCTTCGGCCGCATGTTTGACGCGAGGATGCGCTTGCGCAGGCGGATCGACTTCGGCGTCACCTCGACGAGCTCATCGTCATTGATGAACTCGATAGCCTGCTCGAGGCTCATGATGCGCGGCGGGATGAGGCGAATGGCCTCGTCGGCAGTCGAGGCACGCATGTTGGTCTGCTTCTTCTCTTTGGTGACGTTCACGTCCATGTCGTTCGGACGCGAGTTCTCGCCGACGATCATCCCCTCATAGACCGGCGTCGCCGCCTCAACGAAGATCTCGCCGCGCTCCTGCAGATTGTAGATGGCGTACGCGGTCGCCACTCCAGCGCGATCGGCGACGAGCGCACCGGTCACACGCGACGGAATCGCGCCGTGCCACGGCTCCCAGCCCGCGAACAGCGTGTTCATGATGCCCGTGCCCCTCGTGTCCGTCAGGAACTGCGATCTGAACCCGATCAGGCCGCGCGACGGGATGCGGAATTCGAGCCGCACGCGCCCGCTGCCGTTGTTGACCATCTTCGTCATCACACCACGTCTGGTCCCGGTTTGCGCGATGACGACGCCCTGAAAGTCCTCCGGCACGTCAATGATCAATTCCTCCACCGGTTCGACGCGGACGCCGTCGATCTCCTTCGTGACAATGTCCGGACGCGAGACCTGCACTTCGTAGCCCTCGCGTCGCATCATCTCGATCAGGATCGACAACTGCAGCTCGCCGCGCCCAATGACCTTCATCTGCTCGGGCGAGTCGGTGTCTTCCACACGCAGCGAGACATTGCCGAGCAGCTCGCGATCGAGGCGATCGCGCAGGTTGCGCGAGGTCACGTACTGCCCGTCGCGCCCGGCCATGGGGGACGTATTGACGCCGAAGATCATCGACACCGTCGGCTCGTCCACCGCAATCGGCGGAATCCGCACGTGGTTCTCGGGATCGCTGATCGTTTCGCCGATGGTGATGCCCTCAATGCCGGCGAGGCAGACGATGTCGCCGGCGGCGGCCTGTTCGATCTCCGCGCGCTTCAGGCCATCGAAGGCAAACAGCTTGGTGATCTTCGTCTGCTCAATGGTCCCACCGAGCTTCAGCACTGACACCGGGCCGTTCAGTTTCACGGTGCCGTTGAACACGCGGCCGATCGCGATGCGTCCGAGATAGTCGCTCGAGTCCAGATTGGCGACCAGAATCTGCAGTGGCGCCTCGGGATCGCCTTTGGGCGGCGGCACAGACTCGACGATCGCGTCGAACAGCGGTCGAAGGCTGTCGCCAGGCTTGGCCAGATCTGTCGTCGCGACACCATCGCGGGCGTTGGCATACAACACCGGAAATTCGATCTGGTCCTCGGTGGCGTCGAGGTCGATGAACAGGTCATAGACCTCGTTCAGCACCTCCTTGGGTCTGGCATCGGCGCGGTCGATCTTGTTCAGCACGACGATCGGCGGCAGCCCGCGCTCGAGGGCCTTGCGCAGCACGAAGCGCGTCTGCGGGAGCGGCCCTTCTGACGCATCGACCAGGAGCATCACACCATCCACCATCGACAGCGTGCGCTCGACTTCCCCGCCGAAGTCGGCGTGTCCGGGCGTATCGACGATGTTGATGAGCAGGTCGTTGTAGTGAACGGCGGTGTTCTTGGCAAGGATGGTGATGCCGCGCTCGCGCTCGAGCTCGTTGCTATCCATCACGCGATCGGCGACCTGCTGATTGGCACGAAACGCCCCGCCCTGCCGCAGCAGGCCATCCACCAGCGTCGTCTTGCCGTGGTCCACGTGCGCGATGATGGCCACGTTCCGGCGAAGCGGGTTGGCGATCTGTTGCGACTTTCGGTGAGCAGACATCTAACCAGTATACCGTGTCGGTGCGACGGGCTCTTTTCGAACGTCGGTGCGAGGACTCTTACGCGGGTCGGTGCGATCGTGGGCCGGTCCTTTCCGACCGGCCGCGTCGGTGCAAGGCACTGACGCTCATCGGTGCGAGGGACCTGACGCTTGTCGGTGCGACGGGGGCTTCGCCTTGTCGGTGCGACGGCGCGACAGCTCCTCGCACCTGCTAAGATCAGAGATATGCCTCTCTACGAATACGCCTGCAAGGAGTGCGACAAGGAATTCGAGTTGCTGGTCCGCGGGAGTGAGACGCCGGCATGCCCGTCGTGCCACAGCACGGAGTTGCAGCGGCGTTTGTCCGTGTTTGCTGCGCACACGAACGGCGGCTCTTCCGCGTCGGCCATGCCGACGATGGGCGCGTGCGGAACATGCGGCGACCCGCGCGGCCCGGGGTCGTGCTCGATTAACTAGGGTGCGTCGCCCCTACGAACGCCATTGACGGGCGTCCGCTCAACCTAACGCGCCGCGACAAGAGCGATCACACCGGCCAGCGCTGCAATCGTGAACGCGATCTCGAGCCAGCGCTTGTAACGATCCGGAAACGGTCCTGTCATCGATCTACTCCGTGCAGTTTCCAGCCATCCGAAGCGACGTCAGCGTGAGACGCTCGTCTCCGCCATCGCTGTAAATCAAACCGCGTGCTTCCATCTTGTGCCCCTGATGTGACTCGGGGCTGAACGGCTTTGCGCTCAACAGGCGGAACGTGCGCGTGCCGAGCGGGCGCGTGGCCGCCGACACAAGGCTCTGCGGCGACGGCGCATCGTCACGGGTCACCAGTGGATCGGACGTGCGGGTCAGGACCCACGTGTTATCAGGACCGCGACCAAGACAGCCTACGGCTTGCACGAGCGAAAAGTTCTGGACGAGGGCCTGCTCGCCCTTCTTGAGGATTTGCGCCGTGGCAAGGTCGTTGCCGTTTTGCGTCAGCTCACTCGGACCGGCCGGATAGCCGTTGGTGCGCAGGATGTAAGCGACGATGTCGAGCTTCACCTGGTCGTCGATGCTGGTGCCGAAGTTCGGCGGCATCGTGTCGCGAATCTTCGCGAAGAGCGAGGCGATCGGCTCGCTGCCCCACGTCGTGAAGAAACGATCGCCTGAAAGGGCCGGCGCGGTGTTGCCTTGCAACTTGTCACCGTGGCATCTCAGGCAGGACGAGTTGAACGACGTCTGCCCGCGATCGGCCTGCGCCGTCGTGTACACGCCCTGCCAGATGCGCGGCTCGGGATTCTGCGCCCGAACGACACCCACGCACGTGAACAGCACGGCGACGACCGCGATCAACCGCATCGCCTGTGAGTATAGGACAAGACCCCGCGCGCGTCGCGCGCCTACATCGCATGCGACGCGGGGCGAAGAGTCAGAAACACCGCGACGCCTGGTGCCACACGCCCGCCATACCGCGGCGCCAGCGCTTCGGGCACAAGGCTACCAGCGACGCTGCCACCCATGCCGAACTGCAGACCGCGAGTGGGCCGCAGGTAATAGGCATAGCCCAACTGAATCTTGCCGACGGTGAAGACCTCGGTGGATTCGTGTATGTGCAGGTCATGCGCGGGCTTCCCCACCAGCTCGAATCGCATGAAGCCGACATGCCGATCGCGCAGCGACACCATCGATTCGGCGAGTAATGCATGCGTCGTCTGGAGGGGCTCGTCGTTCATGCCCCACGCGATCGTGGATGCCCAGAGCGCAGATGATGTGAGTGCGCGGTTATACGAGGCCGATGCCGTGACGCGCGTCACGTCAATCGGAGGCAGGCCACCAGGCTCCAGCTCAGCGTCGTTCAACTTCCCCGCCGACACCTGAAAGACCGTCGTCGCCGTCGGCGCCACAGTGAATCGTGCCGAGTAGGAGTCCAACGCCCCGAAATCGAAGTCAGTGCGATTCTCGTCAGGCTCGCGACCGTTGAAGATCGAGGCCTCGGCATTCCAGCGCGCGCTACGAACGCCACTCGTGATCACACCGAAGGTGATGTGCGTCGCGTCGAGCCAATGGTGCGTGATGGGGGCAATCGGGTTCGCCAGCGCCGAAACGCGATGAGGAAATGCCACCGGACCAAGCGCGGGCTCACCTGCTGGTCCACCATAAGCGAACCACCGAAGGTCACCACGAATCGGCCGCTCGTACTCGAGCGCCAACTCCATGAACAGGTCGTGGGGGTGCTGGCGATCGTGAATGGTGTCGCCTTCGCATAACTCACCTGTTGCGAGCAGGTCGGGATAGCCGCAGCCTCCGATCGTCCATGGCTCGGCGCTGAGCATGGTGGTCATACCCACCCGACCGTTACCGACCTGGCGACGTGCCATGCCCATCACCCAGTTGATGCTGCCGGTCTGGTGCGCGCCACGATGCTCCTCGGCTGACTCGTTGATGTACTGAAGGAACAGATTCCCGTGCCACATCAACTGCCAGCCCGCGGCGTTCGCGTGACCGGCATACATCGGACTCTTCACCGGTAGCCAGGACGTACCTGACCCGTCGCGCGAGGAGAACAGGCTTTCCGTCTGGCTGTGCTGATGCTCGTGCTCCTGTGTCGCCGGCGCAGGGGCAGGCGCAGGATGCTGATGCTCTTGCGCGAATGCTGGCCAGACGCACAGCAGCGCAAAAACGAACACGAATCTATACATGACCCTTCAGACCTCGTACCCCCGCGCTCGCTAAAGCGTGCGCGCTACATCGGTTGTCGTAGAGCGTTGAACACGTCGAGCGGACGCTTTCGCGTCCGCGGACAGCAAGTTCTAGACGCGAAGAGGTCTGTGGGTGGAAGGAGGATCGAACGGCGCGCGGCGCTCATGCGTGCGCACAGGCGATGTAACGACAACTGTCGGCGCGATCACGAGGGCAGGCGCAGGCGCGACAGCGTCGAGGACAGTGTACAGCCACGCATCAACAACGGCCGACGGAAGATCACCAGACCCATGACAGGGCGTGGATGGATTTGCCCGAACACCGACGGCTTGATCCGTTCCCTGATGCTCGTGGCACGGTGCCTGTGTCGACGCGGGCGCACTGTGGTGGTGGCTGCCCATCGCGCACGTCAGCTCGCAGGTGGCGGCGACCACCGATGGTCCAACCAGGACCAGCACGAGCGACGCAGCGATCAGACGCCCGAACATCGACACCATCGTAGCACCATGGATCTCGTCCGCCTAAAGGCGGACACTACATTGCCGCACGCCGCAGCCGCAGCGCATTGGCGATCACTGACACCGAACTGAACGTCATCGCTGCGCTCGCGATCATGGGACTGAGGAGCAGACCGAACATGGGATACAACACGCCCGCGGCCACTGGCACGCCAAGCATGTTGTAAACAAACGCAAAGAACAGGTTCTGCCGGATATTCTTCATCGTCGCTCGGCTGAGACGTCGCGCCCGAACGATGCCCCGCAGATCTCCTTTGACGAGTGTGATGGCGGCGCTCTCCATTGCGACGTCAGTTCCCGTGCCCATGGCGATACCGACATCCGCCTTCGCGAGCGCGGGCGCATCATTGATGCCGTCGCCCGCCATGGCGACTCGTTGCGCTTCCTTACCTGTGGTCGAGACGCCTTCAGTCTGAAGACGCCGCACGACATCGGCCTTCTGCGCCGGCAGAACTTCCGCTTCGACGCGATCGATGCCGACCGCCTTCGCCACGGCTTCTGCGGTCGCGCGGCGATCGCCGGTGACCATGACCACCGTGATGCCCTCACCGCGAAGCGCCTGCACCGCTTCCCTGGCCGACGGCTTGATCGGATCCGTGACCGCGAGCAGGCCTGCGGGCCGCCCGTCGATGGCGACGAACACGACCGTCTGACCATCGCGATAATGCGGCTCCGCCTTGCGGCCAAGCTCCGCGGCGTCCACACCCAGGGACACGAGATAGGCGAGACTTCCGACCGCAGTCACACGGCCGTCAACCCGTCCAGTCACGCCCCTGCCCGTTACGGACACGAACTGCTCGACCGGCACCGACGTGATTCCTCGAGCTCGCGCGCCGGCGACGATCGCCGCGCCCAGCGGGTGCTCGCTCACGTGCTCCAGACTCGCCGCCGCACGCAGCAACATCGTCTCGTCCACAGCGGGCGTCGTCTCCACACCGACCAGCGTCGGCTTGCCTTCTGTCAGCGTCCCGGTCTTGTCCACGACCAACGTGGTCACCCGCTCGAGGACTTCGAGCGACTCTGCATTGCGGATGAGAACGCCCAGTTCGGCGCCGCGACCGGTGCCAACCATGATCGACATCGGTGTAGCGAGACCGAGCGCACAGGGACACGCGATGATCAGCACGGCCACTGCGTTTACGAGCGCGTGCGCGAGACGCGGCTCGGGACCAACCGTCGCCCACATGATGAACGTGATGATCGCGACCGCGATGACAGCCGGCACGAACCATGAAGACACGGTATCGGCGAGTCGTTGAATCGGCGCGCGCGATCGCTGCGCCTCGGTCACCATCCGGACAATCTGCGCGAGCAGGGTGTCCTTACCGACGCGACGCGCCTCGATAACGATGGTCCCGGTGCCGTTCACTGTCCCCCCCGTGACCGAGGCACCGCGCGTCTTCTCGACCGGAATCGGTTCGCCCGTCACCATCGACTCGTCTACCGCAGTCGCGCCGTCGGTCACGACACCGTCAACAGGGACACGCTCGCCAGGGCGGACGCGCAACCGATCGCCGACGTGCACGTGTTCGAGCGGAATGTCGTGCTCGGTGCTGTCGGATTCGATCTTGCGGGCCGTCTTTGGCGCGAGTCCGAGCAGCCCGCGAATCGCGCTACTGGTGCGGCTCCGTGCTCGCAACTCGAGGACCTGCCCGAGCAGCACGAGGACAACGATGACCGAGGCGGGCTCGAAGTAGACGCCGACTTGACCATGCACGCGGAACGAGTCCGGGAAGAGGCCAGGCGCGATCGTCGCGACAACGCTGAAGAGATATGCCGCGCCCACGCCGAGGGCGATCAGCGTGAACATGTTGAGGTGACGGCTGACGATCGACGCCCAGCCGCGCACGAAGAATGGCCACCCGCCCCAGAGCACAACCGGCGTCGCGAGCACGAACTCGATCCACGTCGCGACGTTGGCAGGGATCGCATGCTGCAACGGCTGCCCTGGCAGGAACTCCGACACCATGAACGCGAGAATCGGCGCCGTCAACGCGAGCGACCACCAGAAGCGGCGGCTCATGTCGATCAGTTCGTGATTCGGCTCCTCCTCGAGAGAGGCTTCTACCGGTTCGAGCGCCATGCCGCAAATCGGACACGAGCCTGGACCGATCTGTCGCACCTCGGGGTGCATTGGGCAGGTGTATTCGCGCTGATCAGGCGAGTCTAAAGACTCGCCTCTACGAACGTCCGGGGTCAGAGGAATCGGGCCCCCGTGAGCGGGGCGGTGCTTGACCAGCGTCAATGGCGCCGGCGCCGCATGCATCGCGTGCATGCCGGGTCGATAGGCCGGATCGAGATACTTCTTCGGATCGCTTTGAAACTTGTTCAGGCAGCCCTTGCTGCAGAAGTAATAAGTCTTCCCCTCATGCTCGGTGCGACCAGCCGCCCTGGCCGGGTCCACCTGCATGCCGCACACGACGTCTCGTTCCATCCCTCAGGCCCCTCCACGAGAACAGGAATCAGAAATCGTCCCGATATCTCTGCCTCTAGAACGCAAGCGTGGGGAAACCATTACAGTGGCCAGTCAATTCTGCGTCGATTGGCACGAGCAGTTCAGACACCCATGCTCGGCACAGGTCCCGCACGACTCGGCCACACGTTTCTTGAGGGCCTGCCTCGCTCGGAACACGCGAACGCCGGCGTTACTGGGAGAGATGCCCTGCGCGCCGGCGAAGACGGTGACCGGCGTGTCGTTCACGTCAATGGCCTGCAACGCCTCGGCGTACTCGGGCTTGAGCGTCGCCGCCAGACGCGACACACAGGCGCAAATCTCTGCGTTCAAGTCAGCGGATGGCGCTGCCGAGGTTTCGAGCTCCCGTGCGAACGCAGCGAGCGCGCGATCCGCAGCGCCACGCCGGCGAAACTGATCGGTCGCCGCATTGCGCAGGGTGCGATAGAACCATGGCACGATGCCTTCGTCGGTGGGTGCCAGCTCCGGGTGATCCACGACCTTGGCAAAAGCATCCTGCAAGATGTCCTCGGCCAGTTGCCGGTCGCCGACACGCCTTTCGAGGAAGCGCAGAAACGCGCGATGGTTCTCGAGGAGCGTCTCGATCATAATTTCAATCTTATGACGCTCATGCGATTCGGCTGGTGCCTGGTTCTGATATCCCTTGCGACCGCGTGCGGTGGCAATAACCCCGAAACGTCATCCTCATCGACGACCGCATCCGCGCCTGCGCCGTGGAACGTCAAAGTCGAGCCGCTCGATCCGCCTTCAGGCGCGACGTCGATGGGACCTCAGCTCACGACATCGAGCCGTGGCGTGCTGGTCAGCTGGCTCGAGCAGGCCGACCCCAACTTCGCCCTCAAGTTCGCTGAGCGATCGAACGGTGCCTGGTCACCCGCGACGACGGTCGCCTCGAGCAAGGACTGGTTCGTCAGCGCGGCCGACGTGCCAACCGTTCTGCGCATGAAGGACGGCACGATCGTCGCGAACTGGTACCCCGCGGTGGATTTCAAAATCGAGGCCTACGACGTCCGGCTCGCCTACTCGAAGGACGAGGGCAAGACATGGTCGACTCCAATCGTGCCGCACCATGACAAGACGCGGACGCAGCACGGCTTCGTCTCGATGTTCGAGATGCCCACCGGAGGGCTGGGCATGGTCTGGCTGGACGGCCGCAACCAGGGCAAGCAACCCGAGGATGCGGAGATGGCGCTCTACTTCGGTAGCTTCGATCCGTCATGGACGCAGACCGCTGAAGTCGCGGCCAACACGCGCGTCTGCGAATGCTGCACCACGTCCGCCGTGGTCACCCCCGATGGCGTCGTCGCCGCATTCCGTGACCGCAGCGCGAAAGAAATTCGCGACATTCACGTGACGCGACTCGAGAACGGCACGTGGAGCGACGCGCAGATCGTCCACGCCGACAACTGGGAGATCGACGCGTGCCCGGTAAATGGACCGGCGCTGAGTGCGCGCGGACGTCAGCTCGCGGCCGCGTGGTTCACAGGCAAAGACGACAAGGGCCAGGCGTTCGCCGCGTTCTCTGTCGATGCCGGCCGCACCTGGGGCAACCCGATCAGGCTCGACGATGGGGCCTCGCTCGGGCACGTGGACGTCGAACTGCTCGACGACGGGTCTGCGGTTGCGACATGGGTCGAGTTCGCCGACGACCGCAGCCAGTTCCGCATGCGGCGCATCGAGTCGTCTGGAGCGAAGTCGCCGGCGATCACCATCAACGGCAACAGCCGAGTGAGTGGTTATCCGCGTGTCGCGCGCAGCGGCAACGAACTGGTGTTCACGTGGACGGAAGGCAGTGAAGGCGAGGGCACGCAGAAGGTTCGAGGCGCGGTCGCAAAGTTGCCTTAGCGGACGGCGGGTCTAAATAACAAGACCCGCCCTACGTCTGAGTAGGGCGGGTCCCAATTCCTGCAGGTGTAGGCCGGGTCTTGTTCTTCAGACCCGGCGCGACATTAGTCGACCGTCTCACCCGGCTTGTTGCCCCAGCCAAAGCCGTCCTTCGGACGACGCAGCGAGACCATGCGCACGCGATGATCCTTCGGGTTGCGACCGGGGCTGCCCGAGATGATCACGTGATCACCAGCCTTCAGCGTTTCTCTGGTAACACCCTGACCGCCGAGCTGACCGGCGCCGCCCCACTCAACGGCGTAGCGCACCATCGATCCATCCTTCTCCTTCACCATCACGTGCACGAAGGAGTGCGGATTTCGAAACAGGAACTGCACCAGCTCACCTTCGATGGTCACCGTCTGATCTTCCAGGTAGGTGGCGGCGAAGGAGTGATGGGCGTATGCCTGCGCGCCAACGAGGCTCGCTGCCGCGACAAGGCCGATTACCAGCAGACGCTTCATAGTGTGGTTCCTCCCCACTAACTCTCACGGACTAGCGTGCGATCCCCGTGACAGAACCCGTGCATTCGCAACAAAAATCCTAGCCGACTTACGTCGGTTCCGGACCTGAAGACTCTCTGAATTCTTTGTCAGGAAGCCACGAAAATTCCCGCCGCAACCGACGCGAGAATACACCGAAATCGCTGTTTTGTGGGGACTTATTCCCACCGTCGATATCAACGCCGTTATCGGGATGACGCGATATACGCGTTCACCTGCTCCTCCAACAAGTCCAGCGGGAGCGTCCCGTTTCTCAGCACAACGTCGTGGAATTGTCGGATGTCGAATCTCGTCCCGAGCGCCTGTTCGGCACGTTGCCGGAGATCTTTGATCTTCAACTCGCCTAGCTTGTAGGCCAAAGCCTGACCGGGCCGCGCGATATAGCGATCGATCTCGGCGAGCGACTGGCCGGGCACATGGAGCATGAAATACTCGCGCGCCCGATCGCGCGACCAGCCCATCGCGTGCATGCCGGTGTCCACGACCAGCCGTACCGCACGGAACTGCTCGCTCGCCAACTGCCCGAACTTCGTCGTCGGATTGGCGTACACACCCAGCTCCGCCCCGAGTGACTCGGCATAGAGCCCCCAGCCTTCGGAGAACGCCGCAGCCGTGAACACCTTCCTGAACTCGGGCAGCCCCTGCAACTCGCGGGCGATGCCGATCTGCAAGTGATGCCCTGGCACCGTCTCATGCAGCACCAGCGCCTCGGTGCGGTACTTCACCTGTTCGGTCGGCCGGTAGGTGTTCATGTTGAACCACGCCGGCCGTGTGCCGTCGGCAGTACCTGCGGTGTAGTTCGACGCAGTGGATGCTTCTCGATCGGCGGGAATCGGCCGAACGTCCACGGCCATCTTCGGCACGCGGAGGAACAGCTTCGGCAACGCCGGCTGCACACGCGCCAGCCCCTCGCGCGCGTACTGAATCATCTCCGCCTGCGATGTGAAGCGCATGCCAGGCCGCTGTCCGAGCTGCTTCTCGTACTCGGTGACAGGACCAGTGAAGCCGTCGGCGCGCGCGAGCCGCTCCATCTCTTTCTCGATCCGCGCCACTTCCTGCAGACCGAGCTGATGAATCTGCTCGGCAGTCATCCTCGTGGTCGTGAAGGCGTGAATGAGCGCGGCGTACCCGGCGCGTCCGTCCTTCAACGACGTCAACGCAGTCTCAGGTCTCGCTTGCCTGCGATAGCTGTCGCGCAGGAATGTCTCGAGCGTCTTCCAGCTCGGGACAAACTGCCGGTCGTACGCCGTGTATGCCTGGGCGCGCAAGCGCTCCTGCTCACTGGACGGGATTTCGCTCGGAAAGCGTCGAAACGCAGCCAGCAGCGGCGACTCGCCCGCTGACGGCTTGCTTTGCGCTGTCACCTGATCAAGCGTGAGATCGACAACGATCGCCGGCTGCGCGAGACCGGCGGCAAGCTGCTCGCGCATCATGTCGATCGACTGATTGATGAGCGTCGGCAAGGCGCGCAGTCGCGTGATGATGTTCTCGTAGTCTTTCACCGTCCGCGTCGGCATCTGATCGACGACGTTGAAGACGTCGTTGTGCACGCCGTCTGACTGCGAGACGAGCTGCACGAGATTCAGATAGTTCTCGGCCTCGAGCTGCGTCCGCAGCTCGTGCTCCATCAGGAGCGAGGTGACCAGGTCGGTCGGATTGAGATTGCCGGGCGACAGGTACATCGCCTTCTGCAGGAACTCCTCACGATCCTTGCGGTGACGATCGCGCGCCGCCTTCGACAAGTCGCGCCAGCGATCGTTGTGCTCGGTGCGGCCAACACGCGTGGCGAGCTCTGGCGCCACGGCGAGCCGCCATTCCCAGTAATCGCCAGTGAGCTGCGCGAGGGTTTGCGAGGACGGCCCCGAAAAGCGTTCGGGGCCCTGGGCAATCAGAACGGCTGGCGCCAGGCACACGAGCGCCAAAAGGACTCTCTTCATGTGATCAGCGTAATGCAAAAGGCAAAAGGCAAAATGCAAACAGTCCCGTGACCATTTGCATCTTGTATTTTAAATTTTGAATGTCAATTCGCCGGTAGGCGAAACGCGATCAACTCCCCAGGAAAATTCTGGCCGCTGATCGCGACGACGATGTACTGCCGTCCGTTCAGCATGTAGGTCATCGGCGAGCCGGTTTGCGGCGCGGGCATATAGATCGAGCCGGCATCCTGGCCGGTGCGCTTGTCGTAAGCCCGCAGCATCGCACCGCGGCGGCCGTCCGGCAGCGTGAAGACGCCGCCTTCTCCGGCTATCACGAGTGACTTCGTGACCAGCGTGCCGATGCGTCCCTGCCGCCCGGTGCGAGGAATGGCCACGCCTTTCAGCGCCGGATGATTGCGAATGTTGTCCGGCGTCTCACCATGCGCCACTTGCCACAACATCTCGCCCTTGTGCAGATCGATCGCGCTGATGCGGCCGTACGGAGGCTTCACTAACGGAAGTCCCTGCACCGTGGTCGCGACTGCCGGCGCTTTCGGGTTCGCGGGATCGACGACCTGCCCGCGCACGTAGTTCATGTCCGATGGCTTTTGCGGCCGCTCGGATCCCGGAATGAGGCCGACCGCTGCGATGTTGGTGTTCGTGAAGATGTAGAACGTTCCCGTCTCCGGGTCGTACGAACCGCCTGGCCAATTGGCCCCACCAGTCACATCGGGCAGCATCAGCGTCGCGAGCGGACCTGGCCACGTGCTGACGACGGGCGGCGTGAAGATGGGTCCGATCTTGAACCGGGACACCAGCTTCACTGCCTGAGCCCGCAGATCGGGCGTGTAGTCGATCAGGTCATCGATCGTGACGCCCTGCCGCTCGAACGCCGGCGGCTTCATCACGTAGCGCTGCGTCGGCCATGACTTCTCCATCGGCACGTCGGACTGCTCGACCTTGCGTTCCTCGAGCGGCCAGACCGGTTCGCCGGTGACGCGATCGAAGACGTACAGCCAACCTTGCTTCGTCGGCTGCATCACGATCTTCCGCATGCGTCCGTCGATCGTGACGTCGGCGATGATCGGCGCGCACGGCAGATCCCAATCCCAGATGCCGTGTTGAATGAACTGGTAATGCCACTTGCGCTTGCCAGTCTTCAGATCGACGGCGATGAGACTCTCGCCGAAGAGGCCTGCGCCAGGACGATGGCCGCCGTAGTAATCACCGGTCGGCATCTCGACTGGCAGGAACACGGTGCCCAGCTCTTCGTCCACGCTGATCTGCGCCCACACACCTGCGTTGCCGGTGTAGGACTCCGAGTCCTGCTCCCACGTGTCGCTGCCGTATTCGCCAGGCTCGGGAATCGTGTGGAAGATCCACAGCCTCTTGCCAGTGCGCACATCGAATCCGCGCACGTAGCCTTTTTCATTGCGACGACTCTCGGGACGGCTGCCCTCGGTGTGTGCGGCACCAACGATGATCACGTCCTTGGCGATCACGGGTGCGGCATGCAATCCGATATCGCCCGTGATCAGGTCCATCGTCTGATCGTCGTCTTGCTTCAGATCGACGACGCCGTTCTTGCCGAACGATGTGATCGGCGCGCCCGTCTTGGCGTCGAGCGCCTTCATGCGATAGCCCGGTGTGACGTAGATGATTCGCGCCGAACGTCCGTCTGACCAATACGCGAGGCCACGTCCCGAGAGCTGACGCGGTGCTTCTTCGCCACGCTTGCCCTCGTCTTCACTGTGCATCCACTTCATCTCGCCAGTGGCTGCATCGAGTGCGACGACGGCTCGTCGCGTGCCGGCGGTCGTGTAGATCCATCCGCCGATCATGAGCGGCGTGGACTGAAAGTTGAACTCCGGCCGCGGTCCGAGGTTGTCGGTCTTGAACCGCCAGGCGACCTCGAGGTTGTTGAAATTGTCCTTGTTGATCTGATCGAACGGCTTGTAGCGCGTGCTCGCCAGGTCGGCGCCGTAGGTGCGCCATTCACCACTGGTATCCGCCTGCGCGGAGGGCCGGTCCTGTGGACCGGCCGCGAGCGCCAGAAGCGCGACGACAAACAAACCCTTCTTCATCGAGGCCATACGGTTCCCTGCTCCTTGCGCGTCACGGCGCGGAGCCCTTTGTAGACGAACTTCTGGAGACGCTTTCCTTCGTAGGTTTCGGTCGTGTAGAGATTGCCTTTCGAATCCACGGCGATGCTGTGGACGGCGTAGAACTGTCCCGGCTGCCGTCCGCCGTCACCAAAGCTGGTGAGCTCCTCGAGCGTGTCGCGGCGCAGGATGCGGATCTTCATGTTGTTGCCGTCGGCCATATAGAGATAGGTCTGCGCCGGGTCCTTCGAGAACGCGAGATCGAAGACCGAGCCGTCGCCGAGGCTGTTCTTCGCGAAGAACGCTTCCTTCACGAACGTGCCGTCCTTTCTGAACACCTGGATTCGATTGTTCGGACGATCGCACACATACACGAGCCCGTCGTTCGAGAGATCGGCGCAATGCACCGGTGAGCGGAACTGCTTCGCCGGCGGGTCGGTTGCCTTGTAGGGACCGAGGTCGGTGTCGTCAGGCTTGTTGCCGTAGGCGCCCCAGTAGCGTTTGAACTTGCCGCTGTCGGCGTCGATGATGGCGACGCGCTTGTTCAAGTAGCCATCGGCGAGGTACGCCTCATTCGCCGATGGGTCTACGAAGATCTTCGCCACGCGTCCGAATGAGACCTGATCGTTGCTGCCGCCGACATAGGTGGGCTTCGCGCCACTCGCGGCCTGAACCATGCGCGCGTTGGCCTTGCCGATCTGCAGGAGGAACTTGCCGCTGCGACTGAACTTCAGGACCTGCGAGTCGCCCGGGCCGTTGCCGCCGATCCAGACATTGCCTTTGTGATCGACGGTGATGCCGTGATTCGACGTCGGCCATTCGTAGCCTTGGCCGGGACCGCCCCAGTGCCCCACGAGTGTCCCCTCGGGATCGAACTCGAGCACTGGCGGCGCCGCGCCGCAGCACTCGTCGGACAGCTTGGTTTCGAGCGCTTTCTCTTTGTCGGCCAGCGTCGCCGAGCCGCGATGGATCATCCAGACGTGGTCGCGCTCGTCGACTGACACGCCGATCGACGAGCCGAGGACCCAGTGATTGGGCAGCGCCTTCGGCCAGAAGGGATCGACCTCGAAGTACGGAGCCTGCACAGTGTTCCGGCTCTGACCCGCGAGCTCGCGTGCGACCAGAAGACCGGCCGTCGTGAAGACGGCGAGCAGAAGGATGGCACGGCCACGAAGACGCCCGATGCGCACAGGAAGCCTCCTTGAAAATGTGGCCGGATTATATCTGGGCTTTGGGCTCTGGACGCGGGCTCTGGGCTTTAGGCTTTGGGCTTTGGGCTACCGCTTTCCAGCCAGTAGCTGATCGGCCGTCACAAACCTCGGCTCGATATCGACGGGCACATCCTTCAACTTATCGAGCACGGCCTGCACCGGCGGCCGGACAACACCGAGCTTCTCGATCATCTGCTTGCCCGCCTGCACATCACCGGTCGCCTGCATCGTCATGATGTCGCGCGTCAGGTCGGTCACGTTCTGCTTGATGCGCTCCATGTTGACGGCAAACGTCCCGTCCTGGGCGACGGTGACACCGCCGTGATCGAGGAAGTAATTGAGCTGGATCGCCACGCCGCGGCCGTGTGCTTCGTTGATGCCGAAGCGGATCGAGCGGAACATCGACGCGAGATACGTGGTGTACATCGTGTCGTTGAATGACTTGTCGAGCTTCTCGCGATCGACGAGGAACTGCAGTGCCCAGAGCCCCGAAATGTCAGCTTTGGCTTCCTCGATGGTGCTGTAGATGTCCTTGAACTCCAAACGAACGTTCGTGGCACGCCCGCCGACCGTGATGTTGTGCGGCCCGAGCCCGTGCATCAGCTCGTGCATCAGGATGTGAGTGAAGAACGCGTCGAAGGACAGGTGTTTCCGGTCATCGGCGGCCAGCGCCACCATGCTGATCGGCTGCAGCACCGTCTTGAACTTGGCCTCCTGCGTGTTCTTCAGCATCACTCGCTTGGAGCCCTTCTCGGTGATCACCCGCTCGTCATTCGGCAGATTGAACGCGGCGGTCTGGACACCGCGGTTGCCGTCGCCGGACGAGAACACGGTGTTGACCACTCGAATGGGCGCAGAGGCGCCAAGCTTGGGATTTCTGAATTTCGGATCGATGGGCAGGTTGTTCTCGACATCCTGCAGTTCCGAGCTGAATCGCGATAGCTTCTGCGTCTCGGCATCATCGCGCAAGGTGATGAACGACTCGAAGGCGGCCTTGTAGCCGAACCACTCGTCTTCGTACGTCTCGTACGGACCAATGGTCGGCTCGATGCTGGCATCGAGCGCCATCCAGGCGATGTCGCTGTCGTAATAGTCGTTGCTCAACAGCGCTGCGGCGCGCTTCTCGAGAAAGCTCTTGAGCGTCGGCTGCGTCGTGAGCGCCGCTGCTTCACGGAGCAGAGTGTTCACCTGCGCGAGTTCTCCTTGATATTCGAGCGAGTACGGCACCGCGATGAACTTGCCGTCCGGGCCACGGCGGATGGTCGTGAAGAATCCGCTTGCGCGCGCATGCTCGGCCGGGGAGAGACTCTTCATCCAGGCTTCGACCTCTTCCTTGGTAGCACCCGCCGGATAGAAGTTGGCCTGTGGCGGCTTGGCCGGCGCGCCCTGAATGAACGGCTCGTTGTGGTCGAGTCGCGACCACGGTCCCTTGTTGATCGCGAAGTAATGCAGCCGCGCACGTCCGCGCGCTGAGCCATCGCGCACCAGGTCCAACAACATCGTCTCGTTGCCGTTCCAGACCTGACGCAGGAACAACGCGTCGAAGACCCTTCCCGCTTCAACCAGCTTCGCGAGCGCCTGCCGTTCGTTGTCTGGCAGCTTCGAAATGTCAGCGGTGAGATCGACAGGCGCAAATCGCGCAGCCATCGTCTCGAGTTTCTTCGTTTCGGTGTCGGCGGCTGGAGCGGCTGTCGTGGTTTGCGTTGGCACGGCTGGTTGGGAAGCCTCGCGGCTGCATGCGGTCACAAGCGCGAGACTTGAAACGAGAATCGTGAGAAATCTCATGTTGTCGTCAGTGCACTCCGGAGCTCACCTGCAGCTTCGCAGGATCCGTCCCGAGACGACGAATCGCCGTCTCCCACATTTGCTCCGGCGGAACGCCGAAGATCAGCGATGGATCGATGTCCATCGTCAGCCACGACGATTCGGCGATCTCGGCATCGAGCTGCCCCGGCCCCCACACCGCACAGCCGACGACGACACGCGCGCGGTTCGAGGGTGGCGACTGCAGCAACTCGAGCGTCAGTCGCCGAGAGACGGATAGGAGCACACCAGGGCACACCTCGCGCTGTTCGTCATCCGGGCCCTGAGCCTCGGCCATGACGATCCATGTGCTGTGTGCGTCAACCGGGCCGCCAACAAAGAGCCGCAGATCCGGGTCCACGTTCACTTTGGGATCGGTCTTCACCACGGCGTGGGCGAATTCGTCCATTTGCCGATTGACGATCAAGCCGAACGCACCGCGTTCGGTGTAGTC
>JBKPRH010000504.1:0-11712 GCA_046765795.1 Acidobacteriota bacterium | reverse complement strand
GGAGAGGGACGTGGATTCACACCCACGTCCCTCTTTTTTTGTGTCAATACGCTCGTCTATGCTCTCGGCCATGACTCGCTTCGTCGTGGCAGCGATCGTGGTTATCGCAATCACGTCGGCATTGGCGCAGTCGTACGTCTTTGAAGCGGCCTCAGTGAAACCCGCCAGCCCCGACAATCCGCCAGGTCAAGGTCTGTCGCGTGCGCCCGGAGGACGATTCACCGCTGTCAACGTGCCGGTCCGTTTCCTGATTCTCTACGCCTATCAGTTGCAGGCGCATCAGTTGATCGACGCGCCCGACTGGACGGCCAACGAGCGCTTCGACATCGTCGCCAAGATGGAAGGTGATCCACCGTCGATCGTGACGGCAGGACCGGACCCGATGCGGCTGGCGACACAGGCGCTGCTCGCCGATCGCTTCGGACTGCGTGTTCGTCGCGAGATGCGCGAACTCGATATCTATGCACTCACGATGGCGAAGGCGGGCGGACAACCCGGGCGCGCGCTGAAGCCGTCCACCGAGGACTGTGCCGCGATGGCGGCACGTGCGCGAACCACCGGACCGGTGCGGGTGCCGACGGATGGAGAACCGCCGTTCCTCTGTGGACAGCAGTTCGGTCGGGGACGTATTCGCTTCGGCGGATACCCGCTCACGCTCTTCGCGAATGGTCTGTCGCAGACCGTCGGTCGCGCGGTTGTCGATCGCACCGGACTCACTGGCAACTGGACGTTCGATCTGACCTATGCTCCCGAGCCCTCACCGGATTCCGATGCGCCGAGCCTCTTCACAGCCATTCAGGAAGACCTCGGACTCAAGCTCGCGCCGACGAAAGGATCGGTGGAGGTGCTCGTCGTCGAAAACGTTCAGCGTCCTTCGCCCGACTGATTCCGGTCGTCGCGCTTGCTGAATCGATGAATGAACCGATCGATCGGGCCGCCGACCGCGAGCAAGATTAGCGAGATGACGACGACGATGATGCTGGAGCGCCATAGGCCGGCACCGACGGCCACACCTACTGCCGCGATCACCCAGATCGTTGCGGCAGTCGTGAGGCCTTCAACCGTGTAGTTGTCGCGGCGATGCAAGATCACGCCGGACCCAATAAAGCCGATTCCGGCGATCAGGCCCTGGATGACTCGTCCTGGTGCGGAGATGTCATTGCCTGGTGGGACCATCAGCGCCAACCCCGTCACCGTGACGAGCGCCGCTCCGAGAGCGACCAGCGCGTGAGTGCGCAAGCCGGCGGGCTTGAGAGCAATCTCGCGATTGAGGCCGAGTATTCCGCCGAGTAGCGCCGCGAGCGCCAGTCGTCCCGCAAGCCGCCATTCGTCGGTTGGAATACTGATGACGTCCATCGCCGCTGGAGTGAGCACGCGGCGTGCCATCCACGCGACAAACCAATGGAACTCTTCCACTGTCTAAGCGCAAGACGATTCGTGGAGTACCTATGCGCAATCTGATGCTGCTCACTGCCACCGCGCTGGCGATTGCTCTCGTGGTCCTGACAGCGCCGCGACCGCAGGCCCAGTCGTTCGGCGCCCCGGCCGGCAATGTGCCCGCGCCCGATCCCAACATTCCGTTGTACTTCGAGGCGGCGTCTGTGAAGCCCAGTGATCCCGGCAATCCGCCGGGCCAGGGGATCCGGCGGCAGCCGGGCGGGCGCTTCAACACGTTCAACACTCCAGTGCGCTTGCTCATCACCTTCGCTTATCAAATCCAGGGCTATCAACTGGTCGGCGGACCTGACTGGGTCAGCAACGAGCGTTACGACATCGTCGCCAAAATGGACGGCGATCCGCCCGCGGTGATTCCGGGTACCGGTGCCGATCACATGATGCTGGCCACTCGCACGCTGCTCGGCGATCGGTTCAAGCTCAAGATCCACAAGGAGACGCGAGAGCTGGACATCTATGCGCTGACGATGGCAAAGACGGGAGGGAAGCCGGGACCGAAACTGGTTCCGGCGAAAGGGGGTTGCTCGCCCGAGGAACTCGCCGCGAGGCGCGGGGCTCCGCCACCGTCACAAGGCGGTACGCCGCCGGTGGTCTGCGGGATCCAGCAAGGACCCGGTCGCATCCGCTTTGGCAACTATCCATTGGATCTGTTCGCGAGGAGTATCTCTGCCCGCGTCGGCCGTGCCGTTGTCGACCGCACGGGACTCACCGGCAACTGGGAGTTCGAGCTGGAGTTCCAACCCGAGGTGCCACCAGGCCAGCTGCCGCCGGGAGCGACGCCGCCACCCATCGATCCCGACGCACCGAACTTCTTCACCGCACTCCAGGAGCAGCTCGGACTGAAGCTCGATGCGACGAAGGGACCAGTGGAGGTGTGGGTGATCGATAGCGTGGAGCATCCGACGTCCGACTAGCGCTGTTTGCTTTTCCGGACTCCGCGGCGCGTATGATCGGGTATCGGTGTCAAATATCTACGAGGTTGCGAAGCGCGCGGGCGTGTCCACGGCGACCGTCTCGCGAGTACTCAGCCAACCAGATGTTGTTGCGCCCGATACCCGGCGTAAAGTGATGGCGGCGGTCGAGCGTCTTGGCTACACACCGAACGCCGCCGCGACGAACCTGCGCACCCTGCGCACGAAGAAGTTCGTCGTCAGCGTGCCCGACATCTCCAATCCGTTCTTCTCGCTGATCCTGCAAGGCATCGAAGACACTGCGGGGCGCGAGGGCTACTCGGTGCTGCTTGGCGACACCCAGCATGACGAGCAGCGTGAAGAGCGCTATGCGCTGATGCTGCGACGCAAGGAAGCGGACGGTCTGATCTTTCTTGGCCATCGTCTGCCGAAAGAAGCGGCGGCATTGGTGCGATCGATGCCACCCGGGCGGGCGCCGATCGTCAACGGCTGCGAGTTCAGCCCGCGTCTCGGCATTCCCAGCGTGCACATCGACAACGCCACCGCGGCGTCCGATGCGATGGACCACCTGTATCGCCTCGGCCATCGCCGGATCGGTATCGTCACGGGACCGCTGGTCAGTCCGTTGAGCCGCGATCGTCTGCGCGGCGCGACCTCGCGTGCGAAGAAGGCCGGTGCGGAGCGAGACTTCATCGTCATGAACGGTGATTTCTCGATCGAATCCGGAGCCGTTGCTGCCGAGCGGCTGCTCGGTCGCAAGGAGGCGCCGACCGCGATCTTCTGTTTCAACGACGAGATGGCGATCGGTGTCATCGATACGGCGCGTCGCCGCAAGCTGCGCATCCCCGACGATCTTTCTGTCGTCGGCTTCGATGACATCCGTTTCGCGAGGTACACCGATCCGCCGTTGACGACGGTCGCGCAACCCATGCGACAGATCGGTGAGGGGACTGTGCGGCTGCTGCTCGAGATTCTTCAGGGCCGCGGCTCACCGGAATCGGTCACGCTGCCACATACGCTGGTTGTGCGATCGAGCACCGCGCCTCCGGGGGCTTCAATTGTTGATTAATGATTTTGGATTCTTGATTCGTTGTTGATTGACGAGTGTTGATTGGTGATTGAGGTCATCCTGCCAATCAACCATCGAGAATCACCAATCAACAACGATTCACCAATCAAAGATCCTCAATCAACAATGGTCTAGTGCCGCAGATCGTTGTAATCGGGCATGTGCGCGCGCAGCCCGCGGTCCGCTGTCGTCTTCGAATACCCGGCCACCAGTTGCTCATTCCAGCGATCGACCGAGAAGTCGAACGGGTCGCGTGGGTCGTCGTCCACGAGCTCGAGATCGGTGTCCGTCATCGTGAGCTTTCCGAACGAGAGCTGACCACCGCGCCAGTAGATGTGATTCTTCGACGTCGCGGGGAGCGAGAGCGGGCGTGGCTCGCCGGAACCGAAGACTTGAATCAGCGCACCGCGATCGACGCGGACCGATGTCAGCGGACCATGAAAACCGGGCGGTGGGAGCAGTTGCGAGATGTCGAGTAGCAGATCGTTGCCCTCGGCGCGGATGCCATGACCCGGATCGACCCGAATCAGATCGTCGGTCTGCACGCGCAGAATCTTGAGCAGCGGGTTCACCGGTATGCCGAAGCCTTTCACGGACTCGGTATGAATTCGAAGGAGCCCCTCAGGCGTGACGCCGACATTGGCCGTCATGTCGAACGGCACGTTGATGCCCTTCTTCACCACACCCTTTTGCCGAAGCTGTCCCTTGTCGTCCACGGAGATTTCCACACGACGGACATTCGACCGGGCTCGTTCGAGCGCGCGGCTGACGATAGCGTTGAGTGACGGCATATCGACAGCGACTTCGCCGGTGTCCACGGTGACCGTGTAACTGCCCGGGTCGTCGAGATACGGCGCAGTCCGTGAGCCGAGAGGTGTGAACCGGCCGCGAAGATGTCGAACCTGAAGTTCAATCTGCGGGGTGATGTGGAGATCCACATTCCGCATGTCCACTTCTACCGAAGGCTTGCTCGCCTCGACGGTGGCGATGCCGGTCATCGCGCAGGCAATGGCCGCCGTCGCGACGAGAGCGATACACATGGCTCTCATGGCATCTCGTCGGTGCATCCTGCGCGCCAACGAGTTCGACGGATGTGTTAGTCGAAGAGGCCGAGCTGGCCCCGGCGCGGCCTGCCCTGAGCGGCGTCGAAGGGTCGAGGTGCGCCTTCCCGCAAGCGCGCGGGTTGGTCGTCGAACACCGTTCGACCGCCGAGCGACTTCGAGATGGCCTGCTCGTGCGCGATCGTCGCGGCCACATCGGCTTCCGGTCCGCGCCGCGCTTCGACCGCGCGGGTGAACGTGTCGAGGCGTTTGAAGCCTCCGAGCTTCTCGTTGTCGCCGAGCCTGGCCGAATCCAGCGCGCGGCGCAGCACCGCGATGGATTCATCGTAGACCTTGAGCGGCACCGGGAAGGGATGGCCATCCTTGCCGCCGTGCGCGAACGCGAAGCGCGCCGGATCGTTGAACCGGGTCGGCGTGCCGTGGACGACTTCGGCGACGAGTGCGAGCGACTGCAATGTGCGCGGCCCGAGCTGCTCGAGTAACAGGAACGACGCGAAGTCGCGCAGGTCGCGTTCGTGCGCGAGCGCCAGCACCGCGCCGAGGCGCTTCTCGTTGACGTCGGTCGCGCGCACGTCATGATGGCGCGGCATCCTAAGATGCCGCGCCATCGTGAGATGCCTGGGGGCCGAAGCGCCGAGCGCGGAGGCGGCTCGGACGTCCGCAAGCGTGCGTGCGGGATCTTCACGCGCGATTGCCAGCAGGGCATCCTGCGCCGGACGCGCCTGACGATCGACGAGATTCATGATCGTCCCGGTATGCTCGCCAACGATCGCTGTGTGTGGTTCAGAGGTGAAATCGCGGACCACTGACGAGTGCCAGTGATATCGCCGCGCCAGCCGGCTGTCCTCGTTCATGCCTTGCTGCACGACCGCCCAGTCACCGTCGCGCGTCAGGATGAACGAGTGGAGATAGATCTGAAAGCCATCCGCGACGGCGTTGTTGTCGACGCGCGCGGTCAGGCGGCTGGTACGGACCAGCGCCTCACCATCGAGGTTGATGCGCTCTGCGATCGTGCGCAGCTCGCCGGGCGTGTTGCGCGATTGCTTGCCGCGGCCGCCGCAGATGTACACGCCGAGCTCGTGGGCTCGGGGGTTGAGTCCGCGCTTCAACGCACCCATCACCGAGGTCGTGATGCCGGACGAATGCCAGTCCATGCCCATCACCGATCCGAGCGCCTGAAACCAGAACGGATCGCTCAGGCGCGACAGCAGCGCCGGCCGGCCGTAATGGACCAGGACGCTCTCGGCAATCGCGGTCCCGAGCGTCGACATGCGCGACGCCAACCAGGCAGGCACGCGGCCGCCATGCAGTGGCAGGTCGGCGACGCCCGATCGCTTCATCCCACGATCGTACAACGTCGTCCCACGGACGAACGGATGTGTTTGGGGCGGTTGGCGGAAGCCCGAAACTACCGTGGTTTCTTGCTCCTTCCGCGGTACGCGGTTTGACTATGAGTGCGCGGGATGAGGATACGTGTGTGGTTCGACAACATCTGGACCGACGTGGGGCATGCGGTTCGCAGCCTTCGTCGCTCGCCCGGCTTTTCCGCGGTCGCGGTCCTCGCGCTTGCGGTCGGCATCGGTGGCAACACCGCTGTCTTCAGCGTGGTGGACGCGACACGTACGCAGGCGATCCCATACAAGGATCCCGATCGCTTGGTCAATCTGATTGGCAACGTTGATCGAGGGCAGATTGAGCGCCGGGGAGCGTCGTATCCCGACTTTCTCGACTGGCGGGCACAGGCCACGCGCTCGTTCGAGGATCTCGCGGCCGTCGACTCACAGATGCAGACGCTCACCGAGACCGACAGCTCGGAGCGCATCGAGACAGAGTTCGTGTCGGCCTCGTACTTCTCGTTGCTCGGCGCGACGCCCGCGCTTGGCCGGACCTTTCGCGCCGACGAAGATCAGGTCGACGGTTCTGAACTCGTCATCGTCCTCAGCGACGGTCTATGGCGTCGCAAGTTCGCCGCCGACCCGCTGGTGCTTGGGCGCGCCGTGACACTCAGTGGACGGCGCTTCACGATCATCGGCGTGATGTCAACAGGGTTTCTCGGCATCGAGAATGACGCGCAGTTGTGGATTCCATTTGGGCAGTACGCACCATCCGATAGCATGCTCAACCGCGGCAATCGAGGATTCTTCGTCCTCGCTCGACTCCGGCCTGGTGTCACGTTGGAGGCGGCTCAAAGCGACATGAACACCATCGCCGCGCGGCTGGCTCGCGAGTATCCCGCCACCAACGAAGCGCGAGGCGTCGAAGTGAGTCCGCTCTCAACCGAACTCTTCGGCCGTCTGCGACTGGCGCTGCAACTGCTGATGGCGGCAATCGCATTCGTGCTGCTGATCGTCTGCGCCAACGTCGCCAACCTGCTGATTGCGCGATCCGAAGTGCGCCGTCGTGAGATTGCGCTGCGAATGGCCATCGGCGCCGGAAGGGCCAGGCTGCTCCAGCAACTCGTCACGGAAAGCTGCGTGTTGACCGTATTCGGTGCCGCCGCAGGGCTATTGCTGGCGGAAGCTACAGTCCGTGTGCTGATCAGGCAGAGCCCGGTGCCATTCCCGCTCATCTTCACACCTGGCCTCGATGTTCGAGCAGCGACGTTCACAATTGCGGTCTCGCTGATCTGCGCCGTTGTCGTCGGGACAGCGCCGTGGTGGCAGATCCGCATCGCCGATTTGAGTGCGCGACTGAAGGAGTCGTCACGCGGAAGTGACGGACCCAGGTCGCAGCGGCTTCGGAACGCCCTGGTCGTAGCAGAAGTCGCGCTGGCGATTGTGTTGCTGGTGGGCGCCAGCCTGATGATTCAGTCGGTTCGTAAAGTGGCGGCGATCGATCCCGGTTTTGATCCTGATTCGCTGCTGACGGTTCACATCAGTCTGCCGAGCGGACCTGCGCCTCCAGCGCCACTCGTCTCGGGACGTGAACTGCTCGAACGCCTTCGCGCGGTGTCTGGTGTCTCCTCGGCCTCTCTCGGTAACGACCTGCCGCTCGATGGCAACGCGGGCGCGAATTCGTTTTCGCCAGAGGGTCAGGCCACGTTCACCGCCCAGAACCGGCCGCGAGCCTACGTGCACCGTGTGTCGCCAGGTTTTTTCACCACACTGCGCATTCCATTCGTGGCCGGCCGTACGTTTCTCGACAGCGAGGCCTCGCGAACACCATCCGTAGTCATCGTCAGTGAGCGGCTGGCGTCCCGATACTGGCCCGGTGAGGATGCAATCGGCAAACGGTTGAAGTTCGGCGCCAGCGACTCGAAGAGTCCCTGGATGTCGATCGTCGGTGTCGTGCGCGAGGTGCGCTATCGGCGTGTCGCAGGTGAATTGGACCGCGATCCCGACGTCTATTTGCCATTCGGCGACAACAACGCGCAAATCGCGCTGGCGATTCGCACCGCCGTGCCGCCGGCGTCGATGATTGCGCCAGTACGTGAGGCCATTCGCGCCGCGAACGCCACGATTGCTGTCTACGACGTTGCGACCATGGTCGAACGGATCCGCACCCGGTCATCGCTCTCGCGATTCATCACGTGGGTCATGGGTGTGTTCGCTGGCCTTGCGCTCTGCCTGTGTGCGCTCGGCATCTACGGCGTGATGTCGTATGTCGTCACGCAGCGGACGCGCGAGATCGGAATTCGGTTGGCGCTTGGTGCGCAACCGCGCGGCGTGTTGCAGACGATCGTCGGCAGCGGCGCACGTCTGATTCTCATTGGCGTAGTGTTCGGCATCGTCGCGTCGATCGCGCTGCGACGCGCGGTGTCAACGCAACTCGTGGACGTGCCGCTCACCGATCCCGCCGCGGGCCTCGCGCTCGCGCTCTTTGCGCTGGTCGGCCTCGCAGCGTGCCTGGTGCCTGGGCTGCGAGCGACACGCCTCGATCCACTGCGCGCGCTGCGCCAGGAATAGCACGGTGTAGTGTCCGGCTTAAGCCGGACGCTACTTGCAGTCGCCGACGCGCTTGCCGGCGAGCTTCATGGTCATCGGACCCTGTGGCGAGTCCATCTTCATCGTACCCGTGTAGCTGTCGTCGGTGAACGTCATCTCGCCGGTGCTGGTCATGGCCTGGGGCTGACTGCACACCATCTTCCAGGTGATTGTGTTGCCCGACGCCTTATAGTCGGTCATCTTGCAGTCCGGCTTCTGACCGCCGCGCCCTTCAGGGCCGCTTGGCAGCGAGCGGCTCGGATCTTTCGCGTCCTCCGGTGTGACGCACCGCGTGTTCTTCATCTCCGGCATCTGGACAGGCGATCCAGCCATCTCCATCTGCATCGTTGACTCCCAGCGTCCAGGACGCATCGGTCCCTGAGCAAGTGCGGTGGTGACGCCGGCGAACAATGCGATGGCAACAAAAGTAGTGGTCTTCATGTTTTTTCTCGTTCAGCTGCGGTCGTAGAACGGCGGCGGCTCGATGCCCATCGCGCGCAGGTAGACGTATCCCTGGGCGCGATGATGGATCTCGTTGTCGATCACGTACAGGATCAGGTCGCGCACGATTCCCGGGTACTGGCCGAAGGCCGTCGCGGTTTCATGAAAGCGTTCGGCCGGTATTTTCTTCCAGAGCGCGTCGATGTCGGCGGTCGCCGCGTCCCACAGTCGCAGCAGTTCCTGCTTCGGGCGCGCCGAGCGGTCCCATGAGCTGTCCCATTGTCCGGTGATAATGCCGTGCAGAAGGGGCCCACCCATTGTCAGCATCTCCATCGCCAGCTCGCCGAACGGGCGCATGCCGCCGACAGAGAAGGTGAAGAGCTTGTCGTCGGGGAAGGCGTCGATCACACGGCGCGTGAGACGACGATGACCCTGCCAATGGGACAGCAGGGCGTCGGGGGCAATGAACGAAGCTGAAGCAGTAGACATAACCCGACCATTATCGCCTTGAGACGTAACGGGCATTTGGCGGACACTACGACGGTCGGTCCGGCTGAAGCCGGACACTACGTACGATCTGGAGTCATAACTGTGGCCAGTATTACTTTGCGAGTGAACGGCACGTCGCGAACGGTGGACGTCGATCCGGGGACGCCCTTGCTTTATGTGCTCCGCAACGACCTCGACCTGCACGGCCCGCGCTTCGGCTGCGGACTCGGTCAGTGCGGCGCGTGCACGGTGATCATCAAGGGTGAAGCGGTACGCTCGTGCATCCGGCCGGTCTCGACCGTCGCTGGCGCCGAGATCACCACGCTTGAAGGTCTCGCGCAGAACGGCAAGCTGCACCCGCTGCAGCAGGCGTGGATCGACGAGCAGGTGCCGGCCTGCGGCTTCTGTCAAAACGGGCAGATCATGACCGCCAAGGCGCTGCTCGACAAGAACCCGACACCGACCGATGCGCAGATTCGTCAGGGCATGGCCAACACGCTGTGCCGATGCATGACCTATTACCGGATCCACAGCGCGATCAAGCTCGCCTCGAAGACGATGGCCTCGTCGAAGACGACTGCATCGGTGCCGCGTACGGAGAGCGAGGTGATCGCATGACTGCCACACGGCGCGACTTCCTCAAGACCTCCGGCGCGCTGGTCGTCGGCCTCACCGTGGCCGGGGACGTCGTGCTCGACGCACAGGGCACGGGTGCGGGTCCGTATCCCGATCTCGATTACAAGCAGCTCGACTCGTGGATCGTGATTCGTCCGGACAACACCGCGACTTTCTTCGTCGGCAAAACGGATCTCGGTCAGGGAACTGGCACAGCGTTCCGCCAGATCATGGCCGACGAGCTCGACATGCCGTACGACAAGACGACCTGCGTGATGGGCATCACCGACGTCACGGTCGATCAGGGCGGCTCCGGTGGATCTGATGCGCTGCAGACCGACGGGTATCCGATGCGTCGCGTCGCCGCTGAAGCGCGTCGCGTGCTTCTCGAGATGGCCGCCGCGCGTCTCGGTGTGCCTGTCGCGCAGCTGACCGTCAGCGATGGCGTCGTGGCGGTCACAGGAGACGCCGCCAAGCGCGTCACGTATGGCGAGTTGATCGGCGGACGCAAGTTCAACACCACGCTGACCGGCAGCAACATCAACGCGACGACAGGGCAGGCTCGGCTCAAGGACGTCAACCAGTTCAAGATCGTCGGCCACTCACCGCAGCGTTACGACATCCCGGCGAAGGTGGACGGCTCGCTCACGTGGGCAGTGGACGTCAAAGTGCCCGGCATGCTGCACGCGCGCAACGTCAAGCCACCGGTTGCGGGCGCGAAGCTCGTGAGCATCGACGAATCCTCGGTGAAGAACGTGCCCGGCCTGGTGAAGGTCGTGAGCAAGGGCAACTATGTCGCCGTCGTCTGCGAGCGCGAAGAGCAGGCCATACAGGCGGCGCGTCAACTGAAGGTGAACTGGGACAAGCCCGCCGCCGCGGCATTCCCGTCATCCGAGGATCTCTACGGCTTCATGCGTACTGCGAAGCCGACATCGAGCACACCGCCGAGCATCGTGGGCAATCCCGACGCGGCGATGATGACGGCGGCGAGAGTCGTCGAAGCCGAGTACGAGATCCCGTTCCAGGGCCACACGTCGATCGGCCCGGCGCATGCGATGGCCGACCCGTCGAACAATCAGTTGACGATCTATTCCAACGACATGAAGTCGTACGGAATGCGCGAAGGCGTCGCCCAGTTCCTGCAGATCCCGAAGGAACGCGTTCGAGTTGTCTGGATGGAAGGACCGCAGGCCTACGGTCGCACGGCTGCTGACGATGCCGGGTTCGAGGCTGCGTATCTGGCGAAAGAGCTTGGACGGCCGGTTCGTGTCCAGTGGATGCGCAACGAAGAAACCGCGTGGGACACCAAGGGACCGGCGTTTGTCGTGAAGGCGCGCGGCGGTCTCGATGCACAGGGCAATCTCATCGCGTTCGACTACGACGCACGGGCCGCCGACTTCGGCCACCTTGGCTACAACGAGGCGGATACGGTGCTCATTGCGCAGTTGATGGGCGTACGGCCTTCGGCGCCTAATCGCGGCAGCTCCGCGGTCCCCAACGAGATGTACGCGATCCCAAACCGCCGCATGACCACGCATGTGGTGAGTTTGCCGACCGTGTTCGAAACGCCGCTGCGAACGGGAAACCTGCGCGACCCGAATGGTCCACAGTCCACGTTCGCCTCAGAGTCGTTCATCGACGAGCTCGCCGCCGCGGCGAATGCCGACCCGGTCGAGTTCCGTCTGAAGTTGATCAACGCGAGCAGCGAGGACAGCGGGTTCAAGAAGGCGCGGTCGATCGCCTGCATC
>JBKPRH010000503.1:0-14665 GCA_046765795.1 Acidobacteriota bacterium | reverse complement strand
GGTCCACGCTGCCCGAATCGCCGCGAGCGCTGCTTCGAACGAGTCACTCTTGCCCAGGGCCGGTTGAATCGGCTCAATCGGCGTCACCGGCTCAGGCTCAGGGGTTCGCATCGCGTCGACGATGTGTTCTCCGCCGAGTCGAGAGACGTCATTGAATGATGATTCCGACGTGTCGATAACCGTCGGCTCGCGAAAAATTGAGCGCGTCGGCTCGATGGCTTCGATGGGCGTCGGTTGAGAGGCTTTGATGTACTCCGGTTCAGAAGCTGCGAAGTACTCCGGTTCAGACGCCGCTATGTACTGCGGTTCAATCACCGGAGCGTCCGTCGGCACGATGCCGTCGTTGAACTCCGCGATGTATTCGTCACTGATCGGGTCGACCCGACTTGCGACCGGCGGCGCCGGCGGCACCTGTTCCTGGGGACGCGACAGCGCCTCCTGGTGACGCGACAGCGCCTGCGCGAATTGAGCAACGGTCGGCTTCGCGCTGGCCGCGCGCGAGAGATACGTCGAGATCTCGTCAGCGAACACGTCCGGGTCACAACCATCCGGTGTTGCCGCAGATGCCGACGGTTTGTTATTACGGCCTCGACCCAGGTCGAACAGCCTGTTCGCGAACGAACTCCGCTTGGGCTCCGGATTGAGCATCGGAATGCGCACGGTCTGCACGTGTGCTCCCGCGGCCCCGAGGTCGCGGAGATATTCATCGAGGACGCCGTCGTCAAATGGCGACAGCAGCGGCGCCGTGAGGATCAGATCCGGGATGCGGTCCTGCAGCGCCAGCAGTCCTTCCCCAGCTGATGTCGCCTGTACGAGGTCCGCCTGAAGCCTGCGGACCAATGAGGCGAGTTGTTCTGACCGCCGAGGATCACTGTCGATTGCAAGAATGAGTTGCATTGGTCAAGTTCGCAGCATGAAGAGCACGAGTACTGTTGCCGCCAGCGCGAAGATCATCAGGGGAGCGTTCGCGATGCCGTGATCCTGGAGCGCCTGCAGTATCACCGACGACACCTCGACCAGGTCTTTGCTCACACTCGTTGTGGCTCCCGACCCATCCCACGCGCTTGACAGTTGATAGCGCACGCGTGGATCGACTGAGACCAGCATCACGAGCAGAGCCAGCACCGCACCGAACGAGATCACGGCGTCGCCAAATACGCGTCTCATACAACACTAGTCCTCGAGACACTCCAGCACGGTGGGCGTGATCGCAAGCCACATACCCGTTCGCTGAAGATCGAGCGGTACTGCCGCGTCCAGACAGGTTTACAGCAATCGCGCCTCGCCATCGGGACCACGGTCGGCGATCAGTGATCGTCGAAATCCGTCAGGTGGTCTTACGAAATCGAATGCGACGTCTGCGTGGTTTGGCGTGCACGCACAGGCCTGCGTTTCACCTCGAGACACCGGTCGCGCACACGAAACGTGCGCTGTCGATTACGAATTGAGCGGCGGCGGCCGGGACAGACCTCACATTCATGCACAACGGCGCTGCACTCACGCTGCGCCGTAACTCCGTGGAAGGACAGACGCTTTGCCGCATTCCGATGCTGCGGCTCTGCCGCGTGGCACATGCGTTGCGCTTATCAGGTCGTGGTCGCGGTCGTGCCCGGACGGGTGGCCGCATTCGAAACAGGAGCGCGCGTCATCTCGGCGACGCGCTTGAAGGAAAGGGACGTCATGAACTTCAACAACCTCGTTAGCTACCTTCGCGCGAAGCTGCTGCGCAATGACTCGGGCCAGGACCTGCTTGAGTACGCGCTGCTCGTCGCGTTGATCGCGCTCGTTTGCGTTGTGGCGATCACCTCGACCGGATCTGGTGTGAACTCGATCTTCCAGGACATCAGCTCCGAGCTCGGCAAGGCGAATCCCTAGTGAGCCGGCGGGAGGGGCATGACGAGGGCGGACTCACGTCCGTCCTCCCCCTCACGTTGACTCTCAACGCGTATTGGGAAGGAAGGCCGACATGTTTGCGCGCTTAGCCATTCGAGTGTGGAGCCAGTGGTGTTCCCGCGAGGACGGGCAGGACTTGCTCGAATACGCGTTGCTGGTCGCGCTGATCGCCTTGGCGGCTGTCGCGGCTGTCACGTCGGTCGGAACGACGATTAACACGGTGTTGTGGGATGCGATCGATGCCACTACTAGCGCCCTCTGACGCGCTGGTGGTCGCGATTCTCGCCGCAGCCACTGGCCTCGCGGCGGTGATCGATCTGCGTACCCGGCGAATCCCAAATGCGCTGACCGGCTCGCTGGTCATCGTCGGATTGGGACTCGCGGCGACGCAACTTGGCAGAGTGGGCATCGGAGGCGCCATCGTCGGCCTCCTCCTCGGTTTTGCCTTCATGCTGCCAGGCAATATTTTTGGCGCGACTGGCGCAGGCGACGTGAAGCTGTTCGCCGCAGCCGGCGCCCTGCTCGGACCGGCAACGACGGTTCGCGCGTTTGTGTTTACCGCCCTCGCGGGTGGAGTACTCGCGTTAGTGGTTGCGCTGCGGCGACGTCGCCTGGCGCACACCGTCGGCATGACGGCGCGGCTCGTGACGGGTGGTAAGTCGGTGGTGCCAGCGATCGAGTCGCCGGCTGCCGACAATCGGTTTGCGTATGCGCCGGCCATCGCGATCGGCGTGGTGATGGCTGCGCTGTTGTGACGGCACGGTAATGTTCGCCCCTCAGCGACACGGGAACTTGTTGCAGCGACAGAGGAGTTCGTAGCTTATGGCTCGCATCCGCGTTTTCATCGTGTTGGCCCTGGCCGTGGCAGCTGGTGGAACGTTCGCGTACGGCACCTACCAGTACATGCAGAACGCGCCCAAGGGATCGGTCGCCGCGTCGGTACCGACGAGCGCTGTGCTCGTGGCTGCGCAGGACCTGCAGATCGGCGCGAGCCTTCGTCAAGAAGACTTGCGCGCCGTGCAGTGGCCGAGTAATGCGGTGCCCGCTGGCGCATTCGGCAAGCCGGAAGATCTGATCGGCCGCGGTCTGATCATGCCGGTGATGGCCAACGAGCCGTTCCTGCCGTCGAAGCTCGCGTCGAAAGAAGCAGGCGCGGGATTGCCGCCGGTCATTCCGGAAGGATCTCGCGCCCTGTCGGTTCGCGTGAACGAGGTCATCGGCGTCGCCGGGTATGTGCTGCCGGGGACGCGGGTTGACGTGGTCGGGACCCTGAGTCCGACGCGGGATCAGATCGACGTGACCTCGAAAGTGATTCTCACCAACGTGCTGGTGCTCGCCGCCGGCACGAAGATCGAGCAGGACGAGAAGAACAAGCCGATCCAGGTCACGGTCGTGACCCTGCTGGTCAATCCAGAGGAGGCCGAGAAGGTCACCCTGGCGAGCACAGAGGGCAAGATTCAGCTCGCGCTCCGCAACCCTCTCGACAAGACGGCACCCGTGACCAACGGAATCAAGCCCGCGGTGCTCATGGGCACCGGAGCTCCGGTCAAGAGAGTCGCTTCAGCGTCTACCGGACGCAGGCCGCAGACGCAGGTCGCCCCAGCGCCCGCCCCGGCCCCAACGGTTGAAATGATCCGCGGTGACAAGCGCTCGCAGGAAGTTGTGGCGCAGGAGTAGCACGATGCGAATGACAGGGCAGCAGAAATGGGCCGCTGCGTGCGGCGTTCAGATGTTGATCATCGGTGTGTTCGGGTTACCGCACCGATCGTTCGCGCAGATCGCTCCTGGCCCGACCGTCGCCGCCGCGATGCCATCGAGTGCGGTGCCGGCACGCGAGCCTGAAGCGGCCAGCGACGCCAACGCCGTGCGACTGATCGTGGGTCGTTCCACGCTGGTCGACATCGGTCAGCCAATCTCGCGCGTCTCGTTGACGAAGGCGGATGTAGCTGACGCCCTGGTCACGTCGCCGAACCAGTTGCTGGTCCACGGCAAGGTGCCTGGCGCCATCTCGATGTTCGTGTGGAACCGCGGTGGCAGCGTGAAGCGCTATGAGATTGTCGTCGAGCGCGATCTCGAGGCGCTCAACGAGCAGTTCAGAACGCTGTTCCCTGGCGAGAACATCCAGGCGCACAGCAACGGCAAAGCGGTCGTCCTGTCGGGCAATGTGTCGCGCAAGGAAGTGACCGAGAAGGCGATTGCCGTCGCGGCCGGCTACGTGGAGAAGAAAGACGACGTGGTCACGCTGCTGCAGGCGCAACCCGGACCGCCGGCGCAGCAGGTGATGCTGCGCGTGCGTTTCGCCGAAGTCAGCCGCAGTGCGATCAGTGAGCTCGGCGCGACCTTCTTCACCAGTCCGACCGGTGTCGAGAACACGCTGGGCCGCATTGCGACGCCGCAGGTTCCGGGACCGACCTATACCGAGTTGCAGTGGTCGAAGGCCAGCAGCGACTTCGGTTCGGCGGTGACGAGCGCGTCAGGCAAGATCAATTTCGGCGACTTCCTGAACCTGTTCTTCTTCAGCCAGAAGTACGACATCGGCGTGCTGATCCGGGCGATGCAGCAGCGCGGTCTGTTCCAGAGCCTGGCGGAGCCGAACCTCGTCGCCGAGAGTGGCAAAGAAGCGAGCTTCCTCGCCGGTGGTGAGTTCCCGGTTCCCGTCGCGCAGGGTTCTGGCGCCAACCTCGCCGTCTCGGTGCAGTTCAAGGAGTTCGGCGTTCGTTTGAACTTCACGCCCACGATCAACGGCGACCGCGTGCACCTCAAGGTCAGACCCGAGGTCAGCACACTCGACTTCGCCAACGCGGTTGTGTTGAGCGGCTTCCGCATCCCGGCGCTGTCGACGCGGCGCACCGAAACGGAGATCGAGCTTCGCAACGGACAGACGTTCGCGATTGCCGGTCTGCTGAATAACCAGATGCAGTCAACGATGCAGAAGATTCCGGGCATCGGCGACATCCCGATCCTCGGCTATCTGTTCCGCAGCAAGGTCGCGCAGAAGGATCAGACCGAGCTGGTGGTGATGATCACGCCGGAGATTCTGGCGACGGATTCACCGGGTGTCACGGACAAGCTGCCGCGCACGCCGGACACGTTCCTGTCGCCGATGAGCGACAAGCAGTTGAAGGATCCGCTTCCGCCAGCATTCACCCCGGCGCGCAAGCAGGCGACGGTGACGACCCCGCCGGCCGCGGCTCCGACCGCCGCTGCCGGTCGACCGCTCGACCCGAGTGAGCAGGCCGCGTTGGCCGCAGCGCAGCGAATCGACGCACAGCAGCGTGCCGCCGCCGAAGCTGCCGCCGCCCAGGCTGTCGCCGCGCCAGCGCCGGCGAATGTCTCGGTGCAGCAGCAGCCGGTGGAGCAGCCGAAAACCGAGAAGCAAATGAAAGAGGAGGCCAAGCGGGAGGCCGAAGCGCTGCGGAAAGAACGCGCACTCGCCGAGAAGTTGGCTAAGGAACAGGCGAAGCGCGACGCCGCTGCGGCGAAGGAAAAGGCCAAGGCCGACAAGCTGGCCGCAGAAGAGGCCAAGAAGAAAGAGGCCGAAGAGAAGAAGCAGGCGAAGCGCCAGGCGGCGCTGCTCGAGGAGCGTCAGCAGCAGATCGACGCCGCGTCCGAACGGTTGCGGACGTCGGAAGCAGCCTATCAGGCTGAGCTCGCGAAGCGATCCTCGCGGTAAGTCGCAGCGGTCCGGGTCCACCAGTGGAAGGAAAGCTATGGCGCAACTCAACGGACTGATCGTCAGCGACGACCAGGATTTTGTGATCGACATTGCACGGCGCCTCCGGTCAGGCGCCGTGTCTGTTCGTCCGATCGACGAGCACACCGCGCAGAGCACTCCGCCGGATGTGGTCGTCGTCGATCTTCGTGGTGGCACAACCGCGGCGATGCCGGCGATCGAGAAGCTGCGCGGGCGCTGGCAGCACGCGGCGATTTTTGCGATCGCGAAGACGGTCGATGCGGATCTCGTCATTCAGTCGATGCGGGCCGGAGCCAACGAGTTCTTCGCCTGGCCGCCGCCCGCAGAATCCTTCGATGAGGCGCTGAAGCGAAGTGCGGCGCGCCGCGCGTCCGCGCCTTCGAGCGCGCAGTCCGCGACGATGGTGTTCTTCGGCGCCAAGGGTGGCGCCGGGGTGACGACGCTTGCCGTGAACTGTGCGGTCGAGATCGCCCGGCTCAAGAAACGGCCGACGCTCATCGTGGATCTCAAGGCCGGCCTCGGCGAAGTGACGCTCTTCCTGGGCGTGCGCTCCCGCTACACGATGCTCGACGCGCTCGATAACCTGCACCGGCTCGACGCGGAGTTCATGAAGGAGCTCGTCGTCAAGCACAAGTCCGGTCTCGAGATCCTCGCCGGTTCGGATCTCTTCGATCGGCCCGGCGCCTCGGACAGTGCGACGCTCGAAGAAGTCTTCCGTGTGCTCGGCCGCCAGTACGAATACATCATCGTCGACGCCGGCGCGCAGATGAACGGGTGTGTGGTGTCGTCGCTCTACAGTGCCGACACGATTTACCTGGTCGTCAGTCCGGATGTGCCGTCGGTGCGCAATGCGCAGCGATTGCTCGATCGGATCGGTCAGCTCGGTGCCTCGGGTGATCGCGTCCGCGTGCTGCTGAATCGCGCCGCTGAGCCGTACCCGATTCCGCCCCAGCAAATCGAGAATGCGCTGGGACATCCGATTCACCAGATCTTCCTGAGTGACTACAAGACAGTCTCGACGGCGCTCAACTCCGGTGTGCCGCTGGCCTTGGCCGGCAACAGCGAGTTGGCGTCGCAGTTCGACACCTTTGCCCGACGCATCATCGACCCGAGCGCCGTCGATGCGCAGCCGGTAGATAAACGCTCGGTTCCGCTCGGCCTTCAGCGCCTGGCGTCCATCTGGTAATCGACGATGCGTTCTGCTCAATCCCCTACACCACTCAGCATCGGGACACCGATGCGTACGGCCGCCAATCAACCAGTCCGGCAGCAGTATCTCGAGTTGCGAGCTGCGGTTCACCGCAAGCTCCTCAATCGTCTGAACCTCGAAGCGCTGGCCAACGCCGAGCGTTCCCGCGCGGAAGGCGAGATTCGCTCCTTGCTCGCGCTCCTCCTCTCCGAGGAGTCGACGCCAATCAGCCTCACCGAACGGGAATCACTGTTCGCCGAAGTGCTCGACGACGTCTTCGGACTCGGACCGCTCGAGCCGTTGCTGCGCGATGCAACGATCAACGACATCCTGGTGAACACCTATCGCAACGTGTTCATCGAACGGAAGGGTGTGCTCGAGCGCGTCACCGCAACCTTCCAGGACGATGCGCACTTGATGCGAGTCATCGACCGCATCGTCAGTCGTGTCGGACGACGCGTGGATGACAGTTCACCGATGGTGGACGCACGTCTCGCCGATGGCTCGCGTGTCAACGCGATCATTCCGCCATTGGCCGTGGACGGTCCGCTGCTGTCGATTCGCCGCTTCCCGGCTGAACGGCTCAAGGCTGACGATCTCGTCGCGCTTAGTGCGTTGACGCAGCCGATGCTCGATTTCTTGTCGCACTGTGTCAAGGCGCGGTTGAACTGCCTGATCAGCGGCGGCACCGGCGCTGGCAAGACGACGCTGCTCAACGTGTTGTCCAGTTTCATCTCGTCGCACGAACGCGTCGTGACGATCGAGGACGCGGCGGAATTGCAGCTGCATCAGGAACACGTTGCGCGCTTGGAGACGCGTCCGGCCAACGTCGAAGGCAAGGGGGCCATCAGACAGCGCCAGTTGGTGGTCAACGCGCTGCGTATGCGTCCCGATCGCATCGTGGTTGGTGAGGTTCGTGGCGAGGAAGCTCTCGACATGTTGCAGGCGATGAACACCGGTCACGACGGGTCGCTGACGACGGTGCACGCCAACACCCCGCGCGATGCGCTGACCCGCGTCGAGACCATGATTGCGATGGGCGCGACGAGTCTGCCCGAGAAAGCCATGCGGCATCAGATCTCGTCGGCGATCCAGATCGTGGTCCAGCAGACCCGTCTGTCCGACGGCTCGCGCAAGGTGACCAATATCTCGGAGATCACCGGTATGGAAGGCGACATCATCACCATGCAGGACATCTTCGTCTTCGAGAAACTGGGTCTGACCCAGGAAGGGAAGGTCGCCGGACGGTTCCGCGCCACTGGCGTGCGGCCGAAGTGCGCCGAGCGGCTGAAGGCGGCCGGCATCGTGCTGCCTCCGAACATGTTCGACGGTGTGACGGAGGTCCGCTGATGATCGCTGCGATCGCTGTCTTCGTGATTGTCGTCGGCCTGATCATGGGCAGCTACTACGGGCTCATGCAGCTTCCGGGCTGGATGGCCGCCCGCAAGCTCGATCGCCGGCTTCGGGAAGTGACGTTGGGGATCGACCCGGTTGCCGGACAGAAGAAGTCACTCATCACCGAGCAGAAGGTGGGGCCGCTGCCGGCTCTCGACAAGGCACTGGGCGGCGCCAACTCCTCGCTGGCGCAGTTGATCGAGCAGTCAGGCGTCGCCACGACGCCGAGCGCCATCATGCTCGCCTGCGTGCTGGCGGGACTCGTGATGGCGGTGGCGCTCTTCATTGTTGTACGCCGCCCGATCTTCATGCCGATTGCCTTCATCGCTGGCGCGACCATCCCGATCATCTTTCTGAAGCACAAGCGAACCGCGCGTTTGAAGAAGTTCGAAGAGCAGTTCCCAGATGCGCTCGACCTGATGGCGCGCGCATTGCGCGCCGGTCATGCATTCCAGACGTCGATGGGCATGGTGGCCGACGAGCTGCCGGAACCGGTCGGCATCGAGTTCAAGAAAGCGTTCGAGCAGCAGAACTTTGGTTTGCCGCTGCGCGAGGTGCTCGACGAGCTCGCCGCGCGCGTGGCGCTGCTCGACGTGAAGTTCTTCGTGACTGCCGTGACGATTCAGCGGGAGACGGGCGGCAACCTGGCGGAGATTCTCGACAACCTGGCGCACGTCGTACGCGAGCGCTTCAAGATTCTGCGGCAGGTCCGTGTGCACACGGCCCACGGCCGCTTCACCGGCTACGTGCTGTTGTCGCTGCCAGCCGCACTTGGCGTCGCGCTGACGTTCATCAACCCTGAGCACATGAAGCTTCTCTTCAACGAGAAGATGGGCCAGACGATGATCATCGTCGCGATCATCATGCAGACGATCGGCTACGTCTGGATCCGCAAGATCATCAAGATCGAGGTGTAGTGTGGCAGTGCTTCTTCCGGTTCTCGGATTCCTCTTCGTGACGCTGCTGATCGGCGCCGCGGCATTGGCGTTTGCTCCCGCCGGCGGCGGGGTGATTCAGCGGCGGCTCAACGAGCTGCGTGGCATCGAGGGCGACGCCGTCGAGGAGAAGTCGCAGTACAGCGAAACCGTCAAGCGGTCGCTGACCCGCCTGAGCAAGTACGCGCCAACGTCTCCGACGGAGATGGGCAAGATTAAGTCTCGTCTGGTCGCCGCCGGGTATCGCGGCGCGGAAGCGCTGCCGGTGTTCATCGGCACGCGTCTCGGGTGCGGGCTGCTCGCGTTTGGGCTGATGTCCACGCCGCTCTTCGCCAAGCCGAGCGTATTGGTGGCACTCCTCGCTGCGGCGCTTGGCTACCTGCTGCCCGGCATGGCGCTGGCTCGTATGGCCAAGAAGCGGCAGCACGTGATCCGGCTGTCATTGCCTGATGCGCTCGACCTGCTCGTGGTCAGCGTCGAGGCGGGTCTCGGTCTCGATCAGGCCCTGCAGCGTGTCGGCGAAGAGCTGGCCTTCGCGCACAAAGACCTCTCCGACGAACTGCGTCTGGTGAACCTCGAGCTGCGCGCCGGCAAGGCGCGCCCCGATGCGCTGCGCAATCTCGCCGATCGCACCGGTGTTGACGATCTGTCCTCGCTGGTCGCGATGCTTGTTCAGACCGATAAGTTCGGCACGAGCGTCGCGCAATCGTTGCGCGTGCACTCGGACACGTTGCGCACCAAACGGCGGCAGCGTGCGGAAGAGGCAGCGGCCAAGACCGGCGTCAAGATGGTGTTCCCACTGGTCTTCTGCATCTTCCCGGCGATCTGGGTGGTGACGATCGGACCCGCGGCGATCAAGTTCGTCCAGGTCCTCTTCCCGATGGTCAAGAAATGACGACGACGGCCGCACCGATCGACGCGACACGCACACCGGCTCCACCGGTTCCAGCCACGCTGGAAGACACCGGTCTCGGCGCCGACCAGATCGAACAGCTGTTGGTGAAATCGCTCTACAGCGGTGAGGCCACTGGCCTGATGCTCGCCGACCGTGTGCGGCTGCCGTTCGCGATCCTCGAGCCGATCATCGAACGCATGCGTTTCCAGCAGCTGATCGAGGTGCGCGGGACCACCGGCACGTCAGCGGCGAGTTACCGCTATGCGAGTACCGACCTCGGGCGCAGCCGTGCGGTGCAGTATCTCGAAATCAACCAGTATGTCGGCCCCGCACCGGTGCCGCTGGCCAGCTACGTGAAGCAGATGCGCACCCTCGCGGCATCACGGGGCTTCATCGATCGTGAGCGTTTGCGCAACGGCTTCGGACATCTCGTCGTCGACGATCACATCTTCGAACAGCTCGGTCCGGCGGCCAACGCCAACAAGGCGATCTTTCTCTATGGGCCCCCGGGCAACGGAAAGACGGTACTGGCGGAAGGACTCGGACGCACCATCGGCGGCGAGATGTACATGCCCTACGCGATCGACGTCGAGGGCCACATCGTCACGATGTTCGATCCGATCAGCCACGAGGCGCTCGAGGATCCGGAAGCGAGTTCCACGACGAGCATCATTGCTGCCGAGCCCAGGGATCGGCGCTGGATCCGCATCCGTCGTCCCGTGGTCATGGTCGGCGGCGAGCTGACGCTCGACATGCTCGATCTGAGATTCAATTCGCTGTCGCGCTTTTACGAGGCGCCGCTGCAGCTCAAGGCCAATGGCGGCATTTTTCTGGTGGACGACTTCGGCCGCCAACGGATGCGCCCTGAGGACCTGTTGAACCGCTGGATCGTGCCGCTCGAGAGCCGCTTCGACTACCTGACTCTGCATACGGGCAAGAAGTTTCAGGTGCCGTTCGATGTGCTGACCGTCTTCGCGACGAACCTCGATCCGGTGAAGCTTGCCGATGAAGCCTTCCTGCGCCGGATCCCTTACAAGATTCTGGTCGGGGATCCGACGATCGAGCAGTTCACCGCGATTCTCGAGATGAACTGCCGTCGCCGCGACATGGCGTTCCATCCCGTCATCGCTGAATACCTGCATCGCCGGCACTATCTGACGGCGAACCGCCCGTTGCGCGCATGCCAGCCGCGCGACTTGATCGATCAGGTGACGGCGCTGTGCCGGTATCGCGGCGAGGAACCGGTACTCAACCGCGAGAATCTCGACGCGGCCTGTGCCGCCTACTTCCTGGATGATGAGAAAGCCGCGAAGTATCAGTCGTCAGTCGCGACAAGCTCGAGCCATCGAGCTGCTGAGGATCAGTGATGACCGCGATGACGCTCAGGCTGGTCAATCAACGCACTGACGAGGCGCTGGCCGAACGCGTCGAGGTCGCGGTCACCAGGCGCGATCGTCGCAAGGGCCTGCTCGGACGATCGGGTCTCGATCCCGCGAGTGCCATCATCATCGCGCCCTGCTTCTCGATTCACACGATGTTCATGCGCTTCGACATCGACGTCATCTTCGTGGATGACGATGGTCGCGTGCTGAAAGTCGTGCGTGACATGACGCCGTGGCGCATTTCCCTCGATCCGACCGCGCACGCGGTGGTCGAGTTCGCGGCCGGCAGCCTGCGCGACCGGCAGATCAACGTCGGCGATCGCCTGTATCTCCTCGAACCGGGCGGCAAGCGAGTGGGATTGTTCGTGGATGATTTGCGAGAAGCACGCCGTGCGGAACCGCCACTCGCAGCCTGACGTCGTCCTCGAGCCCGAACAGCAATACGCTGTCGTGCTGCTGAACGAACAGCAGCTCAGTCAGTTCATGCACAAGCCGGGGATGCGGCAAGCAACCCGCGGCTACTCGGTGCCTGACGTTCACACGCGGTATCTACGGTTGAAGCGGCGGACGGCGGCGGCCGCAGTGGTGTTGCTGCTGCTCGGTGGCGGCAGCTTCCTGTATTTCATGGCGCCGCAGCCGGCGATGGCGTCGATGTTCGCGTTCAAGGAACTTCCTGAGTCGCCGACGCTCGATACCGGTGCCAGCTTCAGTGTCACGGTTCAGACGACCGACAGCGGCGACGGCGCAGGGTTCGCGGCCAATCGCGTGCGCACGCTCGGCTTCCCGTCGTTTACGAGGGTGACGCCCGGTCGGCGGCAGTTGCATCAAGCGATGGTCGGTCCGTACGCGTCACTCGACGAGGCGGAGACGATGCAGCGTCGCCTGACGCGCTCGGGATTCCCCGAGGCTCGCATCTTCGTGGACGAGTCGTTGCGCAACGCGCCTCGCAACCAGGTCGCGAGTGCCGGCGTGACCGAAGGCAATCCCAATGTGCTGCTGATCGGTGCGCCTGATCGGCTCTCGGTCGTCTTCGAGCTGCCACGCGAGCCACGCCAGGTGCGGTCGCGTCGCGTCGAGAACGTGCTCGATCTCGACGCCGGGCCCATGTCCACCAAGATTGCGGCGCAGCAGTGGAGTGCGCCGGAAGGCGTGCACCTGGTCGAGCGTGTGTCGATCGAAGGTGTGCAGGCGTCAGAGACTGGTGACTTCCTGCGCGCGCACATCACCGTACCCGAGTTCGCGCGTGCCAACGTCCGCGCCGAAGGGCGTCGCATCTATGTCGATGTGACCTGGCCGATGGTCGCGCCTGATGTCGTGGCGCCGCCACCGCCCCCGGCTGCCGCATCCGCAGCGGCGGCGCCGGCGCCGCCGCCGAAGAGTCGCGATGTCCCGGTGGTTGATGCTCGTCAGGACGCGGGCGCTGACGCGTACGCGGAGCAGTTGCGTGGCGTCACCGAACGCCTGTCCGAGGTAAGGCCATTTCTGACGTCGGCCGCGAAGTCGGGATCGCCGGACGTGCTTCGTGCGCTCGACGAGACGCTGTCCGGGCTCGAGACGTCACTGCGCGGCCTACGCGCGCCGGCCGCGTCGGTCGATCAGCATCAGATGTTCCTGTCGTCGATTCGTGCGGCCAGGAAGGTCACCGACGTGTCATTCTCAGGGGATCGGAACGCACAGGCGCACGAGGCGTTCGTACTCTACGACGCCGCAGTGAATGCGGGCAGCCTGATCACGCCAGCGGCGCGATAAGCCACACACCACCGACCAGCATCGCCAGGGCGGCCGCGACGCTCATCATCGCGCGATGGACTCGCGCGTTCGAGCCGGTGTGCACGCCGATCAATCCAAGGGCGGCCGCGAACGCCGTCATCGCCACGACAGTGCCAATGCCAAAGGCACCGATATACATCAGCGCCGCGCGTCCCGATGGAAGCGCCAGAGCAGGCAGCACGCCGAAGAAGTGCGAGCTGCCGGCCACCCCGTGCAACACGCCCATGCAGAACGACGCGTGCGCGTGTCCGAGCCGTCGAATCCAGGCGGGTCCAGCCTGCACGTGCAGATGGTCATGCGAGACATGCCCGTGCCGGTGCGGCGATGGCTCAATGCGCGCACGTCGCCTCAACGCCCATAGACCGATGGCGATCAACGCGACACCGACGACGCGCTCGCCCCACGCGGAGATGATGTCGATGGACGGGAGCATCTCACGAAGCATGACGGCGATCACCGCAACGACAACCACACCAGAGGCGTGACCGACACCCCACGTGAAGCCCGCGAGCCATCCTCGCTTGCGATCGTCCACCGCGAGCGGCGCGACCGCAGCGAGGTGATCGGGGCCCGAGAGCACGTGAAAGAGCCCGGCAGCTGCGCCGGTTAGCAACGTGAGCATTGAATCCAATCTTACAATCAGCCGAGCGCGTACCGCGTCGCGGCCCACGAACCACCAACCACGAACCACCAACCACTCACTTGGGTGCCATCCGGATTGCGCCGTCGAGGCGAATGACTTCGCCGTTCAGCATCTCGTTCTCGAAGATGTGTCGCACGAGTGCGGCGTATTCTTCGGGACGTCCGAGCCGCGAGGGAAAGGGCACCTGCTGCGCCAGCGAGACGCGCGCGGCTTCGGGCAACGCCGCGAGCAGTGGCGTATCGAACGTGCCTGGCGCGATGGTCATGACGCGGACGCCGATTCGCGCGAACTCGCGCGCGATGGGCAGCGTCATCCCGACGATGCCGCCTTTGGAGGCCGAGTAGGCGGCCTGTCCGATCTGTCCGTCGAATGCGGCGACCGATGCGGTGTTCACGATGACGCCGCGTTCGCCGGCCGCATTGGGTGTGTTGCGGTCCATGGCGGCCGCGGCCAGGCGAATGGCGTTGAACGTGCCAATCAGGTTGACGTGAATGACACGCGTGAATCGATCGAGGGGCAGCACGCCCTCGCGTCCGAGCACGCGTTCGGCAGCGGGGATCCCTGCTGCGTTGACGAGACCATCGAGCTGACCGAAGTCCACGGCCGCCGTATCCACGGCTTTCTGGACGTCGGCTTCCTGTGTCACGTCGCCCTTCACAAAGCGGACAACGCTCCGAGACTGCGCCGCCTTCTCGCGGCCCTTCTCGTCGTTCAAATCGAGAATGACCGCGCGTCCGCCGGCCGCCACGACCATGTCCACGACCGCTCCGCCGAGCCCTGATGCTCCGCCGGTCACAAGGACCGTCCGCCCCTCGATCTGCATCGGCTGATTCTAGTGGACGCGGCAGATCCCTTGCACTACACGCCGC
>JBKPRH010000502.1:0-18944 GCA_046765795.1 Acidobacteriota bacterium | reverse complement strand
GTTCCTGAAACCGGAAGCGTGGCGCGCCGATCGCGAGGAGACGCCGTGCGGCGGGCTGACGCCGATGGGCGTGCACGCGATCGACGGGATGATCGATCTCGGCGGTGAGATCGACTCGGTGTTCTGTCAGAGCTTCCGCCGTGTGGTGCAGGTCGATAGCGACGACACGACGTCGATGCTGTTCCGGATGAAGAACGGCGCGTCAGGCTATCTCGGCACGATCACCGCGACCGGGCCGGGCTTCAGCTTCCAGGTGTTTGGCTCGAAGGGCTCGCTGCGCCTCGAAGGCATGACGCACGTCGCGGGCGCGTCGTCGGAAGAGCGCCGCACGCGGCTGTTCAGCACGGCGAAGTGGCAACCGATCAAAGGGCCGGCAGAGACGTGGGAAGCGGCGCGCCTCGACGTCACGCGCGCGTGTCTTGAAGCGTTTGGCACAGCCGCAACTGGCGGTGCACCATTCCTGATTCCGACCAGCGAGATGATTCACGGTGCGGCGGTCACGGAAGCCGTCGTGAAATCAGCGGCCTCTGGCCAAAGCGAAAAGGTTGCATAAATGAAAGTCGGTTTCATCGGTCTAGGGCGCATGGGCTCGGGCATGGCGAACCGCCTTCTCGGTAGCGGTTACGAACTCGCCGTGTTCGACGCGGTTTCCTCACAGATATCACCGCTCGTGAGCGCTGGTGCGCGCGCGGCCTCGTCTGTCGCCGATGTATGCGCCGATTGCGAAATCGTGATCACGATGCTCGTCGAAGACGCGACGGTGCTCGACGTTGCTCTGGGAAAAAAAGGAATCTGCGACTCTTTATCAAGCGCGTCCATTCATCTCGTGATGGGGACGCACGGTGTCGCAACGGTGCGAGCACTCGAAGCACGACATCAATCGCACGATCAGTATCTCGTCGCTGCACCCGTACTCGGTCGTCCCGATCTTGCAGCAGCGGGACAACTCGGCATCGTCGCTGCTGGTTCAGAATCCGCGATTGATCGTGTGCGACCGTTATTAAACGTGATGGGACGCCGCACATTTCTCGCTGGCAACACGCCCGAGTCAGCCACGGCAATCAAGTTGGCGAACAACGCTGTGCTGGGTTGTGCAATGGTGGCGATGGCTGAGGGCTTTGCACTTGTGCGCAAGTACGGTGTCGTCCCACAGGTCTTCCAAGACGTGATGACTGAAGGGTTGTTCTCAGCGCCGGCCTACAAAGTCTACGGACAGAAGATGGTCGATGAGAGCTTCGATCAAGTGGGCTCACCGATTCATGTCGGGTTGAAGGACGCCAACCTCATTGCCGCCGCGGCCGATCTTGCGCGCGTGCCGATGCCCAGCCACAACGTATATCGCGATCGGTTGCTTGGTGCCGTTGCGCACGGCGACGAAAATCGTGATCAGGCGGTTTTGGCCCGAGAACAGGCCCGCGCCAGCGGCCTCGAGTAGATCTTTTTCAGCCCTTCGCAACTAGAAAAGACGCATCGCAAGTGGCAGTAGGTCAGCCTCAGGGTTGACTGAACGTCTGCCCTTTGGCGAAACGCCCGCCAATTCAACGGCATCACCTTTTGCTCATTGACGAGTCAGATTCGCTGGCCTCGTCAGCCATAGAGAAAGGTGCCGAATGAAGTCCCCCCTCGTGTTACTCATTTTCGCAAGCGTGCTAGTCGTTGGGTGTTCGGGCTCGTCGCCCCTTGCGCCGAGCGCTGCGTTGTCGAGCGGTTCGTCCGTCGCTGCGATCGCATCGAATTCGAATGGTCCTCGCGCGTTGTTTCCACCGATCACTCCGGCTGGAATCTCATGTCCATCTGATGCGCCTCAAGTGTTGACTGATTCGCTCGCGACGCGACTCGACATCGAGTTCTCCGAAGTGACTGGTGCGCGCGCGTACGAGATCGAAATCATGAACTACTTTGGCGTGATCACACGCCTGGAGATTCCGGCGCCAGCACATCGCGCTGAGTGGTACGGTGAGCCTGGTATGTATCGCGTGCGAGTGCGCACGCTCAACTGTGGCGGCATCGGCAACTGGTCCGCTGCGGTGTATCAGACGCTCGACGATGGCACGGCGCCACCACCGCAGCCGCCCGTTGAGGTGCCACCTCCACCGCCGCCGACAACCCCGACAACCCCGACGACCCCGACAACGCCGACACCGCCATCGGATCCGGAAAACCCGGAGGAACCGAAGTGCATGATCGGATGTTTCTGAAGCGCTTGTGAAAGGTGCGCTCGTGCCATTCCTCGGCACGAGCGTACTCAGACGAATGTTGTAATCAGCAGTAACTGAGGCTTTTTCCGAGTACCGGTCGGCCTCGCTGCGCATACGCACGGGCTGCACATGCGGCGCACATTTTGCTCAGTGTGGCAGGCATGCATGCGCTTGCTCGTTTCCGTCCCGTGGTTGTCAGGTGCGCGCTCGTCCTCGCGGGGATCGCGACACTTGGCGGTACTGTCGTGCTTCTATCGTTTGGCCTTCCTGCGGCTACCGGTATCCGAAAAGGTGTAGCGCCCGCTGACACCAAGCCCGATTTGGAGAAAGTAGCTGCTCGCGCGACTGTCGCTGACCAGCACGCTCGACTATCAACTGTTCCCGTTGATGAGATCGAGCGCGTCCAGCAGCAGTTCGCGGCATTTGTCAGCAGTGGTCAACTTCCTGAGGTGTCGCTCGCGGAAATTCCAGACCTCGGCTTTGCGATCGACGACTCAACCTTCGACAGCGATCCGTTGAAGGCCGTCACCGAAGTGACCGGGGATCTTGATGCTGCTGAGCCCCAACTCGCACACCTCAGTCCGTCGCTCACGTCACTCGTGGGCGGTGCAGGAGGCGGATACGGAGGCGGCGGCGGTGGCGGCGCTGTCGGACGCGGAACCTCTGAGTTCTCGGCATCTGAAGGTCATGTCGACGGGCAAAGTGTGCAAACGGTCGGCGACCGCAATGATCAAGGCGGATCGAGCGGCGCCAGGGTCGAGAGTAGTGGTTCTTCGTCGGGATCCTCGCAGGGTACCAGTAGCGGAGCGTCCGGCAACGCATCCGCAACTGGCGCATCGGCCAGTAGCGGATCGGCAACGAACGGATCCGGACCAAGCAGTAGCGTGACGAGCACTCCGCGCGGCGGACCTCCCGCAGGTGGACCGCCCGCAGGCGGACCCGCTGATAGTGCTCCCGGGCGCATTGGTGGTGTCAGCACCGGTACGACTGTCGCGTCGGTGCCCGAGCCATCGTCCATGCTGCTGATCGGTCTTGGTCTCGCAGGTGCTGCGGTGTCGCGTCGCTTCCAGCGCGCGCACTGAGTCCGAACGGCAACGATCGCAACTCGGAAAACGACGCCGCAGCTCACACGGTTGCGGCGTCGTCGTGTGTACGGCGGTCGGCTATCGATGAAGGCTCTGCGGCTGCGTCAGGGCTGCGTCTCGAGCCACCACAATGCGTCGTTCGGATCGGTGAACGCCTTTGAGGTGATGCCGTACTGACCGTATGTGGCGGCCAGGTTCTTCATCGTGACCTGACCCACTGTCTTGTCCGGCTGCACGATCGCCCACCACTTCCAGCCTGCGAGCGCCGTCTGCGGAAACCAGTGCTCGTGGCTCCACTCGACGTCCTCGGGGCGAAGCACCGCGTTCATCCGATCGTCGGACAACCACTTGGTCGCCTGGTTCTTGGTCAGGACTTCAGTGCCGGTCAGCAGCAAATCGCGGAACGCCTTTCCGCTGATGAACTGATGAATGCGGTGGTGCACGATTCGCTTCTCTGGGTGGTACCAGAGTGTTGCGAAGGGATTGTCGATGATCACGACCGCCGCCATGCTGCGCTCTCCTTCAAGCTGCTCTGCCGACGTCAGACGAATGTTGGTGTTATCGGTCTGAACCGCCTCGTCTGCAGCGGTGACCGAGCCGGTGCCCGCCGCTGCACGCAATACCGCGCAAATCGTTGTCGTGCCGCCGTTTGACATGACAGACCGCTAATGCACGACTGTCGTCAAGCCGACACATTCCGCACAGATATGTCGTTCAAGCAGCTCTTGAAGAAGGGGACGCTCGGCGACCTCAGGGAGCGTGTGTCCCCGGATCGCGATCAGTCTGCAAGCGGACCGACGCCGGCCGGCGATCAGTCGGCGGCGCCCGCGCGATCCACGCGAGTGCTGTACGTCACTGGCGACGCGCGCGAATCCCGGATCGTCAGCGGCGCGTTCTCGCACTCTCATCCGCATCTCGATTTCGATTTCTCGGTGGAGTTGTCCCGTGTGCGCGCGCATCTGTCGAGTGCGCACCAGCACGCGGTCCTGGTCGTCGGGTGGAGTGTTCCCGGCGAAGAGGCGTTCTCGCTGATTGGCTACGCACGCGAGCATGGATCGGGGCTGCCCATCGTCGCGGCCGCCGAGCAGTCGTTGGAACTGTATCGCCAGGCGGGCGCCGACGAGTGCGTACGCAAAGGCGGTTCGTTTCTCTCGCGCTTGCCGATCGCGATCGACGATGCGATCAACAAGCGCCCGGCGCCGACGGCGTCACCCGCACCGCCGACACCCGCATCCGCCTCCGCGCCGGCTGCGCCAGCCACGCGACCGTTCTTGCCAGGTGTCACGGCGATGCGCGTTGGCTTTGCAGGCGACCTCGAACAGCTGCGCGCAGCGGTGAACGGTCTCGAGCCGCCGGTCGAATGTGTGGCGCTGGCCGATGTGCTGAAAGACTCCGATCTGCAGCCTGGTACCGCGCCGGTTGATATCGTCCTGATCGAACACAGCGATAAAGCGAGTGTGGCGATCGCCGATGTGCGCGCGCGCAATCTCGAGGTCGCGCTGGTTCTTCTCGTTGAGCCCGCGGACGAGCGCGCGGCGTTCGAGACGTTCGGTGCCAGCCTCGACGACTACATCGCGAAGACGTCCGACTGGACGTCACGCGTGCAGCTTCGGCTGACCGCGGCGCGTACGCGCTATCAGCAGACACGCGAACTCACCTCGCTGCGACTCAAGGAAGCGCGCCTGCGATCGCTCGTCGAGAAGCTTCCCGCGTGCATCGTGCGTCTGTCGGTGGATGGCATTGTGCTCGCCACCAACGATCGTGCGGTGACACTGCTCGGCGCGCTCAATGCCGCGCAGCTTCTCAAAAAGCAGTTCAACGTGATCGTGGCGGCCGACGCCCGCGAGGCGTGGACGGATTTCGTGGTTCGTGTGTGCGGTGGCGAGACGCGATCCACCGAGGTCGCCATCACCACCCTCGACGGCATCGAGCGGATGGTCGAAGCGGCTGCGGTGCCCTCGCCCGCGGAGTTCGGACGTTCGCCGTCGCTCCTCATGGTTCTTCGCGATGTGACCGAGCGCAAGCGTCTCGAAGCGGCGGTCGAGCAGGTCACTGAGCGTGCGGCGGAACAGCCCCCCGAGGTCGAAACCGACACCGATCTCGAGTTCCTGCCGGAAACGCCAACGCCAGTCGGCGAGCTTCTCGTCTCCACGGCGGCGCCGGCGCCGATCGCGAATGAAGAGCGGCGCCCGCTGCGCGATCTCGAAGCCGATCTCCATCGCATCTCCGGCACCGCACGAGCGACGTTCCAGGAGCTCGGCTCGCTGCTGCGCAACGCCGAATCACAGCACGATGAAGCGCTGAGTCGTCAGGCTGAGGAATACGCCAAGCTGAAGGCAATCGAGCTCGAGCAGTGGCAATTCTACGAAGCGTTCGTGCAGGCCGCGTCGCACGGCATCTTCCGCGCGACACCCGAAGGCCGTTTGCTGAATCTGAATCAGGCGATGGCGGTGGTACTGGGATACGACTCGCCGGCCGCTGTGCTTGCCGCGAGCTCCAGCCTCGCCGTGATGACGGATGCCGCAGCATGGGACGAGGCTGTGACGCGTTGGCGCGGTCAGGGCAGCGAACCGCTCGACACGCGTTGGCTCGATCGCGATCGGCAACCGATCACGCTCCGCCTCTATGGCCGCCAGATCGAGAGCCCACACGGTGAGGGCCAGTGCTTTGAAGTCGTGGCGGAGAACGTCACCGCGCAGCGCGCGCTCGAGACGCAGTTGCGTCGCGCGCGCCGGTGGGAAGACGTGGCACGCGTCACCAGCGGTATCGCCGCTGATCTCACCCATGTGGTCACCGCGGTCAGTGAATCGCCGGACCTCGAGTCGATGCAGCGAGCTGCGTCGAAAGCGGTGGCCTTGAGCCGTCAGCTCGTGGCGTTCGGCCGTCGCGAAGCGCGCGTGCTTGGCATGTTCGATCTCAACGCCGTCGTGAGCCGTATGGAGGACGTCCTGCGGCGTCTGATCGACGAGCACATTGAGCTCTCAGTGAAGACCGATCCGGCGCTGCCGCCCGTTCTCGCCGCGCAGCCGCCGCTCGAAGAAGCCCTGGTGAATCTGACCGTCGCAGGCGTGGACGTGCTGCCTGCCGGTGGTCGCATTCAGATCGAGGTCACCAGTGTTGCCGTCGACGGCGATAACACGGCGCAGCACGAGGGCATCGAGCCGGGTTCGTACGGCGTGATCTCGCTGACGGCAACCGGCTGGGGGATCGACGACCGCACGCGCGAGCGGATGCTCGCCGGTCAGGCGGGCGCCGAAGAGGTCAGCCGCGGGTACTCGTCGGCCGTTCGAGCCGTGAAACAAGCCGGAGCAGGCTTGCGCCTCGAGAGCGTCAGTGGTGATTCGCTGACCTTCAGGGTGTATGTGTCGCACGCCGGGCGTGACGGAGAGGCGCGTCTGTAAACGCGCCAGGAGGAGAGGCGGTGCAGACCCGCCTGACAGTGGAGTGATGACATGTCGCTGACGGAACCTCTCGACGAATCTGGTTCCCCCGGTCCCGGGACGCAACAGCATCGATCTCCGCGCGTCCCGGCGTCCCAGATCGGGAAGCCGAGGGCTCGCCTGCTGCCTGGTGGCGACGTGGACGTCATCAACATCTCTGACACCGGCCTGCTGGTCGAGGGCAAGGCGCGTCCCGGCGTCGGCACGGTTGTGACGATTCGCATCCAGGGATCGCGCGCCAAGCTCGAAGGCCGCATCGTCCGCTCGAAGATTTCAACGATTCATCGCGACGGCACGCTCAGCTACGAGTCGGCGATCGAATTCGACACGCCGACATCAGTGCAGGACATCGTGGACAGCCCAGTGGCCGCACAGAGTGGCGCGGGCGAGAGCGATCAGGACGTGTACGTGATCGATACCGACAATGACTGGTAAACCTCAGACTGACGACGAGACGCGGTGGCGGGCGGTCAACGCCGGCGAGGTCATCGTGTCCAAAACGGCGGCGGACGTGCTGACGACCAGCGCACCGGTCGGCAGTTGTGTCGCGGTGTGCTTGTGGGATCCCGTGTCGGGCGTCGGCGGCCTGCTGCATTTCCTGTGGCCAGATTCCAAGCTCAATCCGCAGCGTGCCGGGTCCGAGCCGGCCTGCTTCGCCGATACAGGCGTGCAGTTGCTCTTCGATCAGGCGGCCTCGATGGGTGCCGTGCGAGGACGCTGCAAAGTGCGGCTGGTGGGTGGTGCGGAAATCGCGGATCGCGAGCAGGCCGATCGCTGGGCCAAGCGCAATCTGTTGGCCGCGCGCAGCGTGCTGTGGCGCAGCGGCGTGTTTCTCGAGGGTGAGGAAGTCGGCGGCAACAAAGCCCGGCGGGCGACGCTCGCTGTGTCGAACGGTGAATTGTTAGTTGGTCTTCACGATTAGTGGTTCGTGTGTTGAGGGTTCACGAAGAGGCCGGTAGGTCATTGACGAGGAAACGTACTACAAAGCGAGGTGGCGAAACGGTATGGCAGGAGCTGACATGACTCAGAGCAGTGCACCGACGGCCGGTGTGAAGCCGCTCAACATCCTCATCGTGGACGACTCGGCGACGATGCGCGCGTTGTTGCACCGTGTTGTGGGCCTGGCGGATCTGCCGATCGGCACGATCTATCAGGCGCCGAACGGGCTCGAAGCGCTCAAGATTCTCGAGACGCACAGCGTGCAGGCGGTGTTCACCGATCTCAACATGCCGGTGATGAACGGCATGCAGTTGCTGCGGGAGATGGCCAAGCGCGACAGCTGGAAGGATCTGCTGCGCATCATCATCTCGACCGACGGCTCGAAGCTGCGCCGCGAAGAAGCGCGCGAGCTCAACGTCAACCTGTACGTCGAAAAGCCATTTCGACCGGAGGTGGTCCGCGATGTCCTCTGCCAAATCGCCGGCGCTTAATCCCGCTGATTTGCACGATGCGCTGCAGACCGCGCTCATCGAGGTCAGCGAGAACGCCTACTTCGTGTTCGTCGAACCGGCCGATCACGCGCAGTTTGCCGATGCAGTCGGCCTGGTGAAGGACGCCTGGTTGAAGGTGTCCGTGGCGTTCGAGGGCTCGTTTGCGGGTGCGGTCGAGATCGTCATGCCTGAGCCACTCGGCATGTGGCTGGTGACCTCGCTGCTCGGCATGCAGGCCCACGAGACGCTCGAGGAAACCTCGCAGTTCGACGGTGTTGGCGAGTTCGCCAACATGGTCTGCGGCGCGTGGTTGAGCAGGCTCAGCGACGACTGCCTGTTCGAACTGCGTGTGCCCGCGGTGACGCGGATGACCGCCGGCTGGACGCCGCTGTCCGACGCCGGGCGGCAGGAAGTGATCTGCCGGATGGTGACGATCAACGAACTGCCAATGCGGATTCTGATCCGGGCCGCCGATGCGTAAAAAGATTCTGGTCGCTGACGACTCGAATACCGCGTTGATGATGGAGCGCACGTTGTTGGCCAAGAGTGCCTACGACGTGGTGATCGCCCGCGACGGCCGCGAAGCGGTGAAGCAGGCGCTCGACGAGAACCCGGATCTGATCATCCTCGACGTCGTGATGCCAACCATGGACGGTTTCGAAGCGTGTCGCGAGCTGCGACGGCTCGAAGCCACCCGCGAGATCCCCGTGATCATGGTCACCACGCGCGGTGGTGGTGACGACATGGAGAACGGGTACGAAGTCGGCTGCAACGACTACGTCACCAAACCCATTCACGGACCGGAGCTGTTGTCGAAGGTCCGCAACTTGATCGGCGAGTAACACACCATGTCTGCGTACACCGAAGAGTACGTGCAGGGACTGCTCGACGAGAACGAGCGGCTGCGTCTGCTCGTGGACGGTTTGAAGGCGGAGAGCGAAGCCCAGGTCGCGAATCTCGCCTCGCTGTACGTCGCGGTGACCAGCGTGCACGGCGCACTGGATCGTCCGAGCGTCCTCTCGTCGGTGCAGGAGATCGTCACCAACCTGATTGGCTCCGAGGAAATGGCGATCTTCGAGACCGATGCCACACACGGTCGGTTGACCCTGCTGGCCTCGATGGGGATTGAGCCGGGCCCGTTTCAGGACATCGCACTCGGTGAAGGCGCGATTGGCCGCGCCGCGGCCACGGGCGAGCGATTGATCCGCCAGGAGGGCGGCTCCTTGACCGAGGACGGCGATGCTGCCTTGACCGCGTGCATCCCCTTGAAGGTTGCCGGACGCGTCGTCGGCGTGCTGGCCGTGTTCCGTTTGTTGCCGCACAAGGGCTGGCTCGACGCCATCGACATCGACCTGTTCGACGTGCTGGCTGCGCATGCAGCGAGTGCGCTGTTGTTCACGCGTCTCTATGCCGCCTCCGACGGCATGGTCGGAGCGACTGCGTGAGCATGCGACGGAATGCGGCGGCGTCGGCGCTCGAGCATCCATCGAGCGGTGTTTCCCCGTTGCCACCGACGGGCACGCTGCAGCAGGCCTACCTGCACGCCGGTCACATGGTGATCTCACGTGAACCCTGCCGCGTGACGACCGTCCTCGGATCGTGTGTCGCGGTCGGCCTGTGGGATCCCACGTCGGGCATCGGCGGGGTCAATCACTTTCTGCTGCCACAGGGCAGCGATCCGGGGTCGGCACGCTTTGGTAACGCCGCAGTGCGCACGCTGATTCGCGAGGTCGTCGCGGCCGGGGCACGCCGCCGCTCGCTGCAGGCCAAGCTCTTTGGTGGCGCCTGTGTCCTCCGCGCATTCCGCGGCTTCGGCACCGGCACGCATCTCGGACAGAAGAACGTCGAGATCGCCCGGCAGATTCTCAGCGAAGAGAACATTCCGGTCGCCGCCGAGGACGTCGAGGGCGAGCGCGGGCGCAAGTTGATCTTCCAGACACACGATGGCGCGGCCTGGGTGCGCAGCCTGTGATGGAACCCAACTTCCTCGATCGCGCCGAGCTGCTGCAGATCTTCAGCGCCGAGTCGGAAGAGAACCTCCGCGATATGGAGGTCGCCTTCGTCCAGCTCGAGACCACGCCGCAGGACGAAGAGACGCTGCAGGCGATCTTCCGGGCTGCGCACACGATCAAGGGCAACGCGGCCGGGCTCGGCTTCCCCGCGCTGGCCAAGTTCGCGCACGGCGTCGAGGACGTCCTCGATGGTCTCCGCACCGGCGCGATGGTGCTGACCACGCCGCTCGCCACGATTCTGCTTCAGACAGTCGATGCGCTTCGCCAGCTCGTCACCGACGCCGTCAAGGGTCACGACGAACTGCTGCCCGAACACCTCGAGCTGCTCGAAGACCTGATGATTGAAGCCTCGGGCGGAGAGAACTCTGGCGTTGCGCACAGCGAGTCGAAGAAGGAACGACGCGCAGGTCAGGGGCGCCGCCGCGCAGATTCCGGCGGCATGCGCGCGCAGACACTCCGCGTCGAGATCGAGAAACTCGATCGCATGCTCAACCTGACCGGCGAGATCGCCGTTGCCCGCGAACGGCTGGCCGGTCTGCTCGACGAAACCGATCACGCCAAACAGATCGAGGACATCCTCGAGGCCCATCGCGCCGCCGATCGCCTCTTCATGGACCTGCAGGAAGAGGTCATGAAGATCCGCATGGTGCCGCTCGGGCCAACGTTCCGTCAGTTCGTGCGCACGGTCCGCGATGTCGCGACCGCCCAGGGCAAGCTCGCGTATGTCGAGCTCGCCGGCGAAGACGTGGACGTGGACATGAACGTGATCGAACACCTCCGCGATCCGCTCACCCACATCGTGCGCAACGCGGTGGACCACGGCATCGAAGAACCTGAGCAACGTCGCGAACTGGGGAAGGATCCGCGTGGTCGTCTGTCGCTGCAGGCCTGGCACGAAGGCGGCTCGATTGTCATCAGGGTCCAGGACGATGGCGCCGGTCTGGAGCGGGCCAAGGTCATCGAGCGTGCGCGGGCCATGGGCTATACCGCGGACTTCGACAAGCTCAATGACAACGAGCTGTTCCGGCTGATCCTCGAGCCAGGGTTCTCGACCGCGTCAGAGGTGACCGAGTTCTCGGGTCGCGGCGTCGGCATGGACGTCGTCCGCCGGAATGTGGAAGCGCTGCGTGGCGTCATCTCGATTGAGAGCCGCGCCGGCGTCGGCACCACGATCACGATTCGACTGCCGCTGACTCTCGCCATCATTCGCGGCTTTGCCGTGGGCGTGGACGAAGAGACCTACATTATGCCGCTCGACGCGGTGATCGAGTGCATCGAGTTCCCGCGCGACGGCAGCGAGGAATTCGCCGGCCGCGGCGTGATCAACCTTCGTGGTCAGGCGCTGCCGTACGTGCGGCTGCGCGACTGCTTCCGGCTTGGCGGACAGCCCACCGAGCGCGAGAACGTGCTCGTGCTGCGCTACCACGATCAGCGCGTCGGCCTCGTCGTCGATCGGTTGTTCGGAGAGAACCAGACGGTCATCAAGCCGCTCAGCCGCACGCTGGGGGAACTACCCGGTGTCTCTGGTTCGGCGATTCTCGGCAACGGACGTGTCGCACTAATTCTGGAAGTTGAAGGCCTGATGCGTGAGGCGCTGCGCGCGTCAGGTTCGCGAACGTAGGGGCGGCCGTCAGGCGGCCCGCGAAGGAGTGAAGGAGTGATGAAGGGCATGTTTCGGAACTGGACCATCGGCAAGAAGCTCACCGGAGCGTTCGCGCTGATGTCGATCCTCGTGGCCCTCGTCGGCGTCATTGGGACGCTCGATGTGGGGCGTGTCCGCAGGGAAGCCGACGTCATCACGACATCGGCGCGCGAGGCGGGCCGCTTCGCACAGATCCAGGTGGACATGCTCAAGCAGACCGCTGCCGAGAAGGACTACCTGTTGTCGGGCGACTCGAAGATGCGGGAGCTGCACCGGACACTCGGAGAGCGCATCACCGGCAAACTCGACGCCGAAATCGCCAAGGCGCGTCAGTCGGGCGATACCAAGCGTGCCGAAGCCCTCGAGCAGGTCAAGGCCAAGAGCCAGGGCTACGAATCGACGTTCGAGGAAGCGGCGGCGCTGTACGAGTCGAAGCGAACGATCGAAGCCGTGAACCTCTCGATGAACGAATCAGAAGTGCGGGCCGACCAGATGGTCAGCGGACTCGGTCAATTGATTCGCGAGAACGACGCGCAACTCGATCTGTCGTCACAGACCCCGGTGTTGACGGTCATCGCCATCGGCTCGGTGCTGCTCGCGATCTTCTTTGGTCTCCGTCTGAGCCGCAGCATCAGCATGCCGTTGAAGTCACTGGTCGACGCTGCCGAACGGGTCGCGTCTGGTGACCTCGCGACGCGCGTGGAGATCGATCGCCACGACGAGGTCGGGCAGGTCGCCGACTCGATCAACGCCATGATCGCCAAGCTGCTCGAAGTCGTGTCAGAAGTACGCGCCGGCGCCGCCAACCTGGCTGCGGCATCAGGTCAGGTCTCGGCAACCACGCAGAGTCTGTCGCGCGGCACGAGCGAGCAAGCCGCGAGCGTGCAGGAGACGACGTCGAACATCGAGCAGATGAACGCGTCGATCTCGCAGAACGCCGACAACAGCCGTCAGATGGAGCAGATGGCATCGAAAGGCGTGAAGGACGGCGAAGAGAGCGGTCAGGCCGTGCGCGAGACAGTCACCGCGATGAAGTCGATTGCCGAGAAGGTGTCGATCATCGAGGAGATCGCCTATCAGACCAACCTGTTGGCGCTGAACGCCGCTATTGAGGCCGCGAGAGCCGGCGACCACGGCAAGGGCTTCGCGGTTGTCGCGACCGAGGTTCGCAAGCTGGCCGAGCGCAGCCAGGCCGCGGCTCGTGAGATCAGCGCGCTCGCCGGGTCGAGTGTCCGCACGGCTGAGCGCTCGGGCACCCTGCTGTCCGAGCTTGTGCCTGCCATTCGCAAGACTGCGGATCTCGTGCAGGAAGTCGCAGCTGCATCGCGCGAGCAGGCATCCGGCATCAGCCAGGTCAACAAAGCCATCGGCCACATGGACCAGGTGACGCAGCGCAACGCGGCGGCGGGTGAAGAGCTCGCGTCCACCGCGGAAGAAGTCGCGTCACAGGCGGAGAGCCTGCAGCAGTTGATCGCCTTCTTCAAGGTTGGCGGTCATCACACCAAGCCAACCGGTCCGATCGTGATCCCGTCGCCCGAGGCGCAGCCAGTCCGGATCGCTGCTATGTCGCCGGCCACCAACATGGCGCTGAAGAACATGCTGGCCGAGCGTGCCCGTCAGGCCAACGGCGGCGCCGTCGATCCGTCCTCGGTGGATGCGGAGTTCCAGAGGTTCTGATGAGCAACATCGAGAACGACGCAGCCAACCAGCGGCAGTACCTGACGTTCTTCCTCGCTGACGAGCAGTACGCCGTCGGCGTGTTGAGCGTGAAGGAGATCATCGAGTACGGCATCGTCACGAAAGTGCCGACGACACCGCCGTACGTTCGCGGTGTCATCAACCTGCGCGGCAGCGTCGTGCCGGTGATTGACCTCGCAGTGAAGTTCGGACTTCCCGCCGTTCCGGTGAGCCGGCGCACCTGCATCGTCATCATGGAGACGATGCTCGTCGGCGAGCGGGTGGTGATGGGCATCGTCGCGGACGCGGTGAGTCAGGTGATTCAGTTCTCGCCGCAGGACATCGAGCCGGCGCCCGCATTCGGTACGAGTGTTCGCCTCGAGCACCTCGAGGGCATGGCCAAGCTGGGCACGAAGTTCGTGCTGATCCTCAACATGGATCACGTCTTCGCGGCGGATGATCCGGTGGTCTCGCTCGCGGGGCAGTCGTCATCCACGCCGTCCTCCTCCGAGGGCTTGTCTCTGTCGTGAGCTCGTCGCGGCCAGCGTTCATCGTCGATGCCCACCTGCAGTGGGACGTCAGCGACGAGCTGTTCGCGAAGTATCGAGACCTGATCTACCGCGAAGCCGGCATCGCGCTGACAGACGGGAAGAAGTCGCTGCTCGTCAGCCGTGTGGCAGGCCGGCTGCGCGAGCTTGGGCTGACCACGTTCGACGAGTACTACCGCCTGGTTGCCGATCCAGCGGCCACTGAAGAGCGCGGCCGGCTGCTGGATCGCATCTGCACGAACGAAACGCACTTCTTCCGCGATCCGCGGCAGTTCCTGTTCCTGAACGATCAGGTGTTCCCGCGACTCGAAGCGGAGGCGGCGCGCACCGGCAACAAGCGCGTGCGGGCGTGGAGTGCTGCGTGTTCGACAGGCGAAGAGCCGTACTCGCTGGCGATGGCGTTGCTCCATCGCTTCCGCCCGTCAGCGGGCTGGCAGGTCGAGGTTGTGGCCACCGATCTTTCGAACAAGGTGCTGGCCGCCGCGCGAGCGGCACTCTGGCCGATCGATAAGGCCGAGGACATCCCGCTGCACTATCGCAAGGCGTTCATGCTGCGCGGCACGGGGAGTCAGACCGGGAAGATGAAGGCGGGGCCCGAGATTCGCGAGGTGGTGTCGTTCACGCGCATGAATCTCAACGAGGCGGTGTACTCCGTGAGTGGGACGTTCGACTTCATCTTCTGCCGGAACGTGCTGATTTATTTCGACCGCGAGTCGAAGGCCAAGGTCGTCGAACGGCTCATGACGCATCTCGCTCCGGACGGCTGCCTGTTTCTGGGCTATGCGGAGACCACGACAACCATTACCGATCGACTCGTCAGCATTGGTCCCAACGTCTACGCCCGCGTCCCGGAACGAAGCGGTGCCGAAGCGGTGGCGGTGTAACCATCGAACGCGGGTGAATCAACGGTGAGAGAGATCCCTTCGGCCGGTACGCTGAACGTTTTGGTCGTGGACGACTCGGCAGTCATGAGGCAGGTCATGACCACGGTGTTGTCACGTGAGATGGGCATTCACGTGGACACCGCGGCGCACCCGCTGATCGCGATGGGCAAGATGAAGCAGCGGCGGCCCGACGTGATCGTGCTGGACATCGAGATGCCGCACCTCGACGGGCTGACGTTTCTCCAGCAGATCATGGCCGACCAGCCGATCCCGGTCCTGGTGTGTTCCGCGCTCGCGAAGAACGGCGCCGATACTGTGCTGCGCGCGCTCGAGTACGGGGCGGTTGACGTCATTCAAAAGCCTGCGGTCGGCATCCAGGATTTTCTGTACGAGCAGGCGATCATGATGGTGGACAAGGTGCGCGGCGCGGCCGAGGCGCGTCCGAAGCGGCGCGCGGCCATTCCATCATCCGAGAAGCGTCACTCCGCCGACGTCGTGCTGCCGACGGTCCCCTCGCGCTCATTGTCTGTCACGACCGACAAGGTCGTGGCGATCGGCACGTCAACCGGCGGCACCGAGGCGCTTCGCGTGTTGCTCATGGCGTTGCCGCTCGATGCACCAGGCTTCGTCGTCGTCCAGCATATGCCCGAGGTCTTCACGGCGAACTTTGCCGAGCGGCTGAATCAGCTGTGCGCAGTCGATGTGAGGGAAGCCAGGGACGGCGATCGCGTGCGTCCCGGTCTCGTGCTGATCGCGCCGGGTAACCGGCACACAATGATCAACCGTAATGGTGCGCAGTACATGGTTCGCGTTGTGGACGGTCCGCTCGTCGCACGTCATCGTCCCAGTGTGGACGTGCTGTTCCGCTCCGTCGCGCAGGCCGCCGGCGCCAACGCGGTCGGTGTCATCATGACCGGAATGGGCGACGATGGCGCGGACGGACTGCTGGAGATGAAGAAGGCCGGCGCGGCGACGATCGCGCAAGATGAGGCGACTTCCGTGGTCTTCGGCATGCCCAAAGTCGCGATTGAGCGCGGCGCGGTCGATGAGATTCTTCCGCTGCAGCGCATTACGCAGGCGATTCTCTCGCGAACTGGACTGTCCGTGCGCGCGTAGCTCACGACTCGAGGTGGAACTGCTATGCGACTCGTCACGTGGAACTGTCGGGTCGGCGGTTTTCGCAAGAAGGCCGCGCACATGGCACCTCTCCGGCCTGACATCCTTTCGGTCCAGGAAGTCGAACCGTTTGAGCTCTCGCAATTTGCAGAAGATTGCCGACCGACTTACGGCCACCGAAGTTGCGCCGAGGGCTTTCCGCGACGCGGGCTGGGTGTGTTCTCGTACACGCAGACGCGCATCAACGCGGTGGATGGCGATCCGTTTTCCGGGTTTCGATGTTACGAGGCGAATTGGAACGGTCTCCTATTCAATGTCGTCGGCATCTGGACGTGGGGCACGCGGTCGGCCAGGACATCGTACAGACAGGTACACGACGGACTGGTCCGACACGCGGACTGGATTCGTCAGCGCCCAACGGTGATGCTGGGCGACTTCAACGCGAACGCCTCGTTCAACGGCAAGAACTGGTCGCAGTTAATCGCGCTGACCGACGCGTTCGGAATGGTGAGCGCCTACCACTACTTCTTCAACGAAGCGCCAGGCAAAGAGAAGCAGCCGACGCACTTCCACCAAGGCCGACAGGACCAACCCTTTCATCTCGACTACTGTTTCGTCCCGTCGGACTGGGCATCGCGGATCACGTCAGTGCATGTTGGCGGCTTTTCGGAGTGGTGCGCGAGCAGCGATCATGTTCCGTTAGTGGTTGACCTGGACATGAACGAGTTGGTCCCAGCGACCAACCGGCGGCAGGATTTCCGTCATCGGGTCGAGGTCAGCGACATTTGACGTGGGATCGACGACCGCACTCACCTGAGAAAGGTCACGTCCCAGGTGTAGCCTGTATGGATGGAACGAGCGATTCCGATCCTGCCTGCCGACGATCTGTCGGCCGCTAAGACTTTCTATGTCGATGGACTCGGATTCAGCGTCACGTTCGAGGTCACCGAGGATGGCCGAAGCGGACTGCTCGGCCTGGCGCGCGGAACGATTCGCTTGACGATCAACAGTCCCATGCAGGGTCACGGCCGCAACGCGTGCGTATCACTCGAAGTGCACGACGCTGACGAGTACTATCGCGAGTGGAGGCCAAGGTAGCGGTCCTTCGTCCGCCGCGCAACGAGGCGTGGGACGCGCGGACGTTCGATCTGCTCGATCCGTTCGGCAACACGATCTTCGTCATGGGGCCCGTCAAGGAGTAAGCAGATGACGCTCAAGCGACTCGTGGTCGGGATCCTGGGACTGTCGCTCGCACTGATGTGGTCACTGTCGCTGCTCTATCAGCAGCACTCCATCGATTCCTTCACGCGCTTTCTGATTTCCTCGCAAGCACCTCTGTTGCTCAGGTTCTCCAGTCTCTGGTCGCTCGGAGGGCTCGCGCTCACCGCATTGCTCGTTATTCCCGTTGTGGGTGCGAGCGTGGCTGTCATGCTCGGGACACAGCCAGCGACTCGAATGCTGCGCGCGATGGCGATGGTGAGTGCCGTCGCAAGTTTCGGGACCTTGTTGATTTACGCGAGCCAGGCTCTCCCGCGTGTGCTCAGTGGCGGGTCGTTCCTTCTGGGCAATACTCAGGTCAATTACGAGCTGCTCGCCGCGGGTTGTGCGCTGGCAATCCAGATGACGTTGCTCGTGCTTCTTGGGAGGTCCGGGACCGTTGACACCAGGCGTGATCTCGCGCCGGCGCCGGCGCCCGATCGTGCGGTGCAGGCCGAACCGCCTCCGTCTTCTCACGGCTCACAACTGAGCGGACTGTCTCGCGCCTGAGCGCGCGGTACCATGGCCAGTGCATTCGAGAGCGGCCTCCTCAACCTGCGTCTCTATGAGCTGCGCAGAGACCCGGTACTGCGCGAGGCGAGGGCGTGGTTCCTGCGAGACTTCAACCCAGGCAGTCTCGCGGATGTTGTCGAAACGGTGAGCGGCGAACGAAACGCTTCCTTTCGCATGGTGCTTGGGTATTGGGACATGGCGGCGTCGCTCGTGACGACCGGTGCCATCGACGCGCCCGCCTTCCTCGCCGCGCATAACGAAATCTACGGGACCTTCAGCAAGATTCAGCCCTTCCTCGACGAGTTGAGGACAGCGAGTGGCGAGCCAGATTTCTGCAAGCACATCGAAGCGGTTCTCAACACGGACCCGAACGCGCCCGCGACGCTGACACGACGTCGCGAGGCCATTCGCGCGGCAGCGAAGCGATCTTCTTCAGGCGGTTGAGGCCGCGCAGTCCGCGGCAGCGGCCTATTCAGGCGTGCGCACCGCTGACGCAGGCGGTTCGAGTGTGAGCTGTGTTCGCAGCCACCATCGTGGCTGATACGTGATTCGTACCGGCACGGCCGCCAATCCGGTATCGAGACCGTAGGTCACCCAGAAGTGGCTCTGGTAATTGGTGCTCGGATTCCTGATCCGAAACGCACCGTGCAGCAGATGTGCGTATCGTTGCCCTCCGAACGTCTCGTCGCGCAGGACCTCGACGTCAGACTGGCGCAACTCGTACGCCATCGCGCGATGGATGAAGAGCACGGTACGTGAGGGGTATCGGAAGGAGGCATCCTGTGCCGACTTCGACGCGTCGACGCCGGATTGCATCAACTCGGTCAAGGCCACCAGGAATCCCGGCCGCGTCGAGAGCGGCCGGGTGCGTACGCGCTCCTCCCATTCGTGAATCGACGACATGCGGTCGAGCACGAAATCGAGGTCCCGATATGTGGCTGCGCGTCCGACATCAACGACGGCGCTGGCCGCCCGCGTCTCATGAGGCGAGACCTGCTCTCTGATGAAGGTGAGTCCCCGGTCTCGCGAGGGTTGATTCACGCTCGCCTTCGCCTCGGCGATCGTCTCTTCTTCCGTGTCACTCTTCACGGCGACGAGCTCCGCTGAGTCGCCCTGTACCACTTCGCGAATGTATCCCCATC
>JBKPRH010000501.1:0-9851 GCA_046765795.1 Acidobacteriota bacterium | reverse complement strand
CGGGAGCCGTTCATTCTCGCGGAACACCTCTGCAACAACGCGGAACGTTCGGCGTTCGCGAAACAGGTAGTGGATATTTCGCTTGATCGCCTCGAAATCGCCGCGCCATTCCTTCCAAAGTTCGTCGGGAGGTATGTCCTTCACCTTGCGCTGCGGCATGTCGCAACTCCCGACGCACGACCCGGTCTTGAATCGGAGCTCGCACTGCCAGAAGGTATTCTGCTTGAGGCTGTCAGATTGGCTGTCAGAGGCGAGCCACCGCGCCAAGACGCATTAAAGACAAGCGAATTGCGGATGTGAAATCTCACGACTAGGGTGACACATCCAGCTCTCCTCTTTAGGCTCGTCAGCCTGGAGCGGAGACACAATGACGAAAGGCGAGCAAGCACGCCTCATGGCGTGGCGGCTGAGGGTCCTACAGCAGGCGGCAGGCGAGCAGAATGTCGCACGAGTTTGCCGTCGGTTCGGAATCTCCCGGAAATCGTTCTACAAGTGGAAGCAGCGGCGCGCGGAGCACGGTGACGCCGGCTTGTGCGATCGGCCACGGACTCCGCAGCGATCACCTCGAGCGACGGCACGCGAGGTGGTCGGCAAGATTCTCTACCTGCGCCAGCACTATCACTTCGGACCAGGCAGGATCGCGTCGTATCTGCATCGGTTCCATCGCATCGAGATCGCTGTTTCCACCGTGCATCGCATCCTCAAGCGACATGCGATGAATCGACTGCCGGCCAATCAGAAGCATCAGCAGCACGGCAAGCGTTGGCAGTGCTACGAGAAGCCCCAGCCCGGTCACCGGCTACAGCTCGACGTGAAGTTTCTAGAGCGAATCCCGGGCACGCGACGACGGCTCTATCAGTTCACGGCGATCGACGATTGCACCCGGATTCGCGTCCTGAAGGTCTTCGATGCGTGCAACCAGCGCACCGCGATCCTCTTCATCGACGAAGTGATTCGCCGGTTGCCGTTCCGCGTTCACGTGGTACAGACCGACAACGGCGCGGAGTTTCAATCCCAGTTCCACTGGCATCTCGAGACACTGGACATCCGACACGTGTACATCCGGCCGCGCACGCCACGCCTGAATGGAAAGGTGGAGCGCTCGCATCGCGTCGATGACCAGGAGTTCTATCAGCTGCTCGACCAGGACGGCATCAGCGATGACATCCATCTGTTCAACGAGAAGCTGCGTGAGTGGGAGGACTACTACAATTACCATCGTCCGCACGGGGCGCTGGGCGGCCAAACCCCGTACGAGCGACTACTCGCAAAAACGAGAGCTGAAGTGTCACCAGGGTCTTAGGACCCTACAGCAGAAATTTGGAGCCGGCGGTCGGACTCGAACCGACGACCTGCTGATTACGAATCAGCTGCTCTACCAACTGAGCTACGCCGGCAAGGCGTGGATGAGCGAATCACGATTCTAGCACGCGAGCAGAGCCTGCTGCGCCGGAGTTCCTTCACCATCGTCGCGAGCGAAGGCGGGTGATATTCCCACCGTGCGCGCGAGATTCCCCGATCGCACGCGCCCCGAGATTGAAACTCCTGATTTTTCGCGCGATTCCGCCGCATTCGCAGGTACGTGACTTGCCCTGACGATCGGCATGGCACACACACTTGCAGAACCCGTCCGCTGCGAGGTGCCCGTGCTCTTCGCTAGCACCGAAGGGCAGACGGCGCTCATCGCGATTCGCCTCGCCGCGGTGCTTCACGAACATGGTCTCGACAGTCAGGCGATCGACGTCTCCACGCCCGAGGCCGAGGCCATCGATTGGAGCCGCGTCCACGGCGCGCTCGTCGGCGCGTCGCTCCATATGGGGCGGCATCAAAAGTCTGCCGCTCACTTCGTTCACGAACACGCCGCACACCTGAATGCGGTGCCGTCGGCATTCTTCTCGGTCAGCCTCGCCGCGGCGTCGAAGAACGCCACCGAAGTGGCCGACGCTGAGCGCATCGCGCGGGCGTTCCCTGCCGCGCACGGATGGACGCCGACAGTCATCTTGTCGGTGGCCGGGCGACTCGCGTATCGCGAGTACAACGTCTTCGTGCGTTTCCTGATCAAACGAATCGCAAAGAAGGAGGGTGGGCCGACCGATACCAGCCGCGATCATGAGCTGACAGATTGGGATCAGGTCGATCGGCTGGGGCGTGAGATGGCGCAGGCGATTCACGCCAGGGTGGCGGCGTAAAACAAACGGGCCGCCTTGCGGCGGCCCGTTCTGTGGTCCGCCTAAAGGCGGACACTACACCGAGTCCGGCTGAAGACGGACACTACATCGTTCTACTTGTGGTTCATCGGGACCTTGAGTTCGGCGAGCTTGGCCACCATGTCCTCAGCCGACGTCGCCGGTTTGACCGCCTTCTCGATGTAGGAGATCTTGCCGCTCTTGTCGATGTAGAACGTCCAGCGGTTGGCGACCTGGCCGTTGGCCATCAGCACGCCGTACTTCCCGGCCACTTCCTTGTTCGGATCGGCGAGCAGCGGGAAATCCGCTTCCTTCTTGTCCACGACGGTTGACGCGCCGCCGCCGCGGCCCTGCAGCGTCACGCTCGTCGCCTTGGCGAACTTGGTGTTGTCCTCGACGGTATCGGTGCTCGCCATGAAATAGGCCACGTCATACATGCGGATCTTGTCGCCGTTCTCCGCGAGCGACTTGCACTCGATGGTGCAGCCCTGCGTGAACGCTTTCGGGAACCAGGCGACGACGACTGCCTTCTTCCCTTTGAAGTCCGACAGCTTGTACGTCTTGCCGTCTGACGCCTGCAGACTGAAGTCGGGCGCGGTGTCACCGACCTTCAGCTCAGTGGTCTGAGCCTTCACTCCCACTGCAAGGGCTGCTGCCAGCCCAATCGCCATCAATGCGCGCATTCACGAACCTCCCGGGCAGAGAGCCCCTTCGGTGAAATCGCCTGAGTATACTGCCGTTCTCGTTGATGACGCACCCGCTCGTCCAGGAGATACGCCGCCGACTCGCCGATGTCGCGGATCCTCGAAAAGCGCCACAAATGCAGGCATATATGAAATCGGCGATGCCGTATCGCGGTGTGTCGGCGCCGGTGCTGAAGCAACTCTGCCGCGACACGTTCGCGTCACATCCGCTGCCGACAGCTGCCGAATGGCAGCGGGTGGTCCTCGACCTGTGGAGAAACGCGAGCTTCCGCGAGGAACGGTACGCCGCCGTGCTGCTGACGCAGGCGCGCGCGTATCGAGAGTTTCTCACGCTGTCGTCGGTCCCGATGCTCGAAGAGATGATCGTCACTGGCGCATGGTGGGACTTCGTGGACACGCTCGCAGGGCACAACCTCGGCGACATCCTCCGCGCGAATCCACCAAAAATGAAGCCGCTCATGCGGCGTTGGGCCCGCGACTCGGACATGTGGAAACGACGCAGCGCGATCCTGTGCCAGCTCGGTTTCAAGCGAGAGACGGATCTCCAGCTCCTATACGACTGCATCGAGCCGAATCTCTCGCACAAAGAATTCTTCATCCGCAAAGCGATCGGCTGGGCGCTGCGGCAGTATGCGTGGACCGATCCAAAGGAAGTGCGCCGCTACGTGAAGGCGAACACGGATCGCTTGAGCCCGCTCAGCGTGCGTGAGGCGTTGAAAAACGTGTGAGGTCCGGCTAAAGCCGGACACTACGTGGTGAAGAGTTCACTCCGCACGCGCGCGCGCTCGCGATCGATCTGATCCGGCGTGGCCCCGAGACGCCGCAGCACGGCTTCGGTCATGGCCATCGCCACCTCACCCTCGCCGGCGAACACTTCCTCGGCTCCCGCGCTTCGCAGCTGAGGCACGTCTCTCAGGTAATTGCCGCGTACGAAGATGTGCACGGTGGGGTTGATCTGTCGCGCGCCTTTGATGACGTCAGGGGAGCCAGTGTCGGCGCCGCTGACGATCAATGTGCCGGCATGCGGCAAACCAGCATTCACCAGCGTGTCGGGATACCGTGCGTCGCCATGCACCGCAGAGAGACCCTCATCACGCAGCGCGCGCACATGGTCGATGTTGAGGTCCACGACGGTTGGCGAAATGCCATTCTCGCGCAGGAGCCGCGAGACCGTTCGCCCGGTCGGACCGTATCCAATTACGATTGCCCGGCTATCCGGATCGAGTGAGGAGGACGCGCCGACGTTCATCATGTCGTCGTCAGTGCCGACACTCATGACTCTCTCCGCTCGCTTGTGTGCGACCCAGCGATCCACGCGATCGATGGCGCTGAACGCGAGTGGGTTGAGCGTGATGGAGATGATGGCGACGAGGACCACGACGTCCATTGCGGCGGCCGGGACGATGGCGAGGTCGCGACCAAGCGTCACCAGAATGAATGAGAATTCACCGATCTGAGACAGCGCAACAGCCACAGTGAGCGTCGTCCGCAGAGGGTAATTCATCAGCCAGGTCACCAGCGCCGCCGTCACCGGCTTTCCGATGATGACGATACCTAGCGCGGCGAACGCGAGCGCCGGACTATCCACCACGCTGCCCGGATGCAGCAGCATTCCGACCGACACGAAGAACAACACTGCGAACGCGTCGCGCATCGGCAATGCATCGGTCGCGGCGCGCAGGCTGTAATCGGATGTACCGACGATCATGCCGGCGAGAAACGCGCCGAGCGCCATCGAGACGCCAAAGACGGCGGCCGAACCGACGGCGAGTCCCAGTGCCACGGCGAGCACGGTCAGCGTGAAGAGCTCTCGCGACCTCGTGGCAGCCACACGGTCCAGCACTACTGGAATCACGCGCCGGCCCACAACGGCCGCCACGGCAATCAGGCCTGCGACTTTCAGCAGGGTGACCCCCAGCGAAGTCGTGAGAGCCGTCCCTGAAGTGCCCTCCTTCAACGCCGGGAGCAGCACGAGGACGACGACGGTCAACACGTCTTCGACGACGAGCCAGCCCACGGCAATGTGTCCGGCTGGTGTGTGGAGTTGCCGATGATCGGACAGCACTCGAATAAGCACGACGGTGCTGGCCACCGAGAGTGTGAGACCGAACACGATGGCCGCCGGCCAGGACCAGCCGAGGAAGTGAGCTGCCACGGCCCCGAGCGCGGTCGCGGCTGCGCTTTGTGCGATGGCGCCAGGGATGGCGACGCGACGAACGGCCAGCAGTTCGTCGATATGGAACTGCAGGCCGACGCCAAACATCAGCAGGATGACGCCGATCTCGGCGAACTGCTCAGCGATTTTCGGATCGGCCACCAGACCCGGCGTATTAGGTCCGACGATAACGCCGGCCAGCAGGTAGCCGACGATCGGCGATAACCCGATACGCTGCGTTACATAGCCGAAGATCAGGGCCGCGACGAAGCCGCTGGCCAGGGTCAGGACAAGACCGGTCTCGTGCACAAAGTGATGTTAGTTCGTGGTTGGTGGTTCGTGGTTGGTGGTTATTCGAGGCGTGAGCCGATCGCCGCTGGTTCCGCACATTACCGGACAAGGGAGACGTTTCCATGTCTGAACACGTGCGTGAACATCGCAGCGTGCTGGCTGCCGTTGAAAAACGGTTACTCATCAAGATCGCCAGCCATTTACCGCCTTCGATTCATTCCGACCATCTCACCGTGCTCGCGTTGGCCGGGATGGCGCTTGCCGGGATCGGCTTCTGGCTGTCGCGATGGGATACCAACTGGCTCTGGGTCGTCGTTGGTGCGCTCGCGATCAACTGGTTCGGCGACAGCCTCGATGGCACGTTGGCTCGCCTTCGCCACGTCGAACGGCCGCGCTACGGCTTCTATGTCGATCACGTGCTCGACATCGTCGGCATCGCGTTTTTGCTGACCGGTCTCGCGTGCTCGGGATTCATGACGCCCGTCATCGCGCTGTCGCTGCTCGTCGCGTATCTGCTCGTGTCGGGCGAGGTATTTCTCGCGACAGCGGTGCGCGGTGTGTTCCGCATGTCGTTTGCGGGCATGGGCCCAACAGAACTGCGAATCGTGCTGGCGATCGGGGCAATCGCGTTGCGCGGAAATCCGCACGTGAGCTTCGGGGCCCTGGGGCAGGTGCCGCTGTTCGACGTCGGCGGTGTCGTCGCGATCGCGGGTTTGCTCGTCGCACTAGGCTGGGCGATTTTGCAGAACACCAGCGAGCTTGCGCGACTGGAACCCCGTCGCGAGCCACCCAAGCCGCGCAAGCCGACGGTGCTCGTCGCCTGGTTTTAGCGAGCGCACGCGACCGGCGCGCGCCTTGCCATCCGACGGCGTTTTGCGCAAACCCATGCGCGGTAGTACGATTCCCCTTTTAGGGGTCCGGGGGAATTCGCCACCGTGGGGATGCCTGACGCAACCAAGCCGCACAAGGCTCGAAGTCCGCTCGTCGTGCGGGGCGCGCGGACCCACAACCTGAAGAACATCGACGTCACGCTGCCCGCGGGCAAGCTGATCATCGTTACCGGTGTCAGCGGCTCGGGAAAGTCGTCGCTCGCCTTCGACACGATCTATGCGGAAGGGCAGCGGCGCTACGTGGAATCGCTGTCGGCGTACGCCCGTCAGTTCCTCGAGCGGATGGAAAAGCCCGATGTCGATCGCATCGAAGGCATCTGTCCCGCGATCGCTATCCGTCAGAAGAACAGCGTTCGCAATCCGCGCTCCACTGTCGGCACGACCACTGAAATCCACGACTACATGCGTCTGCTGTTCGCGCGTGTCGGCAGAACCTTCTGCCGTCAGTGCGGACAGGAAGTGATCCGCGAGACGGCCGAGGTTGTGGCGAAACGGCTTGGCGAACTCCAGGCGGGTACGCGGTTGCTGTTGGGTTTTTCGCTGCCGGTTGTCGCCATGGCGACGCCGAAGGCTGGGGCCGACACGGAAAACGGTGACGAGTCAGAGTCTGAGGTCGAGCTGCCGCTGACCGATCCGATCACCGAGACGCTCGAAGGGCTCCGCCGTCGCGGCTATGCGCGTCTGCTGATTGACGGCAAAGCAATCGGGTTTGACGAGATCGATCGCGCGGCGCTGAAGTCGCGGACCACGCTCGAAGTTGTGGTCGATCGACTGCGCATCGAAGGCGACCTGCGCAGCCGGCTCACTGACTCGATCGAGACCAGCTATCGCGAGGGCGGTGGCGCCGCGTTCGCCATCAATGCCGACACCGGCGAGCGCATGGAATTCTCGGAGCAGTTCGAGTGCCGGACCTGCGGTATTACCTACGAGACACCGCAACCGCGACTGTTCTCATTCAACAACCCGTTCGGCGCGTGCCCGACCTGCCACGGCTTCGGGAACATCATCGAGCTCGACATGGAGCTCGTCGTGCCCGATGCGACGAAATCGATCAATCAGGGTGCGATCGAGCCGTGGAGCAAGCCGCATTACCGCTCGCAGCTCGCGGAGTTGAAGCGAGCGGCACGGAAGAGCGGCATCCGTCTCGACGTGCCGTGGAGCGATCTCTCAGCCGAGGAACGCAAGTTCGTTGTCGATGGAGAAGGAGAGTACGAGGGCATCCGCGGATTCTTCCGCTGGCTCGAGCGGAAGAAATACAAGGTGCACGTCCGTGTGTTCCTGAGCCGCTACCGCGGCTATCTCGCGTGTCCCGATTGCGGCGGCGCGCGACTGCGGCGTGAGGCGCGCAACGTGCGCGTCGGTGGCCGCACCGTAGACGAAGTCTCGGCGCTGACGGTTGTCAACGCGCAGAAGTTCTTCGCCGAGCTGCAGCTCACTGAGAAAGAAGCTGCGGTCGCCGACAAAGTGCTGCGCGAGATCCGCCGTCGTCTCAGCTTCCTCAGCGACGTCGGGCTCGACTACCTGACGCTCGATCGCCTGTCGTCCACGCTGTCAGGGGGTGAATCGCAGCGCATCAATCTGGCGACGTCGCTCGGTTCGGCACTCGTGGGAACGCTCTACGTGCTCGACGAGCCGTCGATTGGCCTGCACGCGCGCGACAACCAGCGGCTTATCGACATCCTTCAGCAATTGCGCGATCAGGGCAACACGGTCCTCGTTGTCGAGCACGATGAGGACATGATCCGCGTCGCCGATCACATCGTCGATATCGGGCTCGGCGCAGGAGAGCAGGGCGGGCGCGTGGTGTATTCAGGCGATATGGCCGGCCTGCTTCAGGAGACGCGGTCGCTAACGGCGAAATACCTTCGCAATGAGCTGGCGATTCCCGTGCCCTCACCAAGGCGACGAGGGACAGGGCAGAAGATCAAGCTGAAAGGTGCAGCCGAACACAATCTCAAGGGCGTCGATATCGACATCCCGCTGAACACCATCACGTGCGTCACCGGCGTAAGCGGATCGGGCAAGTCTACGCTGGTGCATGACGTGTTGTACGCGGCGATCAAACGCGCGAAGGGCGATTGGGATCGGCGCGTTGGCGCATACCGCGATCTTGCGGGCCTCGAGTACATCACCGATGTCGCGCTCGTCGATCAGACGCCGATCGGCCGGACACCGCGTTCGAATCCGGTCACGTATCTCAAGGCGTTCGATCCAATTCGCGAGCTGTTCTCGCTCACCAAAGACGCCAAGGCCCGTGGCCTGACCGCGAGCCACTTCTCGTTCAACGTGCCGGGTGGACGTTGCGAAGCGTGTCAAGGTGAGGGCGAGGTCCGCGTCGAGATGCAGTTCCTCGCCGACGTCTTCGTGCCTTGCGATCAATGCGACGGCATGCGCTTTAAACCGCAGATCCTCGAGGTGCGCTACCGGGGCAAGTCCGTGCACCAGGTGCTCGAGATGACGGTGCGCGAGGCGCTCACGTTCTTCAGCCAGTCGCCAAAGGTGCTTCGTCGTCTGCAAGTGCTCGATGAGATCGGCCTTGGATATCTGCGTCTCGGTCAGCCGGCCACGACGTTGTCGGGTGGGGAGGCGCAGCGCATCAAGATTGCGGCGCATCTGGCGTCCTTTGGCGGCGAGCGCGTGCTCTACATCCTCGATGAGCCTACGACCGGATTGCACTTCGATGACATTGCCAAGCTCCTCGCCGCGTTCCGCAAGCTCGTCGAAGCGGGACACTCGCTGCTCGTCATCGAGCACAATCTCGACGTGATCAAGACAGCGGACTACGTCATCGATCTCGGTCCGGAAGGCGGCGAAGCGGGCGGCCGATTGGTGGCAGCTGGAACGCCCGAGCAGTTAGCGCAGGTCGACGCGTCGTACACCGGACAGGCACTGCGGCTCGTATTGGCGACCGGTCGATCGAACGCGTACGCTGCTCGATAGTCAGGTTAGCCTTTGCCCGAGCCTTTGCCTTTTGACCTTTGCCTTTGACCTTCGAGAGTCTTCCTCGCTCCTTCTACAATCGTCCGACGCTCGACGTCACGGCCGATCTGATCGGCAAGGTGCTCGTGCATCAGACGCGCGCGGGCGTCGCCGCTGGAATGATCGTCGAGGCCGAAGCCTACATCGGGGAAGACGATCCCGCGTGCCACGCAGCGCCCGGGCCGACGAAGCGCAATGAACCGCTCTATGGACCGCCCGGCGTCGCGTACGTCTATCTCAACTACGGCATGCACTATCTGGTGAATGCCGTGACCGAAGCCAAGGGCGCGCCGGCAGCCGTGCTGATTCGCGCGCTCGCGCCGCTCGATGGCATCCCGTTGATGCTGAAACGCCGCCTTCGCCAGGGCTCCGGCGCCCAGGGCCGCGCGAACGGCAAGCCGATTCGAGAGGCCGAGCTCTGTCGCGGCCCCGGCAATCTCACGAAGGCACTGGGCATCTCCTTACAGGAGAACCGTCTCGATCTCACGAGCAGTCGCTTGTGGATCGAGGATCGCGGGCTCAACGCCGGTCGCTTGAATTGGGGCACGCGTATCGGCATCAACGTCGGCACCGAGCGGCCATGGCGGTGTTGGGCCTCGGACCACGAGTGCGTCTCGGGACGGCGCGCATCGAGGCCGGGTCTCGC
>JBKPRH010000500.1:0-3552 GCA_046765795.1 Acidobacteriota bacterium | reverse complement strand
AGGTCGGTGGTCTGTGAGCGGTACATGAGATTAGGGATGCCGCCGTTGGCTGCACAGCCCGCCGAGCACTGTTCGATGATGCGCACCAGACTCTCGGTGTTCGGGTCCTCCTTGGCGCGGCCGCCCCAGCGCGAGAAGAAGTAGCCAAAGCCGCCCTCGAGCAGCAGCTTGTTGTTGACCGGCGAGCTCCACGTCGCCTGCTGGAAGCGCATCGGCGTCAGATCGCCGTAGCCGTTGGCTTCGGGCGACGTCGTCGCGTTGGCGTAGTTGCCGCCGTTCTCGCAGCTCGCGCAGACACTCTGCTCGTCCCAGAAGATGTTGACCTTGTTGCGCGGCGTCACCTGCGCGGTGATGCGGCCGCTGGCGTTCTGCCACGTCTTGTCGTTGAACGCCTGCCGCGACTTGTCCGGCACATACAACCACGCGTTCGGATTACCGGCGTTCACGTTGTAGTACATGTTCGTGATGTACTGCGAGTTGCCCTGACCGCGGACGGTGCCAAAGAACCACACCTTGTCCTTCTGAATCGGACCACCGACGGCGGCACTGAGGTCGTAGTTCTTGATGAGCGGGCTCGGCGTGATGTTCAACCGCTTCAGCTCGTCGCTCAGGTTGCTGCTCTGCAGGTCGCCGTTGGCCCACGCCGCATAGCCGCTGGTTGAGATCGTGTTGCCGCCGGAGCGCGGAATGATGTTCATCACCGGACCACCCGACTCCACCTCGCCCATGCTGCCCGACACTGTGAACGTCACTTCCTGCGCGTTCCGCGTGTCGGTGAGGTAGTTGGTGCCACCGGCCTGCGGCACGGCGATGCTGATGCCATCGACGAGCAGACGGCCGTCAGTGTTGGCGCGGTTGCCACCGAGCGACAGCAGCGTGCCATGCGCGCTGAACGTGCACGAGTTGCACGGACCCGTGCTCACGTCCTGCTGTCCACCGAGCAGCGCCGGCACGAGCACGAGGAGCGCGTTGTAGCTGCCGGCTGTCGGAATCGCCTTGATCACTTCGTTGGTCAACACCGTCTCGCGCTCGGCGCTCTGCAGGTCCACCACCGGCGATTCGCCGGTGACGGTGATCGTCTCTTCGAGCGAGCCGACGCGCATGTCGGCATTGATGCTGACCGTCGCCGAACCCGACACCTCGACGCCTTCACGCACCACGGTGCTGAATCCGGTCAGCACAAACTTCACCGTGTACATGCCGGGGCGGAGATTCTCGATGCGGTACTGCCCTGTGCCGTCGCTCACGGCGGCTCGAACTTTTTCGATCAGGGCGGGACTGGATGCCTCGACCGTCACGCCGGGCAGCAGCGCGCCCGATGTGTCTTTCACTGTGCCCGTAATGGTCGCCTGCGCCCACACGACAGCTGGCGCCATCACAAGGACCAGCGCGACTGTTGCCGTCGCGCACACGCGTCCCAATCTCCCGTAACACGAGAACGATTCCATGCTCTCCCTCTCCATCTGGCTATCTGTGCGCCTTCGCCTGCCGAAATGCCGTGCGAATAGCGCATGGGAGCGTACGTAAATTCACTGTGACGACGCAAGACAAACCGCGCGCGATATGTCAGTGGGGTGCGTGAGGGAGGGAGCCCGCTCCCCGAAAAGGAGAGCGGGCCTTGATCGATATTTGAGTTCTCTATTCTGAGTTTTCAGCTTCCCGCTCAGAAGAGATACTGCATCCCGATCTGCATCGTGCGGTTGCCGGTCTTCGACACGATGTAGCCGAAGTCGCCCGCCGTCGGATTGGTCACCGCGTTGCCGAGGCGCGGGCGGTTGATGATGTTGAACGCCTCGATACGGAGATCGAATCGCTGCGTTCCGACGGTCCTGAAGCCCTTGCGGAACGACATGTTGATATCCCAGAAGCCTGGCTGACGCAGTGAGTTCTTCTCCTGTGTCGTGGCAAACGTTCCCAACGTAGGTGCCTTGAAGGCCCCCGGATTGAACCAGACGGCGCCCAGCGGATTGTTGGGGAGCGGGAGCGGCGCCCACTCGGTCCGCCGGCCAACCTCGGGATCCGAGAGCTGATCGTAGAACTGGTTGCCGCTGCCGGCGCCGACACCAGCAATGTCAACACCGGGCGAGCGGACATCGAATGGCGCTCCCGATTGCGCCTGGAAGATGCCCGAGATATCCCAGTTGCCGAGCACCCATCGCAGCGGCGCGGCGGACGATTCGAGCGTCGGAAATGCGTACCGCACCTGCGACACGAGTACGTGCGGGCGATCGAGATCGGAGATGCCGTAGTAGCCGCTGTCATCGTACGCATTCGGCAGGATGTCGCCACGTCCGCTGCCATCGTCCTTCGTCCGCGAGAATGTGTAGGCCACGCTGAAGCCGACGCCGCGCGATGAGCGCCGCTCGACCTGCGTCTGCACGCTGTTGTAGCGCGACGTTCCGGTCGTCTCGTAGAGCGTGATGCTGCCGAAGCCGAGATACGGCCGCAGTGCATTGGCATTCACACCAGCGTTGGCCTGAATCGTCCCGACTTGAAGCTGGTTGATGTTGCGTGCGCGCTCGAGATGTGACGCCGAGCGGCCGACATACGACAGCGCGCCGCGCATCTGCCATGGCAGCAGCCGATCGACGGTGGCGTTCCACGCCCATGAGGTCGGATTGGTGAAATCGGGAGACTGCGACGCGCCGACGAGCGGGAAGTTGCGGGTGGACGCGCCACCGGGCGCATCGACGATGCCGTTGATCACGGTCTGCATCTCCGACAGCGGAGCGTTGAAGCCGTAGGCCGCCGTCGTATTGATCTGCACGCGATTCAGAAAGCGACCCACGCCGGCCCTGAGCGTCATCACCTCGTTGAGGGCGTAGGCCATTCCGAGACGCGGTTGGAAGCCATCCTTCGCGGTCTCGGAGAAGCCGTTCGGCACACCGTGGTAGAGCCGCTGCAGATTCGCCAACTGCGGGAATTCGGCCAGCGCGTCGTCGGTCGGCGAGTCGCCAGGGAGAGTGACGCCGTTGAAGCGGTCGCCGCTGACCACGAACCCGCCGGTCGGGCTGCGATCGATGACCGGCGCGGTCGCCGGGTTGTAGAACTGCGGCTGGAACGACGCCATCGCGCCGTTCCGCACGCCCCATGGCTGCCACAGTGAATAGCGCAAGCCGAGTTCCAATGTGAGCTTTGTGGCCGGCTTCCAACTGTCTTGCGCGTAGAAGTCGTAGGCCATCGCCAGCCACTTTGTATTCGGCTTGTTGCCGAACTCGGTGTAATCGTCGAACAGGCCGAGGGCGACGTTGGCGGCGCTCAGCGACGTGCCGCCCGCGCGGCCGTCAGTAAACCGGAAGGACCCGTTCTGGTTCGTCGTCGCCGGCGCCTGCGCGAAACTGAGCTGAATACGATCGTTCATCCCCGATCGCTCGATGCTGGCCCCGGCCTTGAACGCGTGGTTGCCGGTGATCTTGGTGACGTTGTCGGCCCACAGGAACACGAAGTCGTTCCACGATCCCGGATACGCAGCGTTGTTGATCGACGTGAAGCCGGTCATCGAGACATTGGGAATCTTGTCCGGATCGAGCTTCGTGCCGGGGAACAAGTACG
>JBKPRH010000499.1:0-14042 GCA_046765795.1 Acidobacteriota bacterium | reverse complement strand
GCCAGGACTACACGGCGGTCTCTGGCACGTTGACGCTCCCGCCGGGAACGACGACGCAGACCATCGTGGTGCCGGTGCTGGGCGACGTGTTCGATGAAGCCAGCGAGACGTACAACGTGAATCTGTCGGCGCCGGTGAATGCCACGATCAACGACAATCTGGGCGTCGGCACGATCACCGATAACGACCCGACGCCGAGCCTGGTCATCGATAACGTGACCGTCACGGAAACAGACTCGGGCAGCACGAACGCGGTCTTTACCGTGACCCTCTCGGCGGTCAGCGGCCGTTCGGTAAGCGTCAACTACACGACGGCGAACAATACGGCCACCGCCGGTGCGGACTTCACATCGACATCAGGCGCTTTGACCTTTGCACCAGGGATCACCACACAAACGATCACGGTGCCGGTGCTTGGTGACGTCTTGGACGAGGCGAACGAAACGTTCAACGTGACGCTCAGTGGCGCGACGGCCGCGACAATCGCCGATAGTCAGGGCGTGGGGACGATCACCGACAACGATCCCACGCCGACGCTGGCGATCAACGACGTATCGATTCAGGAGCCGAACAGCGGGACGGCGGATCTTGTGTTCACGGTAACGCTGTCGGCTGCAAGCGGACGAACCGTGACAGTCAACTACGCAACGGCGAACGGAACCGCCACGGCGGGACAGGACTACTCGTCGCGGTCAGGCACGCTCAGTTTCGCGGCCGGGGTGACGTCTATGACCATCAGCGTGCCTATCACGGGTGATGTGACTGTGGAAGGCGATGAGACTCTGTTCGTGAACCTGAGCGCGGCAGGCAATGCGACGATTGCTGATAGTCAGGGCCTCGGACAGATCGTGAACAACGACTGACGTCTGTCAGCGGCCGAAGCCTTCGAGCAGGCCCTTGAGCCGCCGCTGTACCTCATTGCGCAGTCCACGCTGTGCAGCAGCGGCGGCGTCAATCGTGATGCGCGGTGCGGCGAGTGTGCCGCCGATTCGTGAGGGTAGCACGACACGGTTCCCCTCACGGGTGAACCGCACGAGGTCCGTCCCCGCCTGTTTCGACAACTCTTCCGACAGCGACAAGTCGAGCGCGCCGTCGAGAGACTGTGCATCAAGGTTCAGCGTAACGGTTCCGACAATGTCCGCGTCACGCGAGTGCATGGACAGGGGTTCGGCCCGCAAGACCTGGTTGGCGAGCGAGAAACTGGCATCGACTCGCTCGAACTGGTCGATGCCCTCGGCGGTGTCAGCAGCCGGCCGTCCGAAGAACAGCACGACCGTCCGAACGAGGTTCAACCGGCGGATAGCGCCGTTCGCGATCGTCGCGGTGCCCATGCCGCGCGCTGACTTCAACACCGCCGCGACATCGGGACCAGATCCGCTGAATGTTCCTGCGCCAGTCAGCGTGCCGCTGATTGTGTCCGGAGAACCGCCGAAGGCGGCGAGTTGCGCCACGTTGAGATCCTGAAGCCGCGACTTGATCGTCAGCGAGAGCACCTTGCCGAGTTGCGCGCTGACGGCGCCCTGGTAGCGTCCGCCGAACAGCTGAAACGTGAGCGGAGACAGCACCACGCGATCGCCGTTCACCTCGAGCTCGCTCGCGAACTGGCGCACCTCGACGCCGCCCGCCGTCGCCGTTTCGGCGCTGATTCGAGCCGCGAGTTTCATCGGCGCCGATGGTGAAGCCGCAGCGCGGCTGCTGGTGGGCTGTGGTGGTGTGAAGGCGTCAGCGAGCGCGAGCAACTCGTCGACGTCAAGTTTGTTCGCCTTGGCCTTCAGTCGTGCCTCGACGCGCGGCGCGAGATCGACTTCGCCTTCGGCGTCCAGTGTGGTCGTTCCGGAGCGTGCCTCGAATCGGCGGACTGTCAACCGATTCCCGGTGAGGGATGATTCCTCGGAGACACGTATTTCCTTCCCGCGGCTGACCACGACCACGTTGTCCAGGGCGATGGTGCGGATTGACACGATCTCGACCGCGCCCTTCGAGGTGTCGGCCGATGTGCGTCCAGGCGTCTCCTCGTCGCTGCCCGACGGAATGGAGAAGGGCAGGGGCATTTCGATGCGGCTGTTGGCGATTGTGACCGTGGCGTCCTGGATGCGACGCGAGAGCAGTTCGCGGAAGTCGGTCGAGACGTCTACGTCAGCGAGTGTCACCCGGGCCGGTTCGCCGATACGCACGTTGCTCAGGTGAATCGCCGTGCGCGGAAAAATACCAGCGCGCGCGCGTCCGACAGTCACAGGTTGCCCCAGCCACGCGGTGGCCTGCTGCTCAATAGCCAGGCGGAGGCCGTCGCCCGAGAACAACCAATAGACCGCACCCGCGGCGATGGCGCTCACGGAGACGACGAGCGCGACCAGGATGAGGAGTAGCCTGCGCACTAGTTGGTGGCGTCAATCCTGGCGAGCAGCTTATTGATTTCGGCCGCGGTCGCCGTGTTCGTGCCGGCGCGGAACGCACGCTGCAACGACGCGCGCGCACGGTCGCGTTCGCCGGCCTGATCGTAGGCGAGACCCAGATGGTAGTGATACCACCCGTTCGAGGGCTCCAGCTCCACACAGCGCTGGAAAAGCGGAATCGCCAGACGCGGCTCGCGTTTCTTCAGCCATGCCCAACCGAGCGTATCCATCACGGCAGGCGCATCGGGTGAGGCCGCTGTCGCGATCCTGGCCAGGTCGACCGCGCGGTCGAGGTCCTCGCCCGATTCCGTCAACATCCAGGCGAGGTTGTTGGCCGCCGTCGCCGCATTCGGATCTAGTCCTAGTGCCTGTTCGTACCGCGCCCGTGCGAGGTCGTTCTTTCCCTGCTGGCGCAGGATCATCCCGGCCATCGTCAGTGCTTCGACGGGTCGCGACTGCTTCTGGGCGAGCGTCTCGAACTGGGTGAGGGCCTGATCGAGTTTGCCCTGGCTCATATACAGCCGCCCCAGCATGTCGTACGTCGTCACGATCGAGGGGTCCGTCTCGATCGTGGCGCGCAGCATTTTCTCCGCTGCTTCGGGTTCCTTGATTGCGGTGTAGGTCCGTGCGGCCAACAGCCGCGTGTCTGTTGTCGGCTGGCTCTTCACGAGCTCCTCGACTCGAGCTTTTGCGCCGGCGGTGTTGTTCTGGCGGAGGTCGAGCGCGACAAGCAGACTGGCGACTTCGAATGACGCTGGATCCAGCGTGCGGGCGTGATCGAGCGCGACGCGCGCGACGGTCAGGTCATTCTTCGCCAGCGCCAACCGCCCTTCCTGAGCGCGAACGGTGGCATCGTTGGGAAGGGCAGCCACGAGCGTCCTGATTTCCTGTCCGGCGCGGTCGAACTCCCGCGTCGCAATGAGATTCCGAACGAGCGCGAGCCGCGCCGACGGGCTGTTCGGCTGATTCTTCGCAGCTTCCATCGCCAGTCGCGCGGCGGCTTCCGTCGCGCCGGCCTGCGCTTCGATGTTCGCGAGCGCGACCTGCGCGGCTGCGGCGCGCGGGTTGATGCGAATCGTTTCGCGGAACGCCGTTCGGGCCGCATATTCATCGCCGCGGATCGCATAGAGCCGACCGACAGCAAACTGCGCGTCTGCCGACGATGGATCCGCAGACACCGCCGCCTGCGCTGCAGCTAACGCTGCGTCGTATTGACCGGCGCGAAAAAGCAAGGTGCTCTTCAGCGAGAGCGCAGTGGCGTCTTTCGCGTTCGTCTTCAGCGCCTCCTCGACGAGTGCCAGCGCTTTGGTCTGGTCGCCGGACGCGGAGTAGGCCCGCGCGAGACGATGAACGACGATCGGGGCCTGGGTATTCGGGAGTTTCTCGAGTCGCGCGATGGCGTCCTTGGGACGATCCATCATGAGGTAGTAGTCCGCGAGAGCCAGGACGTCGAGGGGATTCGAGTCCGAGTCAGCGATGCGGAGAACATACTGTTCTGCCTCGACCCTTCGGCCCGATGACACCATCAGCGACGCCATGAAGCGATTGACGGGTTTATTGGCAGGCTCGATCGTCAGCGCCGTCCGAAACGCGCGCTCGGCGTCCTGGACTTGGCCAGCCGCCCAATAGAAGTTTCCGAGGGCCATGTGCACCTGCACGTCCTTTGGTGACAACTCCACGGCTTTTCGGAATGCGGTCGCCGCCTTTTCTCTATCGCCTTGCGCGAGCTGTATCAATGCCAGGCTGCTATAAGAGCGCCCGCGTTGCGGGTCGAGCTGAATCGCACCCTCGATCGATTTCAACGCTTCGTCGTAGGACGTGAGTCCGGACAGCGCACTGCCACGAAGGATCAACGCCTGGACGTTACCGGGTTCGACCTTGAGGGCCGCCTCGGCGCGCTGAAGCGCCTCCTGCGGCTTTCGAGTGCCGAGCAGCAGCGTTCCTGCATCTATTTGTGTCTCAACGTCGTTCGGCAACAAGTCGGCCGCTCGGACGTACTCGCCGAGCGCTGCGGCGGCATCGCCGGTGTGGGTGAGCGCTTCCGCGAGCTTCTTGCGTGCCTCGCCGAACGTCGCATCCAGAGCGACCGCGTTTCGGTATTCGACGATCGCCTCACCGTACATCTTTTTTTCGAAGTAGCTGTTTCCGTTCTCGAAATACTGCTGCTTCTGGACTTGCGGATCGGTACACGCGGTGAGGAGGACGGCGCTCGCCAGTGCGCCGATGACGCGGCGCATCGATACAGCATGGGGCCGACCGCCGGTGAATGGCGACAGTATTCGCATAGGTCCGCTTATCGTCGCGACGGTAGTTTCCGGAGACGTTCCGAACGAGGAACGATCACCATGATAGCGATTCGAGGACCGCATTGCGCGAGAGTCTCTGCGCAACGGGCTGAAAGGTTTCGTTGTTCGACGCTCGGGCATTCTTAAGTCTGCTCATGAAGCGACTTCGTTGCGCCTTTCATCGCGCCGTGATTTCGTAAGTCATTGAAAATCAACAACCATCGTTCATTCGTCGCCTTGGCTTTAGAGTTGCTCATGTTGTCTTCAGTCGGCTTCGACCAAGCCGTCCTCCGTTTAAGAAAATTAGTCGGCGCTCGGACGTGGAGATGCTTCGTTCGTTGAACAAAGGTTCGCCGGCAGGTTGACTTCTTGAGCTTGGTCAAACTCGATTGACGGTCTAAGTCGTTGAAAAGACAAGGGCAGATCAGTTCTGAGAATTGTGGTTCGATTGTTGCTCAGGTTGGTGGCAGTCGAAGTTCAATCGAAAGGGCCAAGGGATAGTATGAAGAATTTTGTCGGTGTGAGTTTGTTGGCAGCAGCGCTGCTGGTGCCAGTTTCAAGTGTTCAAGCGCTGGAGATTACTCCGAGCACCGGGATCCCCGGCTCGCAGTTCACGGGAAGTGTCAACAGTACGCCTGGAGCCCTCGCTGAGGCTGCCACCGCGTGCGCTTGTGTGCTAGGGACGGAGCAGTACAAGCAGAACGCGGGCGGTAGCGAAGAAGGATCGCTGGCTGGTTCCTACACGACTACCTTCAATGGCGATGTGTCAGGTGGCAGCATCGTGTGGAACGGTGGCGCGTATTTGACCGGACAGACGTTCCTGTTCGTCAAGGACGGCAACCAGAGCCCCGCGTGGTATCTGTTCGACCTGGACGAACTGGGATGGAATGGTCAGGACACCATCAATCTCAGTGGTTTCTGGCCGAGCAACGGATCAATCTCGCACGTCTCGCTCTTTGGCGGATTCTCCACAGTGCCTGAGCCCGCAACGCTCTCGCTCCTTGGAATTGGCCTGTTCGGTCTCGCGGCGCTTCGCCGTCGCATGGCCTAACCGGTCGCTCCCACTAGACGAACAGTCGTTTCGTTATCCCAAAGCCCTGAGCCGCGCGGCATATCCCGCCGCGCGGCTCGTTTTGTGATCAGGGACTTCGTCGCTCTGGACGTCTCCGCTTTCGCAAGCGGCTAGACTGTCCAGCGCGTGCCCGAACTCCCGGACATCCAGCTCTATCTGCACGCGCTTCGCCCGCGCGTCGTCGGCCACACGATTGAGAACGTGCGGCTGGTGTCCCCCTTTCTGCTCCGTTCCATCGACCCACCGCTCGATTCGATTCGCAGTCGAAGGGTCGTGGCGCTGCGCCGTATGGGCAAGCGAATCGTGTTCGAGATGGAAGGCGATACGTTTCTGGTCTTCCACTTGATGATTGCCGGGCGGTTCCGATGGAAGCCGCCTCGAGCCCCGATTCCGGGCAAGGTTGGCCTTCTTGCACTCGACTTCGCCGACGGAACGCTGGTTCTCACCGAAGCGGGCACCAAGCGGCGCGCCTCTTTACATGTCGTTCAAGGGAAAGAGGCCCTCTCGCAGCATGACCCGGGTGGCCTCGAGGTGTTGGAGGCAGACTTTGCCACTTTCGACGAGGCCCTTCGTCGAGACAATCACACGCTCAAACGCGCCCTCACCGATCCACATCTGTTCAGCGGGATTGGAAACGCGTATTCGGACGAGATCCTTCACGCGGCGCGTCTGTCTCCGTTCAAGCAAACGGCCGGTCTGACGGCCGAAGAATCCCGTCGCCTGTACGACGCGACGCGCGTCACGCTGACGACATGGATGCAGCGCCTGCAGGAGGAGACGGGCGACGACTTCCCGGAGAAGGTGACGGCGTTTCGGGAAGGCATGGCGGTACATGGCCGGTACGGAAAACCGTGTCCGGTGTGCGGGTCTCCGGTGCAGCGGATCGTTTACGCGGACAACGAAGCCAACTACTGCGTCACGTGTCAGACCGGTGGACGCCTTCTGGCGGATCGATCGCTGTCACGTTTGTTGCGCGAAGATTGGCCGAGGACGCTCGATGAACTCGAGCGACGAAAACGAGAGGGCGGCTAGTCTCCCTCGAGTCCGTGCCGACGCGGTCTTCGTGCGCTGAGATTCAGCCGCCAGTAATCCAGTTCGAATCGTGGCTCGTCGCTCGCCGCTAACCGCGTCAGGCGATCGATGAACGCGTCCTTCGTCGCATCAGGCAAATGGGCCAGGTGCGGACGGCAGATGACGTTCGTGACGAACGTTCCAAAGGTCTCGGCGTTCGGGAAGACGACGGGCGATTGTTCGATCGATGTGTGGATGTCTTCGAATCCGGCATCGGCAAGCCGGCGGGCGGTTGTCTCCGCATCGGCAAACTCCCACGGGTCTGACCATTTCGCGAAGTAGGGGGCGAACGCCGCCTCGCGCATCAGCACCTCGGTTCGATGATGGATGCGCGCGAGATTCCCCGCGCCCCCGCACTGAGCTACCAGACGCCCGCCCGGTTTCAACGCATCGTGAAGACTCCGGAAGAGACGGGGGTGGTCGAGTACCCAGTGAAATGTCGCGGTGCTGAAGACCGCATCGGCCTGCTCGAGGATCGGCAGTGACGCCGCGTCCGCGACGAGCAGCTGAACGCGATCACCGTGGGTGTTCAAGTAGTCGCGCGCGACATTCACCATGTTCGACGACTGATCGATCCCGATGACGCAGCCGCGCGGCACGCGCGCGACCAACTGCGCAGTCAACCGTCCAGTGCCGCAGCCGACGTCGAGCACGCACTCGTCGCCGTCGAGCGGCAGCCGCGCGAGCACGACAGTGCCCCAGTCGAACTGCGGATTCGAGACGCGGTGATACGTCTCAGCGTTCCACTCACGCATGAGACATACTCTGGCACAATTGCTTTTTTTCCCAACGATGGATCACCAGTGGCGCTCGAGAATCGTCGCGCGCGTGTCCGCGCGCGCCGTCATGTGTGTGTGCGTTGCGGCGCTCCTGGCCGTGAACATCGCGGCGCAAACGCCCGAGCTCCGCTGGGGCGGCGACGCTGAAGGTGGTGCGCCGTTTGTCGAAGCCGATCCCAGCGATCCCACGCGCGTCGTTGGCTTCGAGGTCGACATCGCGTCGATGCTCGCCGAAGGTCTGAACCGCCGGCCGCGCTTCATTCAGACCGGCTTCACCACTATCGATGCGTCAGTTGCGCGCGGCGACTTCGACATCGGGCTGAGCGGCATCGAAGACAGTTTCGCGCGACGGACGCGGCTGGCTGTCACGGTTCCGTACTATCGATTCCGGGAGATTCTCACGGTGCGCGCCGCGGATGCCGCGCGTTATCGAACACTCGCCGATCTACGCGAACGGCGTGTCGCGACGCTGGCGGCAACGCTGGCCTTCGATCTGCTCACTGCTGCTGAAAAGGAACACGGTGTCGTCGTCGTTCCCTACGAAGACGATGTGCACCCGTATACGGACCTGGCGGTAGGGCGTGTAGATGCCGTGCTGCTCGACGACGTGCTCGCCGAGCGTGGCGTTCGTCGTCATCCTGCCCTCACCAATCAGCCCACCAGCGTCGGGGTGGGGTACTACGTCGGGATCCTGGCGCCACAGAACACCGGGCTGCGGAATCAGATCGACGCGATCCTCAAGCAGGCGATGCGCGACGGCAGGCTCGAGGCGATCTTCCGGCGATGGAAGATGTGGAACGAGGATCAGCGCAACTTGTATGCGCGTGTCACAGCCGATGAATCCGGGCCGGCTCCGCAGACGCAGAGTACGGCAGCGCAGTTGTCGGTGTGGGATGCGACGGTGCGGTATCTGCCATCGCTGCTGACTGCCACCGTTATCACGCTCGTGTTGTCGGTGTTGTCGATGGCGCTGGCGATCCTCATCGGTGTATTGATCGCGAGTGGGCGCGTGTATGGTCCAGCACCACTAAGGGCATTGCTGACTGGTTGGGTCGAGCTGATTCGAGGGACGCCGCTACTGCTGCAGTTGTTTGTGATCTATTACGGTCTTGCCACGGTCGTGCAGCTGCCGGCTTTTCTTGCCGCGCTCATCGGGCTGGGTTTGAACTACGGTGCCTACGAGAGTGAGATCTATCGGAGCGCCCTCGAGTCCGTCCCGCCCGGCCAACTCGACGCGGCACGCACGCTTGGATTCAGCGATCGTCAGACGTTGATGCTCATCCGAGGGCCGCAGGCGCTTCGTCTTGCGCTGGCGCCGATGACCAATGACTTCGTCGCGCTGTTGAAGGACAGCTCACTCGTCTCGCTGATCACGGTCGTCGAGCTCACGAAGCAGACGACGATCTTTGCGTCGAATATCGGGACCTGGTTCGTGCCCGGTTTGTTGTGCGCCGCGCTGTATCTCGTGTTGTCACTGCCGGTGTCGCATCTCGCCCGGCGCCTGGAGCGGACGTGGCGGCGGGCATGAGTGTTCTGGCCGTTCGCGATCTCGAGGTGCGGCGGGGTGCGAGGTCCGTCGTGCGTGGCGTGTCGTTGGACGTCGCGCGCGGAGAAATCGTCGCGGTGATGGGTGCGTCGGGGGCTGGCAAAACCAGCGTGCTACGTGCCGTCGCGGGACTCGATCCGATTGCCGACGGACGCGTGGCCATCGACGGCTTGCAGCTGTCGGCTGGACCTTTGCCGCGCGGCGAGGCCTTGCGCGAACTGCACCGTCGGGTCGGCATGGTCTTTCAGTTTCATCACCTCTTCGAGCATCTCACCGCGCTCCACAACGTCTGGCTGGCACTGGTGCACGTGCAGCGACAGCCGCAGCGCGAAGCCGAGCGAAAAGCACGCGAGTTGCTCGACCATCTGGGGGTCGGCGCCAGAGCGGATGCGGTGCCGCGCGAACTGTCCGGCGGAGAGGCTCAGCGTGTGGCGATTGCCCGCGCCCTGGCTGTTGGCCCACCGCTGCTGTTGATGGACGAGCCGACGGCGTCGCTCGACCCGGCGCGACGTGGCGAGCTGGCCACCACGCTGCGTCAGCTCGCGTCTGAAGGACGCACGCTCGTGATCGCGACGCACGACGAGGAATTCGCCGGCGCCTGTGCGCATCGGGTGCTGATCATGGACGAAGGTCGCGTCGCCCGCTGATAAGATTCCGGTGCTGATGTCTACGGAACCACAGTTCGCCACAGACTCCCTCTACATTGAGCGCGACGTCGACCGGAAGATTCGTTACCGGAACAAGCTGTACTACCGGTTCAATCACTGGCCGATCTGGATCTTTGTGTTTTTCATCGCCCCAGGACCGCTGACCTTCGATCTCTTCGAACGCGGCTTCGATTCGCGTCTCCTGATCTGGCTGGGTCTGGTGCTGATCGGTACCGCGATCGCTGGCTTGCGCGGCAAGCTGCCGGGCTGCGAACCAAGGCCGTACATCATTCGCTTCACTGAAGATCGCCCGAACCCTCTGTATCGCCGTGTGTGCTACACGACCGCGTGGGGAGAGGTCGTCGCATTCGCGGTGTTGAACATCGCCGGCCTGACCTATGCGGTCCTGACAGGGGAATGGCGCCTGAAGCAGATGTACGAGGTCGCCTATTTCCCGATTGCCGGGTCGTTGTGGCTCCTTGGCGCGCTGGGCTATTTGCCGCGCGTCAAGCGATCGACCAAGGGAGAAGGACACGAACGCCGCTACTTCTACGGATCGGTGTGGGCGGTTGCGATCGCGCAGCCGATTCTCTGGTTGTTGTGGAAGGTGCTGCCTCATAGCCGCGTCGGCGATAGCGTCAAGCTCGTGGTGTTTGTGAGCATCCTCGCAGTGGTTGGGCACATGTCGCGTCGTGGATTGTTGCCGCGCACCCGCCCGATCGTCCCAGGCGAACTCGCCGTATCGGACTGACAGACTGATGGCCGCCTCTATCGACGCGCTCACATCCGCCACGCTCAAGCATCTGCGCGAAGCGTGGTGGGACGAGTCCTTCACCGCATTCCTCGAAGAGACGCTGGCACCGCGACCAGGTAATCGGATCCTCGACGTTGGCTGCGGCGAGGGACTCGCTGAAGTCGAGATCGGACGCCTCCACATTTCTCAGTTGCGTCTCTTCGGTGTGGATCTCGTGCCGTCAAAGGTCGCCGTGGCGCGGCAGGAAACGCTCTCGCACAATCAGCGCGTCGGGTTTGCGGCTGCAGATGCCTGCCGTCTGCCCTTCAAGGATGGCGCGTTCGATTCCATTTATTCCGTTGCGGTCCTGCAGCACATCGACCAGGTGGATACCGCGATCGGGGAGTTTGCGCGCGTGACGACGGCGAAGGGGCGAGTGCTGGCCGTCGAACCTGACAATACCGCGCGCTATGGTTTCAGCTCGACGCCGATTGGACGCCGCGCGTTCGAGTTGTCCGCGGAGTTCTTCACTGCGTTGGATGGCCCGCGCGGTGAGCGCACCACCATCGGACCGACACTGCCCGAACGTTTCGCGCGGCACGGCATCGAACCGCTATCCGTGCGACTGTTTCCGGTGTCACGGACGATTCTCGGGCCACCGGCGGCGTCAACCTGGCAGGCGCGACGTGAAGCGGTCGAAGGCGCGCTTCGAACCGCACGGTCCGATGCCGCGGCGTGGCTCGGGCGCGAGTACCTTGACGTGCTCACGGGATACGAGCGCGAAGCGAATGCCGCCGGGTCCTCCTTCGTAGAGATTCAAAACACGATGCTCTTCGCCACCGTGGGGCAGAAGGCGTAGTGGAGGGCCACGAGGGCTGGGACGAGTACGCCCCGTTCTACGACTGGGAGAACGCGCGCACGCTTGGCAAGCGTGACGTTCCCTTCTGGCGGAATCTCGCCTTGCAAGCAGGTGGTCCCGTTCTCGAGTTGGGATGCGGTACAGGCCGCATCTCGTTGCCGCTCGGCCGCGCCGGTGTCCGTCTTATCGGCATCGATCGATCCGAGCCGATGCTGTCGCGTGCCCGTGCCCGCACGAAACGAGCGCGTCTTACAGAAAACATTTCGCTGATCCGCGGCGACATCAGGTTTCTCCCCTTTGCTCAGCCGGAGTCTCCCCGAAGCCCGTCTTCGACTGGCGAAGGCGGATTTTCGATGGTGATGGCACCCTACGGGATCTTGCAGTCGCTGCTCCGCGAGCGAGACCTGCAGGCGACGCTCGCCGAAGTGCACCGGGTGCTCGAACCAGGCGGCACCTTCGGCATCGAGCTGGTGGCCGACCTGCCCTCGTGGAAGGAGTACAAGAAGCGGTTGAGTCTCAAGGGATGGCGCGGTCGCCGTGGTGGTGCGCATGTCACGCTCGTGGAGACCGTGCGTCAGGATCCCGCGCGCCACCTGACGATCTTCGAGCAGGAGTTCACCGAGCGGAGTGCCAGCAGGAAGCGCGTCCACCGTTTTGCCCTGACGTTTCGCACTCTTTCAGTGCCGCAGATGGTCCGCCGCCTTGAAAAGTCCGGTTTTGAAATCACCGCGCTTCTGGGGGATTATCGCGGTCGGGCGTGGGATCCCCGCGCCGATGTCTGGGTGATTCTCGCTCGCGCTCCGCGACGTTGACACAAGCAGGGCGGATCGGGCTGCGTGGTACAATGCCCGGTCCGGATTTCCCCGTATTTGCTGGAGTTTTAGCCCATGTCTGGCCATTCCAAGTGGCACACAATCAAGCATAAGAAGGGTGCCGCCGACGCAAAGCGCGGCAAGGCCTTCACACGCATCATCAAAGAACTGACTGTTGCCGCTCGCAACGGCGGGGGCGACCCGGGTACGAATCCGCGGCTCCGCACCATCATTGCCGACGCCAAGTCGAACAATATGCCGCGCGAGAATATCGAGCGCGCCATTCGGCGTGGTACGGGCGAAGAGCCGGGCGTCTCGTATGAAGAGATCACCTACGAAGGCTACGGGCCCGGCGGCGTGGCACTCTTGATTCAGTCGCTCACCGACAACAAGAACCGCACGGTCGGTGAGATTCGCCATCTGCTGGGGAAATACAACGGCAACCTGGCGGCCGAGAACAGCGTCGCCTGGATGTTCCATCGTAAGGGTCAGGTGCTCGTCGAGAAGGACAAGGCCGACGAGGAGAAGCTTCTCGAAGCCGCGCTCGAGGCAGGCGCCGACGACATGGGCGATGACGGCAGCGTGTGGGAAATCGTGTGTCCGCCTGACAGCTTCGAAGGCGTGCGCGACGCGGTCAAGGCCCTCGGTCTCGAGCCGGCCAGCGCGGAAGTGGCGATGATCCCCCAGAACTACGTGAAGCTGACCGGCAAGGACGCGTCGGTCATGTTGAAGTTGATGGAAGCCCTGGACGACCACGACGACGTGCAGCACGTGTGGGCCAACTTCGACATCGAAGAGAAGGAGATCGAGGCCTCCCTGGCGTGAGAATCGTCGGCATCGACCCCGGCTCCGAGCGCACCGGCTACGGTTGCGTGGAGACGGACGGACGCCGTCATCGCCTCGTGACCTGCGGTGCCATCACGGCCGCCGCAGGAGATGCCTTTCCCGCTCGCCTCGCTCGCATTCATCGCGAACTCGTTGCGCTGTTGGCGAAGACGCGGCCCGACTGCGTCGCCGTCGAAAGCGTGTTTCATGCGGTCAACGCGCGCAGCGCTCTGAAGCTTGGGCACGCACGCGGCGTCGCACTCCTTGCGGCTGTGGAAGCGGGTTGCACGATCGTCGAGTACACGCCCGCAGAAGTGAAGCGGGCGGTGGTTGGCTACGGGCGCGCGGAGAAGCGTCAGGTACAGCACATGATCAAGCTGCTGCTTGGGCTCGCACAACCGCCGACACCGTACGACGCATCCGATGCGCTAGCCGTGGCCATCTGTCACGTGCATTCGGGTGTATTCAAGGCAGGTCTCAAGCAGCCGGGTCTAAAGACCCGTCTCTACGAAGACGATTCCGTAGAGGCGAGTCTTCGGACTCGCCTGAAAAAGTTGCCAAAATCCTGGCGGCACTACCGTCCTCCCGCGCACGGATGATTTCATCTCTTCGTGGCCGCGTTCACGACAAGCAACCGAACGCGGTCACCGTCGACGTCGGCGGTGTGGGCTACGAAGTCCACGTGCCCCTCTCCACGTTCTACAACCTCGGTGAGGAAGGCGAGGAGGTCTCGCTGCGTGTGTACACGCATGTACGCGAAGACGCATTGCAGTTGTATGGGTTTCTCACCGAGGTGGAGCGACAACTCTTCGAGCGCCTGATCGCGATCAGTGGCATCGGTCCGAAGCTGGCGATTGTTGTCTTGTCTGGGATGGAGCCGCGCGATCTGATCGCGGCCGTGCAGCGCGCCGATGTCGCGCGTCTGACCAGCATCCCCGGCATCGGCAAGAAGACCGCCGAACGCATCGTTCTCGAGCTCAAGGATCGGCTGAAGCAGGTTGCGGTGCCGGCTGCGGCCGG
>JBKPRH010000498.1:0-8435 GCA_046765795.1 Acidobacteriota bacterium | reverse complement strand
TCACAAGAACCTGGCCGAGCCGCGTCGCGGTATCCGCCGGCTCGGCGAGGAGGCCGGCATCGAGGTGCCACGCCTGACCGCAGCTGTGCGAACGGGCGATACGTCCGCGTCTGAGCGAGCGGCGATGCTGAAGACGCCGCCGCACATCCTCGTGACGACGCCGGAGTCGCTGTATCTGCTGCTGACGGCCGAGCGCAGCCGGGACATGCTGCGCAGCGTTCGCACGGTGATTGTCGACGAGATTCACGCGGTCATTGGCACGCGTCGCGGTTCGCATCTGGCGCTGACGCTCGAACGGCTGGAGGCGGTATGCGCCGCCTCCGCGCTCAGCGCTACGGCGCCCAGGGTCGAGTCGCGCCGTCCGCTTCAACGTATCGGTCTGTCGGCGACGCAAAAGCCGATCGAAGACGTCGCGCGATTCCTGGTCGGCAACGACGACTCGCGCGGCGAGTGTGTCGTGATAGACGAGGGGCACCGTCGTGCGATGGATCTCGCTATCGAGGTACCGCCCTCGCCGTTGACCGCGGTGATGGCTCACGAGGTCTGGCAGGAGTACTACGATCGCCTCGCCACACTCATCGGTGAACACAAGACGACGCTCGTGTTCGTGAATACACGACGCCTCGCCGAACGCGTGGCGCGGCATCTGGCCGATCGGCTGGGCGACGATGTGGTCACGGCGCATCACGGTAGCCTGTCGAAGGAGCGACGTCTCGACGCGGAGCACCGCCTGAAGAGTGGTTCGCTGAAAGCGCTGGTCGCGACGGCGTCGCTCGAACTCGGCATCGACATCGGACATGTCGATCTCGTGTGTCAGATCGGTTCGCCGCACCGGATCGCGACGCTGCTACAGCGCGTCGGACGCTCGGGTCACTCGATCGCCGGCACACCCAAGGGGCGTCTGTTTCCGGAGTCGCTGGACGATCTGGTCGAATGCGCGGCGCTCCTTCGCTCGTCGCGCCGCGGCGAGCTGGACGCGATCGTCACGCACGATGCGCCGCTCGACGTGCTTGCCCAGCAGATCACCGCCGAATCGTCGTGCGCAGGGTGCAGTGAGGACGAACTGTTCGCGATGACGCAGAAAGCCTGGCCCTATCGTGATCTCTCGCGCACCGACTTCGACGCGGTCATCGCGATGGTGTCGGACGGATTCGCGACGCCGAGAGGCAGACGGTCGGCGCTGGTGCATCGCGATGAGGTGAATCACATGCTGCGCGGCCGACGCGGTTCGCGTTTGCTGTCGCTGGTGTCAGGAGGCGCCATTCCCGAAGTCGCCGACTACCGTGTTGTCCTGGAGCCTGAGGATACGTTCATCGGCACGGTGAACGAGGACTTCGCGATCGAAAGCATGGCCGGCGACATCTTCCAGTTGGGCAACGTGTCCTGGCAGATCACGCAAGTGCTGTCCGGCACCGTGCGGGTGCGTGATGCGCAAGGCGCGCCGCCGAACATTCCGTTCTGGTTCGGAGAAGCACCGGCCCGCAGCGACGAGCTATCCGCGGCAGTCTCTGATCTACGAGTGGGAGTGGATACACGACTCACCGCCGAGCCGACGCGACCAACACAGGCGTCGGCGAGTCTCGCCGACGCCGACGGCGAAGGCGGAGCACTTCACTGGCTGATTCAGGAGACCGGTCTTAGCAGGGACGCTGCTTTACAGGCGATCGATTACCTCGCTGAAGGGAAGCGAGTGCTCGGCGTTGTGCCCACACAATCGACTCTCGTCATCGAACGCTTCTTCGACGAGGCCGGCGGCATGCAACTCGTCCTGCATGCGCCATTCGGCAGCCGTGTGAATCGTGCGTGGGCGTTAGCGTTGCGGAAGCGGTTCTGCCGTCAGTTCAATTTCGAGCTGCAGGCCGCTGCCACCGAAGACGCTGTGCTGCTATCGCTCGGCCCGCAGCACTCATTCCCCCTGGCCGATGTGTTTCGGTATCTCCACTCGGCGACGGTGCGCGACATCCTCGTGCAGGCGTTTCTCGATGCGCCGGTCTTTCAAACCCGCTGGCGCTGGAATGCGACGATTTCGCTGGCCGTGCCGCGCAACCGCGGCGGGCGCAAGGTACCGCCGCAACTGCAGCGCATGCAGGCCGACGATCTGATGGCGGCCGTGTTTCCCGATGCCGCAGCGTGCCTCGAGAACATTCCGGGAGACCGCGAGATTCCCGATCATCCGCTGGTCAGCCAGACCGTGCGCGACTGCCTCGAAGAGGCGATGGACCTGCCGCAGCTCCAGCGTGTGCTCGAGCGAATCCATCGCGGCGAGGTGACCTGCGTGTCGCGTGACACGCCCGAGCCGTCGGCGTTCTGTCACGACATTCTCAATGCGCGGCCCTACGCCTTCGTCGATGATGCCCCGCTCGAGGAGCGTCGCACACAGGCGGTACAGACCCGGCGCGCCGGGAATCCGGGTGACGTCGGCGCACTCGATGCGGCGGCCATCGAACGCGTTCGCGACGAAGTGAGGCCCGATCCGCGAGACGTCGACGAATGCCATGACGCTCTGCTGACATGCGGCTTCCTCTTCGAGGACGAAACCGATCGAGCGTGGCTCGACGAGCTCGCGGCGACGCGCCGGGCGACCCGCGTCTCGACGCCACACGTGTTCCGCTCGATCTGGGTGGCCGCTGAACGTCTTCCCGAGTGGCTCGCGATACATCCAGAGACTCGACTCGATCCAATCGTTGAACCGCCGGCATCTCGCGCAGCGCGAACGTGGACACCCGAGACCGCGCTGGTCGAGTTGCTGCGTGGACGTCTGGCGATTCTCGCCCCGACTACCGCTTCGTCACTCGCGGAGTCGGTCGCCATGCCGCTGCAATCTGTCGATGACGCGTTGCTCACGCTCGAGTCGGAAGGGGTCATCCTTCGGGGCACATTCACCTCGTCTGGTGAGCTCGAATGGTGCGAGCGTCGCCTGCTGGCGCGGATCCATCGCTACACGCTGAACCGTTTGCGCGCGGAGATTGCGCCCGTGAGTCCCGCTGACTTCATGCGCTTCCTGTTCGCATGGCAGCATGTGGGTGACGGTCATCAGCTGACGGGGATCGAGGGGCTGCGCGCGATCATCGCGCAGCTCGACGGCCTCGAACTGCCGGCGCGCACATGGGAGCGTGATGTATTGCCGGCGCGCCTCGAGCGCTACGAGTCGTCGCTGCTCGATACGTTATGCCTGACCGGTGAAGTCGGCTGGGCCCGATTGTCCACTGGCCCAACGCAGGTGGTCGGCGCGACGCCCATCGCGCTGTTTCTTCGCGTCCACGCCAACCAGTGGTACGCGTTGCGCGGCCCGGACGCTGTCGAGCGCAGGCCTCCTCAGACAGAGATGAGCGAGGTCGCCAATCGGCTGCTCGATCATCTCACTACCCGTGGCGCCTCCTTCGCCCAGGAAATGCGCGCCGGATGCAACGTGTCCGATGCGGACTGTCGCGCGGCGCTTGGCGAGCTGGTCGCTGAAGGGCTGATCGCATCTGACGGGTTCGCCGGTCTCCGCGCCATCTCGGCCGCATCATCCGAGCGGCGTTTCAACGTGGACGCTGCCGGACGATGGTCGGTGTTGCCGCTGACGGCGAGGCCTGACCCATCGCGCGAGGAATCCATCAGGGCGTTAGCCTGGACACTGCTGTTCCGCTACGGCGTCGTCTTTCGACGTCTGTTGACGCGCGAGGTCACTGGCGTCGCGTGGCGCGAACTCGTGCGCGTCTACCGGACGCTCGAGGCCCGGGGCGATATTCGTGGCGGTCGCTTCGTGAGCGGTATGTCGGGCGAGCAGTATGCGCTGCCCGACGCGGTCGATCGTCTGCGTGAGCTCCGCCGCTCAGGACCGGACGAGACGCTTGTCGCGATCAGCGGCGCCGACCCGTTGAATCTCACTGGCATCGTCACGCTGGGCGACCGCATTCGAGCCGCCGCCAGCAGCCGTGTCGTCTATCGCAACGGGATACCCGTCATGGCGATGGAGGGTGACATGTTGCGCACGCTGGCTGATGTCGACGCACCGGTTTTGGCCGACGCCGCGGCGCTCGCCGCCGGACGTCGTGTGCCGGTGTCGAACGGGTACGTCGGAAGGATTTGGCCTTGAACGTGCTACAGCACGGATATGGCCGAGGCTGTCCGAGTGGCTCAGCACATCCCGCGACGCTGGCGTCGAGGAATTGCGCTAGATCCGCGCTATCAGGAGCCAAAGGGCCGGGCCACGCTGTGGACGCGGACGCGTAGAGTCCTGTGGTCGTGGTGGCCGTGGTTTGTCGTTGCGGTGGCCTCCGCCTACGACGATCGGTGGGGCTGGGCATTCTCCGCGGGTGCGATGGCATTCGTGAGCTACCTGGTCACGCCCATCGAGGCCTCTCCGCAGTACGGCCTCGAGCACGAGTTTTCCGTCGACTCCGACGAATTCCTCACGACGATCACAGGCGCTTCAGGTGTCCCGGTCCTCCCCTGCAACCGCATCGACGTCCTGCACAACGGCGACCAGTTCTATCCCGTCATGCTGGACGAGATCGGTCGCGCGGAGACGTCGATCACGATTGAGGCGTACATCTACTGGGCGGGCGAGATCGGACGCCGCTTCGCTGACGCGCTCGCCGCCAAGGCCCGTGAGGGGATTCCGGTCAAGATCCTGCTCGATGCGGTCGGCTCGGCAACGATCGGATCGGAGATTCTCGAGACGCTCGAGAAGGGCGGGTGTCAGCTCGCCTGGTACAACCGCATTCGCTGGTACACCATCGGTCAGTTCAATCACCGCACGCATCGCAAATCGCTGATCATCGACGGCCGCGTCGGGTTCACCGGCGGCGCGGGGATCGCCGATGTGTGGCTCGGTCATGCCGAATCGCCGGAGCATTGGCGGGATACGCAGATTCGGATTACTGGTCCAGCCGTGACACCACTGCAAACCGGGTTCGCTCAGAACTGGTTGAAGACCACGGGTGAGTTGCTGTCGGGTGCGACGTACTATCCCGAGCATGATCGCGAAGGTGCGCCACCTTCACGTGGCTTCGCCGTGACAAATCTCTCGGTACAGACCGTCATGAGCTCGCCGGAGTCGGGCGCGTCATCGGTGCGCCTGATGCACTACCTGCCGATCGTGTGCGCGCGTCGATCGATCTACATCTCCAATCCGTACTTCGTCCCCGATCAGGCTGCGATCGATACGTTGGTTGAGGCGCGACAGCGTGGCGTGGACGTTCGGATCATGGTCGCCGGGCGGCACAACGACACATGGCTCGCTCGTCAGAACTCGCGTCGTTTGTATGGGCCGCTGCTCAGAGCCGGGATTCAAATCCTCGAATACAACAAGACGTTCATGCACCAGAAGACGATGGTCGTCGATGGCCTCTGGGTAAGCATCGGGACGACGAACTTCGACAACCGATCGTTTGCACACAACGAAGAGACGAGCATCTGCATCAGGGACGCCGAGCTCGCGGCCTTCATGGAGCAGACGTTCCGCAGTGATATGCGCGCATGCGATCGCGTCGAGCTCGACGCCTGGCGGAAGCGGGGCTTCCTGACCAAGTCACTGGAGGCCGTCGCGTCGCTGCTCGAAGCGCAAGTCTGAGTCCCGATTCCTGTCTGATTCCTGACTCCCGATTCGTGACTCCCGATTCCTGATTCCTAGATGATCGTGAACGGTGGACCGGTTTCAGTCCGCGACAGCGCCTCTTCGATCGACTCGAGCGCCGGGGCGTTCTTGATCGCATCGCGATCCGCATCGACGTAGATCTCACTGTCGGCCTTGTTCACGCGCTCGACCGCCTCGGACGACACGATCACCGAGCGCCCGCCGATCCAGTTGCTGGTGTCAACGAGCAGGTAACGGATTCGCCAGCTGTCCTGGCCGATGAGGAAGTCGTCCACGTGACCGATTTCGCCGTTGCGCGCGTGGATGTGGTAGCCGCTGGTCGTTTTCACGCTGTCGAGACGCGCGTCGCCAACATCAGGCATTGCATCGTCCAGAGCGGGACTGTTGCGAACATCGTTGCGGCTCAGATTGACGCGAAGGCCAGTGCGGCCCCAGTCGCCTTGCACGGCGCTCGGCGAGAGCAACACGCGCTTGCCGTTGAACCACGAGCCCGTATCCACCAGCAGGTAGCGGACATTCCATCCCGCTTCCTCGAAGTAGAAATCCTCGAGCGTGCCGATCTCACCGTCGGTGCCGCTGACGGTTGCCCCGGCGATTTTCTGAGCCAAATGCAGCATGGCGTGCTCCTCCAACGACGGGATGGAGCAAACGACGGACCAGTCGGTGTAGTGTCCGGCTTCCGCCGGACCTCGGCTATGCCGCTCGCTCCGATCTGCTCCGGCGCAGGAACCAGCGATCGAGGACGACGTGACGGGTGAAGACACGTGAGCCGAGCAACAGACGTCCCATTGCCGCGACGGTGGATCGAAGCGGTCCGGGCGCGCGCGATGCCTTCGGATACAGTCGTCGAACCTCGTCCGCGTATGACCGTAGATCCGCTCGCGACGTGCGGCCCGCGGCAGCGACCAACGTGCGCGCAGCGAGGCGCCCCGATTCGATCGCTGGACGAATGCCTTCACCGCTCTCTGGGTACGCGAGGCCTGCCGCGTCGCCGATGAGCAGCATGCCCTCGTCAACGATCGGTCGCGCGCCGGTGCCGCTCGCGAGGTAGGCGTGGCCGCGCCACTTGAGATGTGCGGCATCGGCGAGCGCGCCGCTGCGCTCGAGAAACGCAGCGAATTGCTTCACGTGATCGTTGAAATCCTGCGACTCGCGGCGGCCGATCCCGACGTTCAGATAGTCGCCCTTGCGTACGCACCACGCGTAGCCTTCGAGGTCGCGACAGAAGAACAGCTCGGCCACGCCGGATGCGACGTTCGTGCGCCGGCCATCGAGTGGGAACTCGGCTTCTTTGGCCACGACCGGTGCCGTCGTCTCGCGACTACCGCGCATGAGTCGTGCGACAGGACAGAAGTGCCCACCGGCGCCGATCACGAGCGGGGTTTCGATCGTCTCGTTGACAATCCACGTGTGTCCGTTGCGGCGAATGGTGTCGACAGCGACTCCCTCCATCACGCTGGCGCCGGAGCGCTGCAGCAGGAAGTGATCGAATTCACATCGTCGGATGGCATAGCTCACGACGCGGGGATAGGACGTATCGACGAGCGGCTCTCCGATGACGCCCGTACGAAACGCATCGATCGTCTGGAAGGTCAGGCCCGTGCGTCGGTACTGGTCCGGATCGAGTTCGAGGAGTGGGAATACTTCTGGCGTCAGCCACCCCGCGCACACCTTGTCACGCGGGAATCGCGCGCGATCGGCGACGATGACGTTCCAGCCGTGTTGATGAAGGACGCGGGCACACGTCGATCCGCCGGGGCCACCACCGACGACGAGCGCGTCGCATACGATCATCGGGCGACTCTCGGGGCCTCGTACGGATCGGAACGGGTCCATGAGGGCGGTGCCGACCCGCGCGGGATGAAGAGGATCTGAAACAGCTGCATCCACCCGGTGGCGAACGCCGCTTGCGAACCGGCGAGATAGAGTTCCCACGCGCGCTGGAACTCTTCGCCGTACGACTGACGCACGCGATCCTTGACGAGTGCGAACCGCTCGCTCCAGTGCGCGAGCGTGCGCGCGTAGTGCAGCCGGAGATTCTCGATGTCGATGATGGACATGCCGGCGGGCGCGAGGGTGTGCGTGGCGACTTCGGCGACGGTGGGTGTATAAGCGCCCGGAAAGATCCGGCGGCGGATCCAGGCATTCAGCGGGCAGGGCACATCGCGGCCGATGAAATGCAGCAGGCCGCGGCCACCATCGGGACGAATGGTGCGGCGAAGTACGTCGGCCACGCTCTCGAGGTGATGCAGGCCGACGTGCTCAAGCATCCCGACCGACACGAACGCGTCGTACTGACCGGTGACGTTGCGGTAGTCCTCGTCTATGAATTCGATCCGATCCGCGAGCCCTTCACGCGCCGCTCGTTCGCGCGCGAACGAGAGCTGCTCGGGTGAGATGTTGCACGCACGCACGTGCACGCCGTAATGACGAGCCATGTGCAGCGCGAGCGCGCCCCAGCCACATCCAGTTTCGAGCACTCGCTCGCCAGGACGAAGACGCAATTTCCGACACACCAGATCGAGCTTGGCGATCTGGGCCTCGTCGAGTGACATCTGCTCGTTCGCGTAGTAGGCGCACGTGTAGACGAGATGACGATCGAGCCACAGCTGGTAGAAATCGTTGCCGAGATCGTAGTGGCTGTGCACGTTGCGCCGCGACGCGGACAACGTATTGGGTCCCGTCAGCGTCAGGCGATCGCGCCACGACGGGTGCGGTTGTGAGAGGCGGGTCAGCGCTTCGACCACTGGCTCGAGGGGGCCACGCACCTCGAGGCGTCCCGCCATGTACGACTCGCCGAATTGCAGATCAGGATCCAGCGCGAGTCCGATCAGCGTGCGTCGATCGTGGA
>JBKPRH010000497.1:0-9313 GCA_046765795.1 Acidobacteriota bacterium | reverse complement strand
GGAGTTGCACGAGATCGCCGACCTCACTCAGCGATCGGAGATCGTGCTGCGTGAAGCCTACGAGCCTGGTGGCATCAACGTGGGACTCAATCTGGGGAAACCATCTGGCGGCGGCATCCAGCATCATCTGCACGTGCATCTCGTCCCGCGCTGGGTGGGAGACGCCAACTTCATGACTGTCATCGGCGACACGCGCGTTCTGCCCGAAGAGCTCAGCGTGACGGCGCAGCGCCTGAAACCGATTTTCGAACGTTTCGCTCGTACGTAGTGTCCGGCTTTAGCCGGACCTACAATGGCGTCACGATGGATTTCAATCTCTCCACATCACAACAGGACTGGCGGGAGAGGGCACAGACGTTCGCGCGCGGCTTGTCGCCGAGCGCCGCGGCCAACGACATCGTGGCTGGCGCCGTGCGCGCACTGCTCATCGATGCGCGAGGCGATCTGCTATCTGCGGTCGTCCTCGTTGAAGCGTTCGCCTGGGAATCGGCTGGTGCAGCCGTTGCGCTGGCGATGCATGCCGGCGTGACGATGGGGCTCGGTGGGACCGAGGCGAGCGCGCAGCTGACTCGAGGCGAGATTGTTGGCGCAATCGCGTTGTCGTCGGATGAAGTACCGATCGTCGAGCAGGGTTCACTGTCCGGGCGCGCGTCGTGGGTGACGCCGTTGACAGAGCACGGACTCGTCATCGTCGGCGTGAGAGACGGTGATGCACTCACTGCCGCCGCCGTGAAGCTCGATGGCGCAGGCGTCAGGCAGGAGCCGGTGGAGACCGCTGGCCTGAGTGGCCTGGTCTGCGGTCACGTGCGATTCGAGCGCACGCCATTTGTGTCCGCCGGGGCGACGCAGCCTTTCATGACACGCGCACGTGTGCTGCTGGCTGCAGCGGGACTCGGCATGGGACGACGGGCGCTGCACGAAGCGCTGACGGTTGCACGCGGCCATCGCGATCGCGGAGCAGGTGGTGAGCAGACGGTGCAGGGGCTGCTGGCCGATGCCGCCACGGAACTCGATGCCGCACGCATGTTGACGTGGAAGGCGGCGTCGGCGACCGAGCTGTCACTCGCCGACGCGTCGATGGCCAAACTGCTCGCCACCGAGGCTACTCAAAGAGCGGTCGCGCGCGCGACACAGATCGTCGGTGCCGACTCATTTCGTGCCGGCCACATCGTCGAGCGTCTTGCGCAGGACGTGCGCGCACTCGAGCTGTTCGCCGGGCGTACGGAAGCATTGCGCGAAGCCGCCGCGCTCGAGACCCTGCCTCGTACTTGACACGTCTGTACTAGTACTAAATAATTCGTAGGCGTGCGAACGCCACATCCGACGCTCACCCCGCAGGAGCTGGCGATCATGAAGGTCGTCTGGTCCCGCGACAAAGCCACCGTGCGCGACGTGTACGAGGCGATGCGCGAGAAGCGCACCATCGCCTACACGACGGTGATGACGATGATGCGGATTCTCGAGGAGAAGGGGTACCTCAAGAAGACGCTCGTGGATCGCGCACACGTCTATAAGCCGGCCCAGCGCCGGCAGCAGGTGATCGGCGCGATGGTCAGGGACTTCCTCGACCGCGTATTCGACGGTGCATCCGACAGCCTGCTGGTACATCTGGCAAAAGACAACAAGCTCACCGAGAAACAACGGCGCATCGTCAAACAACTGATCGAGGAGCAGGAGTGATGGACGCGACGCTGCTCGGCAATCTCCTGGCGTACAGCGCGCAGGTGACGTTCCTCGTCGCGCTTGGAGCGGGACTCGCCGCACTCGTACGCATCGATGCACCCGCCGTGCGTTACGTCTACTGGCGTGCGCTGCTCGCCCTGTGTCTCGTCCTGCCGTGGCTACCGGCACGCCGTTCGATGGTGATGACGATCACCGACACGACGCCAATCAGGCTGCTCCCTGCGCCCGGTTTTCCGGCGGGCGCGCCGACGGCACCGGTTATTGCCCCTGCATTTGACTGGGTCTCGCTGCTCGGTTGGGTGCTTGTCGGCGGCATCGCCGTTCGCCTGTGCTGGGTCGGCCTCGGTCTGTGGCGGCTTCGGCAACTGAGGCGCGACGGGATCGTCGCTCCGCTGTGTCGCGTCCATGAGGAGGCGCAGGATCTCGTTCGCGCGCGAGCCGAGATCCGCTATGTCGCGAGTGGTCAACCGGTGACGTTCGGATTCCGCCGCCCGGTCGTTCTGCTTCCTGAGATGCTTCGCGCCCAATCCGATCAGATTCAACAAGTCGTCCTCTGTCATGAGCTCTTTCATGTGCGCAGGCGGGATTGGATCTGGGTCGTCGTTGAAGAGGTCGTGAAAGCGGTGCTGTGGTTTCACCCGGCGATCCTGTGGTTGATCGCGCGCGTACGGTTAGCCCGCGAAGAAGTCGTCGACGAACTGACGGTGCTCGCGACGTCGCAACGCCGTGCCTACCTCGAAGCGTTGCTGGTCTTCGCAGATGCGCCAAGGCAGGCGCCGGCCGCCGCATTCGCACGCCGGCGGCACCTGTTCAGGCGAATGGTGTTGATTTCGAAGGAGACGGTCATGTCGTCGAGGCGAATACTCGTGTCGGTTGCGACCATGACGGCGGTCATCGCGGCGGGAGCATGGTCTGCGGTGTCAATGTTTCCACTGACGGAGATTGTGCTCGCGCAGGGACGCGTGGGCGCGCCGCCGTCGCCTCCACTTGCGGCGATCGCGGGCCAGAGCCAGGTCGGTCCGATCGAGCGCCAAGCCAAGCCCATCACGCCGGAGAATCCGATCCCGCGACGGACGTTCTCTGTCACCCCGCAGAATCCGGCAGTAGAGACGAGCGGTATGGTCATCGTCTCCGTGCGCGTCGTGGTCGATCGCCAGGGACGAGTGGCTGAGGCCCGGAGCACGGGGGTCGGTGCGCGCGGTGGACGCGGGGCGACCCCTGAACCCGTCGCCCCTCCGAGCGAGGCATTCTTGAAAGCGGCGATCGATGCCGTGAAACAGTGGCAATACGATCCACCTGCAGATGGCCCGATTGCATTCGACGTCACATTCGCGTTCATGCCGGGTGCCGAGCCGCGCATGATGCTGCACGGCACCCCGGCTGTGTTCGGCACTCCTGCTGGTGCAATTCCACCAACGCCTCCGCCACCGCCGCCTCCGGGCTGGCCGGCGAATGCCGTCCGTGTGGGTGGGAACATGAAACAGCCGGTGAAGACCAAACACGTGGCGCCGGTCTACCCGCCGATCGCACAGTCCGCCAACGTGCAGGGCGTCGTGATCCTTGAAACGGTGATCGGGGTGGACGGAAAGGTGCAGGACGCGCGCATCTTGAGGTCGATCCCGCTTCTCGATCAGGCGGCCATGGACGCGGTGAAGCAGTGGGAGTTCACGCCGACGCTGCTGAACGGGACGCCAGTGCCGGTGATCATGACCGTCACGGTGCAGTTCAGCCTCTAGCCATAACGTCTGGAACTCGACACTCGTTGGGGTGTCTAATGCGATGGGCCTGTGGCGCCCATCGCACGAGGACACGCCGATGACGAGTCGATCAGCGCGAACCCTGTCGCTGTGGATTGCAGTCGTTGTAACCGGCGGGGCCGTTCATGCCGGCCAGGAGCGATCGGGCGGCGACAATCAGCCGTGGCAGATCGCCGGCCTGATTCCTGAGAGCGAACCAGGTCCGCTCGAAAGACAGGCCAAGCCTGTCACACCTGAGAATCCCATCCCTCGCCGGTTGCTCATTGTCCGGCCGTCATATCCGTCCGAAGCCGCCGTCGTTGGGGCACGAGCGACGATCAATTTGCGCGTGACGGTCGATCACCTCGGCACGGTCGCTGAAGTTCGGACCGTCGGTGGTCCAGTCCTCGGAGCCATGGCGCCGCCGAGTCCGTCCGACGATGGGGCTTTTACCGCGGGCCTGCTCGCCCTTGTTCAATCCGCGAAGGATGCAGTGCGCCATTGGCTCTACGAGCCGCCGGCGGAGGCACCTATTGCCTTCACTGTGGTGATTGGTTTTTCGACTCAGGAACATGGCGAGGTGATCTCGCAAAATGCGTCACCGCCCGCGCCGCCTGAGACGACGGATGTTCCTGTCGACGATTCTCGGGTCTCCCGCCCAGCGACGAAAGTGAAGCACGTGACGCCCGTCTATCCCGCGGCGGCGCGTGAAGCGAAGATCGCCGGCGTCGTGGTTCTCGAAGTGGGTGTGGGGGCAGACGGGCGAGTGGTGAACGTCGAGGTCGTGCGCTCGATTCCGGAGCTGGATCAGGCAGCGATCGATGCCATCAAGCAGTGGGAGTACGTCCCGCTGCTCGTGGACGGCGTGCCGACGCCGACCACGTTCGAGGTGACGGTGCAGTTCTCGCTGTAAGCGCTGACCCGGCTTATCGCTGCGCCGTGACACTCAGCGGCTCCGGCTGTGCATCGGCCTTCGACTCGAGCAGGATGCGCAGCATTCGTCGCAGCGGTTCGGCCGCGCCCCACAGCAGTTGATCGCCGACGGTGAATGCCTGCAGATAATCGCCGCCCATCGCGAGCTTCTTCAGTCGGCCTACGGGCACTGTCAGCGTTCCGCTGACGGCGGTCGGCGTGAGATCGCGAAGCGATGCCTCCTTCTCGTTCGGCACCACCTTCACCCAGTCGTTCGCCGTCGCGAGCATGCGTTCGATGTCGCCGAGCGGTACGTCGCGCCGCAGCTTCACCGTCAACGCCTGGCTGTGGCAGCGCATCGAGCCGATGCGGATGCACATGCCGTCGATCGGAATCGGTTGCGACGAGCGACCGAGAATCTTGTTGCCTTCGGCCTGCGCCTTCCACTCTTCGCGACTCTGACCGTTGCCAAGATCGGCATCGATCCACGGTAGCAGGCTTCCGGCGAGCGGATGGCCGAAGTGGTCCACCGGGAATTCGCGTCGCTGCGTGCTGATGACCAGACTGTCGATGTCGAGGATCGAGGAATTTGGGTTCGCGAGCAGATCGGCCACCGACTTGTGCGCGATGCCCATCTGCGTCAGCAGCTCGCGCATGTGTTTTGCGCCGCCGCCTGACGCCGCCTGATACGTCATCGACGTCATCCACTCGATCAGATCGGCGCGGAACAGACCGTCCATGGCCATCAGCATCAGGCTCACGGTGCAGTTGCCACCGATGTAGTCCTTGATGCCGCGATCGAGCGCGCGATCGATCACCGGCCGGTTCACCGGGTCGAGAATGATCACCGCATCGTCGGCCATGCGGAGCTGACGCGCCGCATCGATCCAGTATCCCGTCCAGCCCGCCTTGCGAAGTTTGGGATGAATGTCGGCGGTGTACTCGCCGCCCTGGCACGAGATCAGGACGTCCATGGCCGCAAGCTCGCGGACATCGTTGGCGTCCTTGACTGCTGGCGTGCGCTTACCGATCTCGGGTCCGGTCGCACCCGCTTGTGATGTAGAGAAGAAAACCGGATCAACCAGATCGAAGTCCCGCTCCTCGCGCATGCGCTGCACGAGGACCGAGCCGACCATACCGCGCCAGCCGATGATGCCTACCTGCATCTCTGTATTGTACCTGGTTGGTGGTTGGTGGTTCGTGGTTACGAAAGGATTTGCTTCGCGATGGTTTGCAACTGCAAATTCGAGGTGCCTTCGTAGATCTGCCCAATCTTGGCGTCGCGATACAGCTTCTCGACCGGGTAGTCCTTGACGAACCCGTTTCCGCCAAACAGATTGACCGCCAGCGACGTCACGCGTTCGGCCACCTCCGAGGAGAATAGCTTGCACATCGCTGCCTCACGCAGGAACGGGCGGCCGGCGTCGCGCAGACGCGCGGCGTTGTAGACGAGCAGTCGCGCCGCTTCGAGATCGGTGGCGGCGCGCGCGATCTGGAACTGCACGCCCTGGAACTCGGCAATCGCGTTGCCGAATTGTTTGCGCTCTTTCGTATAGCGAATGGTGTGATCCAGCGCGCCTTGAGCCAGACCGATCATCTGCGCACCGATGCCGATCCGTCCTTCGTTGAGCGTCTCGATCGCGACCTTGTAGCCCTTGCCCGGTTCTCCAAGCACGCTGGTGCGTGGAACCACACAGTCCTCAAAGATCAACTCGCACGTGCTGCTGGCGCGAATCCCGAGCTTGTCTTCCTTCTTGCCGACAGTGAACCCGGCCGCGCCACGTTCGACGATGAACGCCGTGATACCGCGATAGCCAGCGTCAGGGTTGATCGTCGCGAAGACGATGAAGAGGTCGGCTTCGTTGCCGTTGGTGATCCAGAGCTTGCGTCCGGTGATCGCGAACCCATCGCCGCGTTCGGTGGCGCGCGTCGTCAGGGCGAATGCATCGCTGCCGGAGCCGGCTTCCGACAACGCGTACGCACCAACACTCTGCTGTGCGAGGCGGGGCAGGCACGTCTTCTTCTGCGTCTCATTGCCCCAGCGAAGCACGGCATTGACGACGAGCGTGTTCTGCACGTCGACGAGCACACCGATCGAAGGATCGACTCGGGAGAGCGCTTCGACGGCGAGCACCGAATGGAAGAAGGTGCCGCCCGCGCCGCCGTCGGCTTCGGGAATTTCAATGCCCATGACGTTCAGCGCGAAGAGGCGATCGAGGAGCGAACGCGGGATCTTGCACGACTCGTCCATCTCACGAACGAGCGGGCGGATCTCCTTGTCGGCGAACTCGTACACGCCGTCGTAGATCAGCCGTTCCTCGTCGGCGAGCGTCGTAAGTGCTGATGGGGAGTCGTGTGGATCAGTCACGGGGCCTATTATCCTAGAGTGCTAAGATGGCCGGAGAGGCGGCACCTATGCTCAGACTGCGACTTTCGGCCGCATTTGTCGTCTGTTTCGCGGTGGTCCAGATTGGGACCGCACAACAGCAGGCCACGCCTGCGCCGCAGGGTCAGACGCGTCAGGGCCAAGGCAATCAGGGACAGTCGAACCAGGGTCAGTCAGGGCAGGGGCAGTCTGGCCAAGGTCAGAACGGTCAAGGTCAGAACGGTCAGCAGCAGGGCGATGAGAACGCACAGCAGGGCGGAAAGCCGCCCGCGTTCCGTGGCGGCGTCGACTTCGTCCGCGTCGATGTGATCGTTTCCGACAAGAAGGCGCAGCCAGTCACCAATCTCACCGAGAACGACTTCGAAGTGCTCGAAGACGGCAAGCCGGTGAAGATCGAGCAGTTCAAGCTCATCAAGGTGGACGGGAACCCGGTGCCGGGTGGTCCTCCGCCGAAGCAGATTCGCAACCGCAACGACGAAGAGCTCGAGGCCGCACGAGACGATGTGCGGATCTTCGTGTTCTTCATGGACGACTATCACGTGCGGAAGGCGAACTCGATGTCGGTGCGGACGCCGCTGATCCGCTTCATTCAGCAGCAACTGCGCCCCACCGACATGATTGGCATCATGTATCCGCTGATGCCGGTATCGGATCTGCAGCTCACGCGCGATCACGAGAAGATCGCCAACGCGATCAACACCTTCGATGGTCGCAAATTCGACTACACGCCGCGCAACATCGTCGAGCAGAACTACGCGCGGTATTCGACCGATCAGGTCGAGCGCATTCGCAACGACGTCGTCATGGGCGCGCTGCAAGGGCTCGCCACGCGACTCGGATCGCTTCGTGAAGGCCGTAAGAACATCGTGTTCGTGAGCGAAGGCTTTACCGCGATGCTGCCGCCGCAGATGCGCCGCATGGACGCGTCTGCACCGGCCAATCCGATCGAGAGCGCCGCCGCCGCGCGAGTGCAGGATTCGGGACGCGAGATCACCAACGAGTGGTTCGGGCAGATGGACGTGTACTCGCGGCTGCGCGATGTGTACGACATCGCGAACAAAAACAACGCGGCGGTCTACTCGCTTGACCCGAGGGGCCTCGCGCCGTTCGAGTACGGATTCGACGATATTCCGTTCGGACCGCCACCCACGTTTGCCACCGACCGCCGCGCGTTGCAGGCGACGCAGGACACGCTGCGCGTGCTGTCGGAAGAGTCCGACGGCCGGGCGATCGTCAATCGCAACACGCTCGAGCAGGGGCTCGCCGACATGGTGCGCGACTCGAGCTTCTACTACTTGCTCGGCTACACCTCAACGAAGACAGGGAACGACGGCAAGTTCCATCCGATCACGGTCAAGGTAAAGCGCAGCGGTGTGGACGTTCGAGCGCGCAAGGGATATTGGGCACTTACCGCCGCGGATGTTGAGAAGATCAATAACCCGGTGTCCGAAGTCGCCAAGCCTGTGCAGACCGCGCTGGCGTCGATTGCGCCATCGGTGCAGTCCGGCAAGTACGTGCGGACGTGGATCGGCACCGAACGCGGAGAGAACGGCAAGACGCGTGTCACGTTGATTTGGGAACCGCTGCCGCCACAAGGCCCCTCGCTCGGAGGCGGCGGGCGACGTGAACAGCCCGGTCGCGTGTCGTTACTCGCCGCGACCTCTGAAGGGAATCTCGTCTTCCGCGGTCGATCGCCCGATGCCGCGCTTGCGTCCGCCGCGCCGGCGCCGTCTCCGAACGATACCGGCGCAAGTGGTCGTTCACCGTCTGCTGCAGCAGCGACCGCACCACAGCGTCTCGTCTTCGATGCGCCGCCAGGAAAGATCGAACTGCGCATGACCGTCGAGGCGGCGGGCTCGGGTGGAACGCTCGACAGCGAGATCCGCGACATCACCGTACCCGACTTCACGGCGCCGCAAGTCGCGCTCAGCACACCGCGCGTGTATCGCGCACGCACGGCACGCGAGTTCCAAGCGATGGCCGGCGATCCCAACGCGGTACCTGCACCCGGACGTGAGTTCTCACGGACAGAGCGGCTGCTGATTCGCTTCGATGCGTACGGTCCGGGGACCGAGAAGCCGGACGTCACTGCCGTTCTGTTGAACCGCGCTGGCAACAAGATGTCGGATGTGCAGATCGCGCCGAGCACCGCCGGCGCGACGCATCAGATCGATATGGGGCTCGCGTCGATTCCTGCCGGCGAGTATCTGGTCGAGATCACGGCCAAGAGCGGCAACGGCGAAGCCAAGGAACTGATACCGTTCAGGCTCGGATCGTAGCCCGGCTCAATCAGCGCGGAGCGCGGTCAGCGGATTGACAGTCGCGGCGCGACGGGCAGGCACGTACGCGGCCGCAACGGCCACCAGGACGAGCAACAGCGCAGCAACGACGAGGTTCACCAGATCGGTTGGTGACAGCCCGAAGAGCAGACCATCGAGCACGCGAAGTCCCGCGGTGGCCCCTGCGATGCCGATGACTGCACCTGCCATGGCGAGCAGCAGGCTCTGGCGAACCGTCATCCAGACCATCTCGAGCGGGTGCGCGCCAAGCGCGAGCCGCACGCCGATTTCTGCGGTGCGGTGCGCCACGACATAAC
>JBKPRH010000496.1:0-17165 GCA_046765795.1 Acidobacteriota bacterium | reverse complement strand
ACCCCGCCGATTTCCCTACAAATCCGCTGGCCAAGAAGTGGCATCTCATTCAGGTGCCGGGGAAACCGCCAGTACATGTCGCTTTCTCGCCGCATGCATCGTCCGACCTGACGCTGAACCCGATTAAGGGTGCAGTCGACCAGGCCACCTCGTCGGTGTTGTATGCCGTCGCGTTCCTCAATCAGATCCAATCCGGGCCGACGAAGGAGGCCTTCGACAGGCTGATGACGCGGCCGATCTTCAGCTACGGGATCTCTGACAAAGCCGGCGGACTGGAAATGCGGAAGCCGGATGGCTCAATCGGCTTGGTGAACTTCGCGTATCTCGCCAAGAACGCTCCCGAACCGTTCAAGACCGAGTGGAGTGGCGGAAGTGGAATCAACCTGCACCACAAGTTCGTGGTGACGGATTTCAATCTGCCGACAGCAAAGGTGTTCACGGGCTCGTCGAATCTGTCGCCGACCGGTGAGAAGAATAACGGCGATCACCTGATCATGATCGAGGACCGCAAGGTGGCGATCGGCTATGCAATTGAAGCATTGCGAGTGTTCGATCATCTGAGCTTCCGGCTGCGCATGCAGAATGCGACGGGAAAGAAGAAGACGCCGAACACAGGCCCGAAGAAATCAACGACGCCCAAGCCGTTGGAGCTCCAGAAGCCGACAGCGATCAGCGGCGATCCCGCATGGTTTGAGCGATTCTACGTGCCGGGATCGCAGAAGGAGCTCGACCGGAAGCTATTCGCGCGGTGACCCACGTGCCGTAGAGTGTCAGTGGCAGCGACTTCATGCCACGGCAAAATCGCGTCACGCCCTTCAGTTCCATTGTTGCCGTCTCAGCACGCGGAACGCTGACTGGCAATCGCGGCTGTCTGCACGACGACCGGCAGAACATCCGACGTCTGTTCCAGGGCACGCGCTGGATTATTTGTCTGCTCGACTTCAAGGGGCGGAAACGCAAGCTGATGACGCCTGGCCACTACACCGAGCTGTTCTTCCTGGACGAGGCGACGGCGTTGGCAGCGGGGCATCGGCCCTGCGCGGAATGTCAGCGCGAACGTTTCACCCGTTTTCGCGACCTGTGGGCCACAGCCAATCCTGAGTTGGCCGGCTCGTCGCGTGCTGCCGCGACTGTCATGGACGCGGCCATTCACCGCGAAAGAACTGCGCCGATTGACGCGGTCAGCAGGTCGCGGATGTCGATTGAGAACCTGCCGGATGGAGTGTTTGTCACCGATGATGGCCGCACGGCGTATCTGATCCTGGCAGGTGGACTTCGACGATGGAGTGCCGGTGGCTATGTGCGTCCGGCGGCGCCGCTCCAATATCCGGTGCAGGTACTGACGCCCGCTTCGGTTGTCCGAACACTCGCGGCTGGCTATTCAGCAGACATTCACCGCTCAGCGTCACTTTGATCCGGTCGATCCGGTAGCTCGCTGCTGTTTGATCTTCTCCCACGCCTCGAGCCGCCGTTTAATCTCCTTCTCGAAACCACGCTCGGTCGGTTCGTAGTAGGTCTTACCGGCGAGCGATGGTGGCAGGCAGTCCATGCCGGTAACCGCCTCGCGATCGTTGTGCGCGTACTCGTAACCCTTGCCGTAGTCGAGTTGCTTCATCAACTTCGTCGGCGCGTTGCGCAAGTGAAGCGGCACGGGTTCGGCCGCCTCTGTGTGTGCATCCGCCGCGGCGGCGTTGTAGGCCATGTAGACCGCGTTGCTCTTCGGCGCAGTCGCGAGATAGATCGCGGCTTGCGCGAGGGCGGTGTTGCCTTCTGGCATGCCGATAAAGTGCGCAGCGTCTTTCGCCGCGACAGCGACAGTGAGCGCTTGCGGATCCGCGTTGCCGATGTCCTCCGAGGCGAATCTGATCAACCGTCTCGCGATGTACAGCGGATCCTCGCCGGCCTCGAGCATGCGGGCCACCCAATACACCGCCGCGTCGGGGTCGCTGTTGCGCATCGACTTGTGCAGCGCGGAGATGAGGTTGTAGTGCTCCTCGCCGCCCTTGTCGTAGAGCAGGGCGCGTCGTTGAATCGATTGATCGAGTTGCTCGAGCCCGAGTTGCCGGACCATCGTCTCGGGATCCATCGGCGCTGAACCGGCTGCAAACTCCAGCAGGTTGAGCGCCGAACGTGCGTCACCATTGGCGAAGCGGGCGATGGCCGCGATCGCCTCGTCGGTGACGTTGATGTCGAGCGAACCGAGTCCGTGCTCCTTGTCTGTCAACGCGCGCCGCAGGATCCCTTCGATGGCATCCGCCGACAGCGCTTTCAGCACGAACACTTTCGATCGTGACAAGAGCGCGGCGTTCACCTCGAACGACGGATTCTCCGTCGTCGCGCCGATCAAGACGATGTCGCCGGCTTCGACGCGGGGGAGGAACGCGTCCTGTTGCGCCTTGTTGAAGCGATGGATCTCGTCCACGAAGACGATCGTCCGGCGTCCCATGCGGCGACGCCGATCTTGCGCCGTGGCCATGACCTCTTTGATCTCTTTGATGCCCGAGAGGACGGCGCTGAATGGGATGAAGTGTGCCTGCGTCGCGTCGGCGATCACGCGAGCCAGCGTGGTCTTTCCGGTGCCCGGCGGACCCCAGAGGATGATCGACTGGAGCAAGTCACGCTCGATGGCTTCGCGCAGTGGCTTGCCAGGCGCGAGGATCTCCTCTTGCCCGACGATCTCGTCGAGTGTGCGCGGACGCACGCGTTCCGCGAGCGGCGTACCGGCCGCTGCTGAAGGCGCGTCTGAAGACGCGCCTCTACGGCCTTCGTCTTCGTCGTCGAAGAGGCTCATGCGCGTTGACGCCGTGCGGCGTAGACGAGGATTGCACCGGCTGCGGCGACGTTGAGGGACTCGACGCCTCCAGCCATCGGAATAGTGACGCGTGCGTCGCAGAGCGCGATGGCTTCGTCGGTGAGCCCCGGACCTTCGCCGCCGAGGAGGAGAGCGGCCTTACCGCGCCAGTCCACAGCGTCGGGATCTTGTCCACCGCGAGCGATTGCGGCAATCGTACGCACACCGGACTTACGCATCAGCGTGAGGGCCTCGTGCGTCGTGAGCCCAGCGGCGATTGGCAAACGCAGCACGCTGCCCATGCTCCCGCGAAGCGCCTTCCACGAGAACGGACTCGCCGACACGCCGCTGATCAGCGCGCCGGTCACGCCGCCTGCCTCCGCTGCGCGAATCAGTGCGCCCACATTGCCAGGCTCCTGTACGTCAATTGCCGCAAGGATGAACGCCTCCGGCAGCGCACAGATCTCTGCGGCAGTACTTTCTTTGCGGCCGGCGATGGCGACGATGCCCGACGGGCTCTTCACCGGGCTCAACGCATCGAACACTGCATCAGAGGCTTCGATCACGTCGATGCCCTCGCGCTCGAGACGTTGCGCCAGCAGACCTTCTTCCGTCTGCGAGGTCAGTCGTGAGGCTGCCACTGCCACGGTCTCGAATTGCAAGCCTGACGATCGTGCATCGTTCACCAGGTGCGCGCCGTCCAGTAGCAGTCGCGTTCCGGTTGGGTCCGGCTGATCAGCGAGCGTTCGGAACGCTGCCACGATGGGGTTGTGCCTGCTCGAAACAACTTTCATGCTCGCAAACCATTCACTGCCAACCACTAACCACGAACCACGAACCACCAACCAATATGCTACAGTCTGATTCCAGCGATGAAAGACCGGATTCTGAAGCGTTTCAACGAGGAAATCGCGGCGCTCGAGCGCGAGCTGAAGATCGAGCTGCCGAAGGAGATTCAACGCGCGCGTGAGCTGGGCGACTTGCGTGAGAACGCGGAGTACAAGGCCGCCAAGGAGCGTCAGGAGATCGTCAACGCCCGCATTGCCATGCTGAAGAAGCGCGTGGGTGAGATCTCGTTGATGAATCTGGATCGCATTCCGCGCGGCAAGGCTGGCTTCGGGTCAACGGTGGAGTTGCGGGGCGCCAGCGGCGACACGATCGTCTACCAGCTCGTCATGCCGGAAGAAGCCGACGTGGAGAAGGGCATGATCTCGACGTCGTCGCCAATTGGCCGCGCCATCCTCAACAAAGAGGAAGGCGACGAGATCAACGTCACGACGCCGAGCGGCAAGAAGACGTTCGATCTGATCAAACTGACGACCATTCACGACGAATAAGACCACTTGACCGCCTACTCACCGGAACGCCGCACGGCCTTGATCTTGACGGGCACTGGCGCGCACGGTGCGTACCACGCGGGCGTGCTTCGCGCGCTGCAGGAGGCCGGCGTCAAGATCGACATCCTGGCCGGGCACGGCATCGGCGCAGGCAGCGCTGCGCTCGCCGCGCTCGACGGCTCGGCGCGGTTGTGGGAGCCATCCGGCATCTGGCGGTCGACAACGGCCGCCGGTCTGTACGGCTGGCGCTGGCCGATTCGCGCGGCCGCGGTCATCGGCGTCGTGCTCCTCGCGATATTGCTGACGCCGCTGGCCGTGCTGCTGGCAGGCCTGCTCGTGTATCTCGCTGGCTTCGTTCTCGAGATGCTGCAGATCCAGGCGGGCGCCGCGATGGTCTCGTGGTATTCCACGTGGCTGCAGTCGGCATTCGCCGGACCCAATCTGCCAACAACTGTCCCACGCGCGGCCACGATCGCCCTCATCATCATGATTGGCGTGCTCGTGATTGGCGGGTGGCTCGCGAGCCGCGCTGCCGGCAACCGCCGTGTGCGAGGCGCATGGTGGTGGCGTGTGCTCGGCGCGCCGCTCGCCGCGGAGCCGGCACGCGAGTGGTTCGCGACCGCCATCTGGGATCTCATTCGCGGCGCAGCACCGCTGGCGCGGCCGTCAATCGCCATCCTCGGACGACGCTATTCAGAAGTGCTGGCGGAGAACCTCGGACAGCCGGGTTTCCGCGAGCTCGTGCTCGTCGCCACCGATCTTGATGCCCGGCGTGACATCGTCGCGGCGCTGCTCTCGGAAGCGCATCGACGGGAGTTCCTCGCGCCGCGTGTGGGCCGCGATCGGCGATCCGAGGTGCTCGACCTGGCGGGCGTTGGACGCGATCATGCGATTGACATGGTGCTCGCCGGGCTGACCCCGTTGCGCGTGTGCGAGCCGCACCCGATTGTGTTTGCGCCGGATAGCTACTGGCGCGGGGAAACGCATCGCGCGTGTGACCGTCCGGGCGCGATTCACCGGCTGTTGGAGGAAGTCGCGGCGGCCGGTGCACGTCAGGCGATCGTCGTCAGCGCGGCAGCGCCGGTGGACGCGCCACATCAACTGCGCGCGCCGCGGCTCGATGTCCGCGGACGTTTCGGTGACGCCGAGGGCGTCGCAGAAGCCGTGGCGCTGCGTGATGGTCTCGAGGCGATGAGCATGCATTTCGATGCGCTCTACGTCATCCAGCCTGGACACAATCCGATCGGCCCCTATGACGTCGAGGGCGCGTACGACGAAGCCTCAGACCGGCGGCAGAATTTGTCCGAGCTCGTCGAGCGCGCGTATGAGGACGCCTATCGGCAATTCATCGAGCCGGTGGTCGGTGCCAGCGGGGAACAACTCGCCCGCGCACGCGCGCCCGTGCAGCGAGCCGCCGGCGAGGTCAATCACCGCTGACATGAGCGTGCGACTGATCGACTGCGACCGCAGCCGGGCGCAAGAGATTCTCGCGATCCTGAACGACGCGATCGAACACTCGACGGCGCTCTACGATTATCGTCCGCGAACGATGGCGATGATGGAGAGCTGGTTCGACGCGAAGGAGAAGGGGCAGTATCCGGTCATCGGTGCGGTTGATGACGATGATCGGCTGCTCGGGTTTGCATCATACGGCCCGTTCAGAAACTGGCCGGCCTACAAGTACTCTGTCGAGCACTCCGTCTACGTGGATAAGGACTGCCGCGGGCGGGGTATCGGCACACTGCTGCTTGAAGCAATCATTGCGCGGGCGCGGGTCCAGCAGTACCACAACGTGATTGGCGGGATCGATGCGACCAACGAGGTCAGCATCGCGCTCCATACGCGGTTTGGATTTGAGTTCTGCGGACGCGTCCGACACGCCGGGTTCAAGTTCGGCCGCTGGCTCGACCTCGATTTCTACCAGCTCATTCTCGATACGCCTTCGCAACCCGTGGACGGCTGATGGGCGCGTACCTGCGGATTGGCGCTGTGACCTGTGTGCTCGCGGTGCTGTCCGCGTGTGGACGCGACACCGCGCCGCCATCGAAGCCGCTGTCATCTGACGCCACCCGCGGGCAACGCGGAACGCTGCATGAGACACCACCGCCAGTCATAGCGGGCGTTGAGATGTCGCTGCAGGAACGTATTCGCGCCAGCTACGCATCACTCACATCGACACAGCGATCGCAGGCGAGTGACGCGGATCTCGCTCGCATGTACGGTCAGGTCGGCAAGCTCCTGCTCGCGGCGGAACTCTACGATCAAGCCGAGCCTCACTTGTTGAATGCGGCCATCCTCGAGCCTGGTGAGTTGGCGTGGCCGTATTTCCTCGCGCACGCCTATCGATTGTCGTTCAAGCCCGATAAGGCAATCGCACGGTTTGAAGAAGTGCTCCGTCTGAAACCGGACCATGTGCCCTCATTGGTGTGGCTTGGCACCATGCATATCGATAACGGTCGCGCCGATCTCGCCGAACCGTTGCTGACGAAGGCCGTGTCGCTCGACCCGCGCTCGGCGGCGGCGCTGTTCGAGTTGGGAAAAGCGGCGCTGGCCGCTGGTGATTCCGCTCGTGCCGTCACGCAACTCGAGGCTGCGCTGGCCGCCGACCCTGGCGCTGACGGCGTGCACTATGCGCTCGCCATGGCCTATCGCGCCCGCGGCGACGAACAGCGCGCGGCGGCACACGTGCGGCTGTGGAAAGACGAGCGTCTCTATCCGGCCGATCCGTTGATGGCGGAAATCACCGATCTCCTCAAGACCGCCGTCGTCTACGAGATTCGTGGCACGCAGGCGATGGACGATCGCAAATGGACGGAGGCCGCGGCGCTGTTTCGCGAAGGGCTCAAGGTCGCACCCCGCGATGCGACGCTCCACCAGAATCTCGGCACTGCGTTGTATCTCGCCGGAGATCCGCGAGCCGCGGAAGCCGAGTTCGCGGAGGCGATTCGTCTGCTTCCGGGATATGCGAAGGCGCTTTTCAGCCTCGGTGTGCTGATGGAAGAGCGTGGCCGGGACGCGGATGCGATCGATCGCTTCTCGAAGGCCGTGGCCTCCGATCCCACCATGGTGAATGCGCGCGCGAGTCTCGCGGACGCGCTGCGCCGCTCGGGCAAGCTCGATGCGGCGATCAACGAATACATGGAGATCATCAAGATCGATCCGGCGGCGAGCGACGCACGCTTCGGGCGCGCCATGGCGCTGGTGCGGCTGCGTCGATTTGCCGAGGCACGGTCCGTGCTCGAAGACGCTGTTCGGGTTCATCCTGAACAACCAGGTCTCGCCCATGCGCTGGCGCGGTTGCTGGCATCGGCGCCAGACGACGCGGTGCGCGATGGACCGCGAGCCCTGTCGATGATGCAATCGCTTGAGAAGAATGTCGCTCCCAGTGTCGCGTTGATGGAGACGATGGCGATGGCGCTCGCCGAGAACGGGCGATTCGCGGAGGCAGTCGCGCGACAACGTCAGGCAATTGCGATGGCGACGCAGGCGCGACGCGCCGATGTCGGCACGCGCCTGTCAGAGAATCTTCGGCGCTACGAATCGAACATGCCCGCGAGAACGCCGTGGGCTGACGATGACCCGGTCCACTTTCCGAGACCGGCGGCGGGGAAACAGAGAGATGACAGAGCGGTCACTCCCTGACGCAACGCACCGAAACTGCCATCTGCTTCTGGCCCTGGGGCTGACGATAGAGCGCTTCACTGCCTTTGCCGAAGTTATAGAACGGTGCGGTGAGTGAATCGTTTTCGGATACCGTCCAGTAAAATCCGTGTGCCTCCAGCCGGTCGTACTGTCCATCAAGGGAGCGATTTCCACCGAGCACGGCATTGAAGCCTGACGTCCCTCCGCTCATGAGTGCCGTGTATGCTGCTTTACCCTCGTCAGGCGAATCGTTCCCAAGTCCACCATAGTGCTGCGTCATCTGACGCCATTCGTCGTCGGTCGGCAGGCGCCATTCACCTCCGAGCGACTGACATCCTCGCTGCGCTGATTCCCACGTATACAAACGACCATATCGACGGCAGTTCGATTCCGCATCGCCGTAACAATAGGATGACGACGTGTTGACGTTCAGATTGGCCGTCGTCCACTCTTTGCCGTCCGCCATCCGTTTGGAAGAAGCGATCGTGCCAGAGAGGTTCTGGTCTTTCGCTGAGCCCTGCGTCGAGCAGGCGCCGCCAACAAATCCGAAGGCAATACTCAGCGTGATCGCCACGGCACTCATTCGACTCGTCGTCATGTGCCCTCGCTTCCATGCTGTGGTCGCAAAGTGTCTTCGCACCCAGTCCGAAAGTAGTTCGCTCGAGTGCTACTCGTCCGTCTTCGAGTCGAGCAGGTGGGGCAACTCAGTGTCCTGACCCGGCGCGAGCAGACCTGACTTCGTATACGTCAGGAGCTTCTCGCGCGTATCGGCGATATCCAAGTTGCGCATCGTCAACTGACCGATACGATCCTGCGGCGTGAACGCCGACTCGCCCTTTTCCATCGTCAAGCGTTCGGGCTTGTAGGTGAGGTTCGGACTGCGCGTGTCGACAATCGAATAGTCGTTCCCGCGCCGCAGTTCGACGACGACCTCGCCGGTGATCGGCCGGGCCACCCAGCGCTGGGCGGAATCGCGCAGCTTCAAGGCCTGCGAATCGAACCAGCGACCCTGGTAGAGCAGTCGTCCGAGGCGGCGGCCGGCCTCGCGGTAATCTTCGATGGTGTCTTCGTTGTGAATGCCGGTGACGAGACGCTCGTAGCCGATGAACAGCAGCGCCATGCCTGGCGCCTCGTAGATGCCGCGGCTCTTGGCCTCGATGATCCGGTTCTCGATCTGATCGCTCATGCCCAGTCCGTGGCGTCCGCCGATGGCATTCGCTTCGAGCATCAATGCGACTGCATCGTTGAAGCGGCGCCCGTTCAGTGCAACCGGCACGCCTTCCTCGAACGTCATGCTCACTTCTTCCGGCTTGACCGTGGTCTCGGCCTTCCACGAGGCGACGCCCATGATCGGCTCGACGATCCGGATGCCGCTATTTAGATGCTCGAGATCTTTAGCTTCATGTGTGGCGCCGAGAATGTTGGAGTCTGTCGAATACGCCTTCTCGGTGCTCATCCTGTAGGCGAGGCCGGCGCGCTGCATGTACTCCGACATTTCCTTGCGGCCGCCGAGCTCGTCGATGAACGCCTGATCGAGCCAGGGCTTGTAGATGCGCAGCGAGGGATTGGCCAGCAGGCCATACCGATAGAAGCGCTCGATATCGTTGCCCTTGAACGTGCTGCCGTCGCCCCAGATGTTGACGTCATCGCTTTTCATCGCGAGGACGAGCATCGTGCCGGTGACCGCGCGTCCGAGCGGCGTCGTGTTGAAGTAGGGGACGCCGGCCGTGGAGATGTGAAAGGCCCCGCACTGGAGCGCGGCGATGCCTTGCTCGACCAGCTGTGCGCGGCAGTCGATCAACCGCGCCTTCTCGGCGCCATACTGCAACGCCTTGCGCGGGATCTCGTCGTAGTCCTTCTCGTCCGGTTGACCGAGGTTCGCCGTATAGGCGTAGGGGATCGCGCCTTTCGCGCGCATCCAGTGAAGGGCAGCGCTCGTGTCGAGGCCGCCCGAAAACGCGATGCCGACTTTCTCGCCTGCAGGTACGTTCTGAAGGATCGTTGCCATGCGATCTCCAATCGTAGATCGCAATGTTTGCCGGGTCCAAAGGTCGCCGGGTCCACAGAACAGGACCCGGCCTACAGCTGTCGAAAACAATTATGGTCAGACGTGGGGCGGGTCTTGTTCTTTAGACCCGCCAGCCATCAATCCTCGTCCTGATTGCCCGTGTGGCGATTGGGTTCAACGTAGCCGGTGAGGGCTGACGTGCGGAAGGCGTGCAGGACGCCAGGCAACAGCTGGTAGCCGGACGGCAGTGGCGATGCCTTGCTCGTATCGAGGTCTGTCGGATTCAGGTCGCAGTGCGTCGGATCGTCGAGGACACACCAGGCGAATCCGCCGTTGAAGTTCACGTAGACGTCGAACTGCTCGCCCGCGCTGGTCTGTGTTACTGAATAGTCGTTGTCGTTGCCGGCAAGGAGCATCAAGTCACCGTTCTTGAGTCGGGGACCGATCGTCAGGCCCTCCCATTTCTCGGCCTGTTTGCCATTCGGCAACGAAGTGTTGGCCTGCAGGTCAATCAAGACTGGCGACTTGGCCACGGCAACAGTGCCGGCCGGAAGCGCATCGAGTCCCAAGACGACATTGGTCGCGTCGGTCGCTCCAGCGATGTTGATCTTGAACACGCGCTTGCTGCCGACCGCGCGTGCGCCCGCCGGGTCGTCCACGCCGATACCGCGGTTGTCGCGCTCCAGCACCAGGAACTCCAGGTCGTTGATGGCCACGATGGCGGACACGCCGATATTGCGGCCCTGACGGGGATCGGTGGCGTTCGCATTGTTCGCAATCTGGGCGTTGATCCGCGCGGCGACGCCAGCCTGGGGCTCCAGCTGATACACGAACTGCTTCAGGCTTGTGCCGTAGCTCGGGCTCGCGTGGTCGTTGTCGTACACCACGATCCGCACATTGCGGCTATTACGGCCGTTGTTCGTGCCTGTGCCTGTCTCGTCGATGAGGGGATCCTGCAACACCGCATACAGCAGCTTCCCGTCGGGTGAGACGGCCAGACCTTCGTAGCCGCGGTTGTCCTGCCGGCCGCCATCGGCGGCGCAGAGCGGCGGCTGCGGCGGGGCGCCTATCGCACCGCAGGCATCGCGCAACGCGACGTAATTCACGGTCGAGCCGACGAAGGGAACGAGATTCGCCGGGACCTCGAAGATCGTCTGCAGGCGGCCCTCACGGTCGAACACATATATCGATGGCCCGTACTCATCGGCCACGATGAAGTCGCCCGAATTCGGGTCGATGACGAGGCCCTCTGGATCGAAGCTGTGGCCGAGCACGCTGGCACTGCTATTCAGGTCGAGGGGATTCAGGCCGTTGAGATGCGTGTCAAGACCCACCAACAGGTGATTCGGGTCCGTAAATTTGATGGTCTTGATCACCCGGAACTCTGAGATTTCGCCGGTGATCGGATGGACGTTGACCTTGAAGAGCGACAGCCGCGTGTCGTACGCGATGAGACCGCCACCAGGTCCACGATCGGAGAGCGCCCACCACTGATTCAGCGTCGGGTCGTAGTAGATGTCAGAGAAGAAGCCGAAGCGTCCGGCATTGGCGCCAGGCTGGTTGGTGGCGTCGATGGTGTTGCCGGGAATCCTGAGACCGTTGACGAAGACCGTCTGCGCGGAGACGGTAGAGGCCTGAACGAGCACAAGGGCCGCGAGGGTACGTAAAACAACTGAGGTTCGTCGCATGAGTTGGCAATCTATTGACGGGTCATGACGACGGGATGACTGGCGTGTTAAAGCCGGATAAACGCATGAGCGAGGCGAGTTAGAATTCCGCCTTCGCGCAAGCGCTTCGGCGAGAATCCGCGCCTGCGGCGCTTCGCCCGCGACTGGAGCTTCCAATGCTGGCAATCAAACGCGTCTGTGTTCTTGCTGTTGTTGTTCTCATTGCGGTCCCTGCGCTGGGACAGAATCGCCGCGGCGAGCAGTGGGTGGCGACGTGGGCGACAGCACTCGTCGCGCGTCCGGTGCAGCAAGGTCCTCCCAGAGGTCAGGGTCCCGCACCGGCCGCACCACAAGCACCTGCCGCAACACCTGCGCCAGCAGCGCCGGCGGCGTCTGGACCTGGTGGTCCGCCTTCGACTGCGGCAACGGGTCCCGCTCCGGCCGCTCCGGGCGGAGGGCGCGGCGGCTTCGCTCCGCCGACGACGGTGAACAATCAGACACTTCGGCAGATCGTCCGGACGAGCGTTGGTGGCAGCCGCGTGCGGATCGTCCTGAGCAACGCGTTCGGCACTGCACCGATCGAGATCGGCGCCGGCAACATCGCCCTGCGTGACAAAGAGTCTTCGCTTGTCACGTCGTCCGTGAAGCCGCTCACGGTCGCAGGCGCCTCGACGTTCACGGTCCTTGCCGGTGCCACGCTGGTGACCGATCCGATCGATCTCGCGGTGCCGCCGGTGTCAGATCTCGTGATCGATCTCTACATCCCCAACGATCTCGGGATCAGTCCGTCGCCGGTGACGACGCACAACGGCGCATCGCAGACCAACTTCGTCTCGGAGACCGGGAATCATTCGGGAGTGACCAACCTTCCGGTGAATGCGCGCAGCGGTGCCTGGTTCATGATTGCGCGCGTCGAAGTGATGGCGCCCGCGGGAACGGCTGCCGTCGTCACGTTCGGCGACTCAATCACCGACGGCGCGCGCTCGACTGCCGATACCAATAATCGCTGGCCTGATCAACTCGCGCGTCGTCTCGCCGCGAGGAAAGGCGGGGCAGTGGCGGTATTGAACGCCGGCATCAGCGGCAATCGTGTGCTCGGCGACGGCGCCGGTGTCAGCGCGCTGGCCCGCTTCGATCGCGACGTGCTGATGCAAACGGGCGTGACGCACGTGGTCGTGATGGAGGGCATCAACGACATCGGCATCGCCCGCAACAATCCGTCGCCGAGCGCCGACGACCTGATCGCCGGCCACAAGCAGTTGATCGATCGTGCCCACGCGCGCGGACTGAAGATCTATGGCGCGACGCTGACCCCGTACGAAGGCGCGGCCTACTATTCGCCTGAGGGTGAGGCCAAGCGTCAGGCGCTCAACAACTGGATTCGGACGAGCAAAGCCTATGACGGCGTGATTGACTTCGACATGGTCACGCGTGACCCGGCCGCTCCGACGAAGTTCCTGCCGGCATACGACTCGGGTGACCACCTGCATCCGGGCGACGCTGGGTACAAGGCGATGGGGGACGCGGTAGACCTTGCGCTGTTCGGCAAATAGTCGTTCGAAACGTTCGTATCGTTCGGAACGTTCGTATCGTTCGAACGGAGCGAACGACCCGAACGATCCGAACGGATCGAACGATTCGAACGACTACGCTTTTACCAGTTTGGGCTGGTGTTCGTGGAGGAACTCGAGCGCCAGTTCGAGCACCTTCTGTGTGAACTGGTCAGCCTGAAGATTCCCGAACTTCTCTTTGAACGAGCGAAGCGGCACGACGGCCTTCGCCATGGCGCGATGGCCGCCGGCGCTGCCGATGTCGTTGAAGTACTTCCGCACGAACTCGCCGGCGTTGCGCGAGTAGCCAAGATTCCGCACCGAGATGATGAGCGAGTCGTTGACGATCCCTGACACGATCGTCCACTGCACGTTCTCGAGCTGCAGATAGAAGTCGGCCACGTACGGAATGAAGTCCTCGCGCGGCGTCGTGCCGAGAAACGCGCAGAACACCTGCTCGATCATCACGCCCTGCTGCTTGGCCTTCACGACGTACTCGAGACGGTCCATCGTGATTTCCGCGCCTTCCATCTTGCGGATCAGCGTGGCGTCGGCCAGCGGGTAGAGATACGAGAACGCCTCGATGTCCACGCGGTTGGCCTGGCGGTTGAAGAAGAGCGTGTCCGACTTGATGGCGTACAGCATCGCCGTCGCCACACGTTCGGAGATATTCATGTCCACCGCGCGCAGGTGCTCGGTCAGGATCGTCGAGGTCGATCCGTAGTCCACGCGGATGTCCTTGTAGATGGCCGTGTAGCCTGGCTGCTCAGGGTGATGGTCGATCACGAGCCCGACGCTGTCGATCGCGCCGCCGAAGTAGTGTGGCTGCACGTCGACCATCGCGATCCGATCGAAGGCCTCGACCTGCTCCGGCGTCAGGATCTCGACGTGGATGTCGAGCAGGTTCATCATCCGCTGGTTCTCCGGGCGCGTCACGCCCTGCAGCGCCGCAATGACCGCCGTCTGCCGGTTGCGATGGAGCACCGTGCGCAGTGCCAGGCCGCTGGCCATCGCATCGGGGTCGGGGTCGTTGTGGAGGAGGATGAGGACGCGGTCGGCGTCGCTGAAGAACCGTTGATACTGCTGAACGCGAAGGCGGGTGAGGGAGCGACTGAACTCAGTGAGGAGCGGCCCGCCGAACAGTTCCGAGAGGGCCAGGTAATTGAGCTCGGGGAAGAGCGCCTTCAGTTCCTCCTCACGCTCTCGCGTGTGTGAGGTGCCGACGCCGAGCACGTAGACCAGTGTTCCCCCGGCGTCGTAGATGGCCTCGAGAATCTTCTTGAGACTCTTCCGGCCGTTGTCTTCGACGACGACGCATGTGCCTGGCGTGAGATCGGCTTTGACATACGTGTCCATCCGGCTTAGAACCCCGGCGGTCACGCTCAGCCCGCTGTCGTGTAGGCGACGTGCAACGGACTTGCTCTCGACCAGGAACTCGACTTCGAAGCTGGGCAGCAGGATCTCATCGAGCATCCGGATGGCCAGCTCCGTTTGACAGACCGCGACGCACCTCATCGGGTGATCGCGTCTGTCCAAGGAGACACCCTAGACATACGCTCCAAACGACCATTATACGCCTCCCGGCCGAGGCGGGTTTATGATCGGAGCGGTATGCGTTTTCTTTCCGGAATTGTCGTGTTTGCATGCGCCTGCACCCTCTTCGCACAGCAACCGACGTTTCGGACCGGGACCGAAATCGTCAGCCTTGGCGTCACCATCTCTGACAAGAAGGCGAATTTCCTGACCGAGCTCACCCGTGACGACCTCGAGATCTTCGAGGACGGCAAGAAGCAGACGATCGAATACTTCGCCCGCGGCGATCAGGACGCCGCCCCGGAACTGCATCTCGGCTTGCTGTTCGACACCAGCGGCAGCATGGACGCCGACATCAAGCTCTCTCGATCGGCTGCGGTGCGATTCCTCAACACGCTCTCCGACGCCAAGGACATGACCCTGGTGGACTTCGACACGGAAGTGCGGGTGGCGAAGTACGGGCAGCTGGACTTTCCACGACTCGTCGAGCGTATTCGTGCGCGGAAGCCGAGCGGCTTCACCGCCATGTACGACGCGCTCGGGGTGTACCTCGACAGCGCCGCAGAGCAGACCGGCCGGAAGATCCTCGTCTTGTTCACCGACGGTGGCGATACCCGCAGCACGATTCGATTTGGCGACGTGCTCACGCTGGTACGGGCCTCGGACGTGACCGTCTATTCGGTCGGGTTCCTCGAAAATCAGCCAGGCAGCGTGCGCGCCGAGCAGCGGCTCCGTCTCACGCAGCTCGCCACCGAGAGTGGCGGTGAGGCCTTCTTCCCGTTTCAGATGAAACAGATTGAAGAGGCCTACGACAAGATCCTGATGCAGATTCGCGCCCAGTACAGTCTCGGCTACGTGTCTACGAATACGGCGGCCGATGGCAGCTGGCGCAAAGTGGAGATCAAAGTCCGGCGCCCGGACTCCAAGGACCTGCGCGTCCAGTCGCGCAAGGGATACTTCGCGCCATACCGCAAGTAACGGGCTCTGGGCGTTCGGCTCTGGGCTCTTGACTGTCCAAAAGCCCAAAGCCCAAGGCCCAAAGCCGGTACAATCGTCGTTTGGTCATGCCGTCTGTCTACGATCAATTCAAACTGGTCAGCGACTTCGAGATTCGCGGCGATCAGGTTCGTGCCGTCCCGGAGCTCGTCGAGGGACTGAATCGCGGTGACAGTCACCAGGTGCTGCTGGGTGTGACTGGATCCGGCAAGACCTACACGATGGCGCAGGTGCTGGCGCGGGTGAACAAGCCGACGCTGGTGATGGCGCACAACAAGACGCTCGCCGCACAGCTCTATCAGGAGTTCAAGCGCTTCTTCCCTGAGAACGCCGTCGAGTACTTCGTCAGCTACTACGACTACTACCAGCCCGAAGCCTACGTGCCCGCCACCGACTCGTACATCGAGAAGGAGGCGACGATCAACGACGAGATCGATCGCATGCGTCTCTCCGCGACCCGTTCGCTGTTCGAACGTCGAGACGTCATCATCGTCGCCAGCGTGTCGTGTATCTATGGTCTGGGATCGCCAGAGGCGTACTACGGGCTGCTGCTGGCCCTCGAAGTGGGGCAACGGATCGATCGCGATCAGATCCTGCGCAAGCTCGTGGAGATTCAGTACGAGCGCAACGACACCGAGTTCGGACGCGGCACGTTCCGCGTCCGCGGTGACATCGTCGAAGTGGTGCCCTCGTACGAAGAGCACGCGCTACGTATCGGTCTCTTCGGCGACGAGGTGGACGAGCTGGCGTGGTTCGATCCGCTCACCGGCAAAGTCATTCGTCGCCTGGACAAGGTCGCGGTGTACCCCAAGTCGCACTTCGTGACCTCTCGCGACCGCACGAAGCAGGCCGTCGAAACGATCAAAGCCGAGCTCATCGAGCGCCGCGGCCAGCTCGAGTCGTCGGGCAAGCTGCTCGAAGCCCAGCGGCTGCACCAGCGCACGATGTTCGATCTCGAGATGATTCGCGAGATCGGCTACTGCCACGGCATCGAGAACTACGCGCGGCATTTGACGGGCCGGCCACCGGGCTTTCCGCCGCCGACATTGCTCGACTATCTCCCTGAAGATGCGTTGGTGATTGTCGATGAGAGCCATCAGACGGTGCCGCAGATTCGCGGAATGTATTTCGGCGACCGCTCCCGCAAGGAAGTGCTGGTCGAGTATGGGTTCCGGCTGCCGTCGGCCCTCGACAACCGGCCCCTGAACTTCGAAGAGTGGGAGCAGCGTGTCCGGCAGGTGGTCTTCGTCTCCGCGACGCCGGGGCCCTACGAGCTGACGAAAGCGGGTGGTGTTGTCGTCGAGCAAGTGATTCGTCCGACCGGTTTGATGGATCCGCCCATCGAAGTGCGTCCCGTCCGCGGGCAGGTGGACGACTTGTTGCAGGAGATCCGGCAGCGCGCCGAGCGGAAGGAGCGCGTGCTGGTGACGACGCTGACCAAGCGAATGGCCGAGGATTTGACGACGTATTACCAGGAGCTCGGGGTCAAGGTGCGATACCTGCACTCGGACATCGACACGCTCGAACGCGTGGAGATCCTGCGTGACCTTCGGCGCGGTGCGTTTGACGTGTTGGTCGGCATCAATCTGCTGCGTGAAGGATTGGACCTGTCTCTTATACACATCTCCGAGCCCACGAGAC
>JBKPRH010000495.1:0-16587 GCA_046765795.1 Acidobacteriota bacterium | reverse complement strand
CCCCACCACTCGCGCGCCAGATTCTCCGACACGACGGCGACGCGCCGTTTCTCGTACAGGTCGGTCCAGGTAAACTCGCGTCCCGCAACGACGCGCGTTTCCATCGTCTTGAAGTATCCCGGTGCGATCTTGAGGATTCGCCGCATAGGTGGAAACTGACCTTCAGCGAGCGTCTTGTCTTTGGCATAGACGGGGTTGCCGCCGCCCAGAAATGATTCCAGTGGCGCGGCGTCACCAAAGCCCACCGACGTCACACCCGGAATGGCGGCGAGTTTATCGAGAATCTCGTTCTGCATTCGCATCACGCGCTCGGGTTCCTTTGCCACCGCGTCCGGAACCATGGAATGCAGGATCTGGATTTCTTCCGAGCGCGCGAATCCAGGTTGAACGCTGCGCAACATCTGAAAGGTGCGAATCATCAGACCGGAGCTAATCAACAGCACGAGCGCGATCGCCACCTGCACCACGACCAGTGTGTTGCGCGCACGATGGCGCTCGCGGCCATGGCTGAACGTTCGGCCGACGCCTTGTAACGCCGTCCCGACACGGGGTCCTGCATATTTCACGATCGGAATGACACCGAACAGCACGCCCGACAGCAAGGACACACCAAAGGCAAACGCCAGCACGAGAGGATCGATACCGATTTCGCCCAGCCGCGGCAGCGTGTCCGGACCCTTCGCAACGAGGATCCGCAACGCCGCAGACGCCAGGCCGACGCCTACCGTGCCGCCCATCACTCCCAGCGTCATGCTCTCGACGAGCATCTCCCGCGCGATTCGTCCCCAGCCGGCGCCCAGTGCGGCTCGGATTGCGAGTTCGTGCTGGCGCGATTCGGCGCGTACGAGCAACAGGTTGGCCACGTTCGCGCAGGCGATCAACATGACCAGCCCAAGGGCTCCCATCACCACCCACAGCGCCGTGCCGATGTCTCCCACGATTTCTTTCTTCAGTGGCTGGATCTCGGGTGCGAGGCGAACGTTGTCAAATGGTGTGCGGTCCATTCCTGGCGGTATGGGCCAGGCACGCAACCAGACTCCCAACATGCGCTCCACATCGCCTTTGGCCTGAGTGATGGTGACGCCGGGTTTGAGCCGCGCGATACATTGGGCGCTGAAGGGTCCCAGAGACTGCGCGCTCCGGTCGAACTGCTGAGGGAGAATCAGCTCTGGATCGCGCTCGAAACGGAAGTCTTCCGGCATCACGCCGATGACCGAGTGCGGCCTCGAATCGATCGTCAGCGCACGTCCGACGATGGCGGTGTCGCCGCCGAACCGGCGCTGCCAATAGCCGTAAGTGAGCATGACCGTACCAGGCGAGCCCGGCATGTCGTCGGCTTCCGAAAACCATCGGCCCAGGAGAGGCGTCACGCCTATGGCATCGAGCACGCCGTGGGTCACAAAGAGTGCTCGAGGCTGCTCTGGCTCCGCAATCCCGGTGACGCTTGCGCCCGCAGCGCTCCACTCTCCGAACTGTTGAAACACCCGGTTCTCCTCGCGGTACGTGAAGTACATGGAGGGAGAACACGGGATGGTGTCGGGGAGGCCGGGTAAGCCGCGCGCCGTGTGTCGGATGCTTACCAGGGCTTCTGCATCGGGATATGAGAGCGGCCTGATCAGGATGCTGTCGATCACGGCAAACATGGCCGTGTTCGCGCCGATGCCAAGGGCCAGCGTCAGGAGGGCGGCAGCCGTAAACGCAGGCGCCTTTCGCAGGCGGCGCAGCGCATGGCGCGTGTCGCGCACGAGCGTTTCCGTCAGCGGGAGCCCTCTCTGGTCGCGGTAGGCGTCTTTGATGGCTTCCACGCTGCCAAACTTCAGAAGCGCCTGACGACGGGCTTCGACTGGAGGCAGGCCGGCGCGCAGATTCTCCGCCGTCTGCATGGCGATGTGCTCCTCGAATTCGGCCTGTAGCCGTTCTTCGTCTCGCGCAGACGTCGCCCACGACATCAACCGCCGCAAGAGCCGCCTCACAGCTTTCATTGCAGGCCCTACGCTTTCATCGCGAAGAAGCGTTCGATAATCGCCGTCGTGTGTTCCCAGCTCCGGGTTTCTGCCTGCAGCTGCTTGCGGCCCGACCGTGTCAACCGATAAAAGCGCGCCTTGCGGTTGTTCTCGGACGCGCCCCATTCGGAGGCGATCGACCCTTCCTGCTCGAGTTTGAGCAGCACCGGATAGAGGGTCCCCTGATTGACCGTCAGCAGATCCCCGCTGATTTGCTCAATTCGGCGGGCGAGCCCGTAGCCATGAAGCGGCCCGAGCACATCCAGGGTCTTGAGCACCATCAACGCCAGTGTCCCCTGTCGGACGTCGCTATCTTTCATCTCTTATGGGTTTCCCACAGGGATGGTGACATGCTTCCTTTGGGAAAGCAACAGATCACGGGCGGTGTCGGGGTTGATCGGTTCTACTGACAGCGGCTGGCGCCGGCCGTGCTGCCTTCGCGTGCGCCGTCGCGATACACCTTGTGGCAATTCGCGCAGGTCTCATTGAGCTGCTCGGCGATCTTGTTCACGGTCTCGACGTTCCGTGACTGAGCGGCTTTGTAGGCGGCCTTACCGATATCCACGAGCGCTGCGGTGTACTGCTTCCAGTCCGCGCGATCGACGGGAACAGGCTTGCCGTTCTCACACCGCCGCCCGGGCACGAGGAACAACGGTGTGGTCTCGACGAGCGTCAGTGCCGCCTGATCGACTGTCTGCCATCCGTAGTACACCGTCGATCCCCAGAGCACGTAATCGAACGGTACCGGCATCGCTGGTTTGTCTTTAGCCGGATCCTTCACCTGCACGTTGAACAAGATGTTGGCGTTCGGAAACGTCACCCCGCGCATCAACTGCGCGAGGTTGGCGCTGGGCGCCAATGTCGCCGTGCCACCGGTCGCTGACGCCGGAGCGGCGCGCGTGGGAAATGCGATGTCTCCTAATTCGGCGGTGCCGAGATCCGACGGCCCGGCCGGAAACTTGCCGCTGCGCAGGATGAATGCGGCCAGATCGATCGCCTGCGGCCGCCCCAGACTGTCAGGCTGCCCTGGCGGCATGGTCTGCTCGATCTTGTTGACGAGATCGCCGACCGGTCGGGCGCTCCACACTGAGAGAAAGGCGTCGCCGGAGAGCGGAGGACCAACCACGCCTTCGAGCGTTGCCCCGTGACACGTGACGCACATCTTCTGATAGATCTGCTGACCGCGCGTGGCCTGAGTATCTGAATACACGCGATCGGCGACAGATCGCGCTTGTCCATGGCCGGCCAGCGACAGCGCGGCGATGAGTGCTCCGGCACACGCGATTCCGGCGATACGACGGTAAGAGCGCGACGGGTCCGGCTGAAGCCGGACACCACAGGACCCGGTCATCACGCGCGGATTATACGCTTGCGCGCACCAGTCGTTTTCGGCAGTATCTCGACACCCTAGGAGCCTAGGACGTCGAGTTGCGGTTGAAGCCGAGGAGGACACATGCGCTTCAGACCCCTCATTGCCACAGCGTTGATTGTCTGCGCCTCGCAGTCTGCTCTGGCCCAGGAGTGGACGCGCTTCGTCACCCCCGAGGACGGGTTCAGCGCGAACTTTCCCGGTAAGCCCAAAATCGAGAGCACCACCTACCAGTCTGAGTACCGCCAAACGCTGCCCGCGAAGGTTTATAGCGCAGCCGATGCGCTCGGGCGCTACTCGACGACCGTCGTGGACTATCGCGGCATCGAGAAGCTGCACGCCGATCGCGCGGCGAAGTGTCAGGCTGCCAAAGGCGCCAATCAGCAGGACGGCGACACCTGCCAGAACGACTTCCGAGTGGACGTCGCCGGCGCGACCGATCACGCAGTGTGGGGCTACATGAAGCGCGACGGCGTGAAGATCACGAGCTACATGTTCTACTTCGTCGAGCTGGTGTCAGGCCGTGCGCTGCAAATGACCAACGCCGACAAGACGCGCACGTTTGCGGCGATTCATCAGCACGCCGGGCGTCTCTACATCCATGAGGCGACCGTGCCGCCTGGCATGCCGGAGCCGATTCTGTTCATGCAGTCGCTGGCGTGGGCCGACGAGAAGGGGCTGGCGATCCGCTATCGCACGATTTACACCGAAGGGTACGGCGAGTGGAAGTTCCCACACGAGCCTCCACCCTTCACCGTTCGCGATCTCAACACATCCATCGATGGGACCGTGGTGCGGCCACCGCGGTGAAAGGAGGCGACATGCATCTCAAGGCCTTCGGCGTGGCGTTCCTTGGTGCGGTGTGTCTGAGCGCGACCGCGCTCGCTCATCACTCGCACGGTAACTACGACCTCACCACCTGGACGGTCATGGAAGGTACCGTCAAACAAGTCGTCTTCATCGTCCCGCACTCCATCGTCTACATCGATGTGAAGGGCGAAGTGTGGGCACTCGAAGCTACCAATCCTCAGGGCATCTTCCTGAAGGGCGTGAAGAAGGAAGACGTCCAGGTCGGCGACACCATCAAGGTCCGCTGTCACCTACTCCGCGATGGGGGCAAAGGCTGCCTGCTTGGCTTCGTCACGCCGATGCATGGTGACAAAGCGCGGGGCCACGGCGTCGAGATCGAGTGGGACTAGCGTCAATCGCTCGTCACTGACGGGCAGTCCTTACACGACGAGCTGAGCTGCCGGATCGCTGTCCTCCACCGCGAATCCGGCGGTTACACGTCGGCGTAACAGTTGCACACGTCGCCGCGCTCTCCACTTCACTTGCTTCTGAAAGACGCCTGGCGGGGCGCCGCACGCACCAGGACCGACGTGTGTACGGCGAGGCTTGGCGGGGAGATCCACATGGGCAACGACAGTCAACGTGAAACCACGTCTCGTTTCACACGGCGCGGATTTCTGGGTGGGATCGGCGCTGGCGCGATCGGCGCCGCCGGAGCGATCGCCACCGCTGAGCCTGCCATCGCGCAACAGCGTGGGGCGCCACCCACGACGACGCGCTCGGATCGATTCAGTCGTCTGTTCGAGCGACTGCCGCCGTTCGCCGATCCAAGCCTCAGCGTGCAAAGCGCACTGCGCGAAATGGGGGCCAAAGGCGGGCTGCTCGACGCGAAGGATCAACTCAATGCAGGGCCAGTTCAGTTGATTGTCGATCCGGCCCTGAGCGTCAACAACCCCGACAATCCGATCACGACTGCCGGCATTACCTTTCTCGGGCAGTTCATCGATCACGACATGACGTTCGATGCCTCGTCGCGGCTGGGGGTGCCGACGAGACCCGAGCGCTCGGTAAATTCACGGACGCCGAACTTCGATCTCGATTCGGTCTACGGGCGAGGGCCGATCGCCGACACGCAGCTGTACGATCCCGCTGACCGTGCAAGGTTCAAAGTCGAGAGCGGCGGTCGGTTCGAAGACGTACCGCGAACGTCGGACGGCACTGCAATCCTCCCCGACCCGCGCAACGACGAGCACGTGATCATCGCCGGCATGCAGGCGGCGTTTCTGTTGTTTCACAACCGTGTCGTTGACATGCTGCGCGCTGACGGCGACGCGCTGCGTCTCACCCATCGCGACGATGAAGGCGCGGAAGATGCTGCGGCTGTGACCGACGCCGAATCGTTCCGCGATTTTCAGGAAAGCACGCAGCTGAGGAACGTGTTCGCGGAAGCGAGACGTCTGGTCACCTGGCACTATCAATGGATCATCCTGAACGAGTTCCTGCCCACGATCGTCGGCGGTGCGCTCGTCAGCGATATCTTGTCGAACGGCCGGCGCTACTACCGGCCGGCAGTCGGCGAACAGAGCATCCCGGTGGAGTTCCAGGCGGCCGCCTACCGATTTGGCCACAGCATCGTGCGTCCGTCGTATCGCGCCAATCTCAAGGGCGATGGTGGACAGCCGTTCTTCGCCTTCATCTTCGATCCCGCAGGCGAGGGTCAGCTGGATCCCGTCGATCTGCGCGGCGGCTGCCGTGGCGCGCGGCGCTTCGTTGGCTGGCAAACGTTCTTCGACTTTGGCGGCGACCAGACCGCCAACGTGCGCCACAACAAATTGATCGATACCAAGATCTCGACGCCGCTCTTCGATCTGCCGCTCGGCGCGATCGCCAGCGGCGATGCGCCGACATCGTTGGCGCAGCGCAATCTTCTGCGTCAGCTCACGTGGTCAATTCCGTCCGGTCAGGACATCGCGCGTGCAATGGAGATTCGTCCGCTCGCCGCGAGTCAGCTCGGCGAGCTGGCGGTCTTCCGCGTCGGCTTCGAGCGCAGTACGCCGCTCTGGTACTACATCCTGAAGGAAGCGGAGCTTGCGGGCGGGACGCGTCTCGCCGGCGTCGGCGCGCGCATCGTCGCCGAAGTCTTCATCGGACTGCTGCAGCTCGATCGCGCGTCGTATCTGGCTCAGAACCCGCGCTGGCGACCGACGCTCCCCAGTCGAGCACCCGGCACATTCAGCATGGTGGACCTATTGACGTTCGCCGGCGTCGATCCCGCGAGTCGTCAGCAGTAGCGGCAACGTCGGGCCGGTCCTCGTGGACCGGCCTTCATCCAGTCGCGGTTCCCTCTCTTTCAACGCCGTGACCTTCGCGAGCACGCCTTCAAGCAAGGGCGTCATGATCGCGAGCCGCTTCGCGCGAATCACCATGTCCCAGAGCGGCTCAAACTTCTTCCATCCTGCGGCATAGAAGAAGTGTTTGGCCTGGTGCTTGACTGAGTCGTGCGAGAGCGCGCCGCGTGCGATCGACGACCATCGGTAGAAGTCCCGATAGGCGCGGTCGTATCCGGTCTTGAGCGCCTCCGGTGTGAGACGTGCCGGCCGATACACAACGTGGCGCGTGTCATAGAGATCCCAGTCACGCGTGGTGATGCGGCCATCGGCTTCCATGCGCGCGAAGAGTCGCGTGCCGGGATACGGCGTCTGAATGTGATATGTCGCCGTCGTCAGACCGTGCTCGATTCCCCATTCGACCGTCCGCTCGAAGACCGTCTCGTCATCGTCATCCATACCGAAGACGAAGCTGCCGTTGATCATGATGCCGAGGTCGTGCAGCCGCTTCGCAACCGCGGCGTAGTCGCGACCGAGGTTCTGTCGCTTGTTGCTCTCGACAAGATTGCTCGGCGCCAGTGTCTCGAAGCCGACGAACAGGCTGCGCAGACCGGCTTCCGCGGCTCGTTCGGCGACGTCGCCGCGAAGGATGGAGTCAACGGTTGCCGCGCCTTGAAACAGGCGGCCCATCCCGCGCATGCCGTCGAACAAGGCTTCTGCGAAGCGGCGATCGCCGAAGAGGTGATCGTCGAGGAAATAGAGATGACGCCCCGGCAGCCGCTCGATCTCGGCTAACGCATCGTCGACGCGCTGGGTGTAGAACGAACGGCCTCCCGCGAAGAACGCGTCCTTGTAGCAAAAGTCGCAGTGCTGCGGACACCCGCGCGTGACGACGATCGAGTTAGGAACCAGATAGGCGTGACGACGGATCAGATCGCGCCGGATCGGAGGAATCCGCTCCAGCGTGCGCCCCGAGGTGGACACGTAACGCGGTAACGGCTGTCGCAGGCGGAAGTCGTCGAGAAACTGCGGAAACGTCTGCTCGCCAGGTCCCAGAACGATCACATCCGCGTGCGAGGCTGCCTCGTCGGGGAGCGCGGTCACATGCAGGCCGCCAAGCGCGACGAATACGCCTTTGCGCCGGTATGCGTCCGCCAGGGCATATGCCCGCCTCGCGTTCGTGATGTAGACCTGGATGACAGCGAGGTCCGGGCGATCGTCGGTGTCAACGCGCTCGACGTGCTCATCAACGATGACGGCCTCGTCATCGTCACGCAGGTAGGCCGCGAGGGTTGCGAGCCCGAGCGGCGGAAACAGCGAGTACTTGATGGGGCGCCAGAACGGACTGGTGGCTTCAGTCAGCGCCGGCAGGATGAACTTCACGCGAAGGCGACGGCTTGACAGCATCTGTGAAGTGCTTTGTATCATAAAGATGATACCGACTGCGACTCCCAACCCTCCGACGCACAACTCCGTCCAACTGCCGACTCCTTGGTATACCCTTAGGCCCCCGCGGGGATGAATTCAGGACCACTTTCATTGGGAGGCGGTGTAATGCGGATGTGCCTTTCGCGCCTGCTCGTGCTGGCAGGACTGCTCCTTCTTCCGGCGTCTGCGTTTGCGCAGGCAGCGATTGCCGGTTCCACGAAAGACGCGTCGGGCGCGGTGCTGCCCGGCGTCACCGTCGAAGCGTCGAGCCCGGTGCTCATTGAAAAAGTCCGCACGACGGTCAGCGACGACCGCGGCCTCTATCGCATCGTCAACCTGCCGCCCGGCACCTACGTGGTGACGTTCACGCTGCAAGGCTTCAACGTCGTGAAACGCGATGGCATCGAGTTGAGCGGATCCTTCACCGCGCAGATCGACGCGGACCTCGCGGTCGGTGGACTCACTGAGACGATTACCGTGACCGGCGCCTCGCCGATCGTGGACGTCACCAGCGTGCGGCGTCAGACGACGATCAGCAGCGACGTACTCACGTCGATTCCCACCGCTCGCTCGTGGGCCGCGACAGCACTCTTGATCCCGGGCATCGTCACGATTGGCGGCAGCCCCGCCGACGTGCAGGTGACACCGCAGATGACGGTGTTCGGCGGCGCCGGCGGACGCAACAACGAAGGGCGCATGCAGGTGGACGGCCTGAACACCGGCGCAGGACTCGGTGGCAGCGGCGTCTCGACCTACGTGGCTGACATTTCGAACGCGCAGGAAGTCGTGACGACGACCTCCGGCGGACTCGGTGAAGCGGAAGTCGGCGGCCCCACGCTCAGCATCATCCCGAAGAGCGGCGGCAACACGCTCGCCGGCAACATCTACGCGTCAGGAACGGGTGGCGGCCTGGTCGGCAGCAACTACAGTCCTGAGTTGCAGGCCGCCGGATTGACGACACCTGGCACGCTGCTCAAGCAGTGGGACTTCACATTCGGCTTGGGCGGCCCCATTCTCAAGGATCGTCTGTGGTATCGGGTGGCGGCGCGTGACGAAGGACAGCACCGCAAGATTCCCAACATCTTCCCGAACCTGAACGCCGGTACCGCCGAGAGGCTGTATGCGCCGGATCGCACCAAAGAAGTTCGCGGTGCCGAAAGCTGGCGTCTCTACACCATGCGCCTGACGTTCCAGGCTTCGTCGAAAGACAAAATCAACGTGCACTGGGATGAGCAGCACGCGTGCAACGGCGCCACATTCAACACGAGCGAGGATGGGTGCCGGCAGCAGCCCGATAGTGGCAACCGGATCGGCCCGCTCGGACTCGGCGGCCTCAGCCCGACCACCTCGCCGGAACTCGGTCAGTATCTGAATGCTCACCCGCGCGTCCGTCAGGTCACGTGGTCGGAAACTGCGACCAACAAGATGTTGTTCGAGGCTGGCTTCGGCGCGTATCAGGCGCCCTTCGGCCCCTATGAGAGCCCTGGCAACACGACGCGGCCGTTTGCGCGCGTCACCGAGCAATGCTCGGCGGGATGCACGGCGAATGGCGGAATTCCCAACCTCACGTATCGATCGCAGAACTGGTCTGACAGCTGGGACGCGCAGTACACGTGGCGCGCCTCGGTCTCGTACGTGACCGGCGCCCACAACCTGAAGGTCGGGTATGGCGGCGTCGCCCTGGTGTCCGACCTGCAGAACTTCACCAACGACAACAATCTGAGCTACACGGTCAACAACGGCGTACCGAATGCCTTGACGCAGAGCCTGCTGCCATTCACCACGAGCTACCGCACGCGCAACATGTCGCTCTTCGTGCAGGACCAGTGGACGCGTGGACGGATGACGCTGCAGGGCGCGCTGCGCTTCGATCGCAACTGGAGCAAGTTCCCTGAGCAGCGCATCGGGCCGACGAACTTCCTCTCAACGCCGATCGTGTTCCCCGAGACCGATGGTGTGACCGGCTATAAAGACATCTCACCACGCGCCGGCGTGGCCTACGACATCTTCGGGACGGGCAAGACATCCCTGAAGGTGAACTTTGGCAAGTATCTCGAGCCGACGAGCAATAACAACAACTACATTCTGTCGAACCCGATCGGCCGCATTGCCACCACGACCCAGCGTTCGTGGACTGATAACAACAACAACTTCCTGCCCGATTGCGACCTGCGCAGTCCAGCAGCTCAGAGTCCCACGACCACGGGATCGATCGATACCTGCGGCGCGATGAACAGCCAGACCTTCGGCACGACGGCGCTGACGACGGCCGCCATCGATCCGAAGATTCTTGAAGGCTGGGGCGTGCGCTCGAACGACTGGCAGATCGGCGTGTCGGTTCAGCAGCAGGTGCTGCCGCGCGTGTCCGTCGAAGTCGGCTACTTCCGCCGTTGGCTGAACAACTTCACCATCACCGACAACTTGGCGGTGGGGCCGAACGACTTCACGCAGTACAGCATCACCGCTCCGGCATATGCGGATCTCCCGGACGGCGGCAATTACGTGGTGAACGGACTCTACAACGTCGTGCCGGAGAAGTTCGGTCAGACCAGCAACAACATCACGCTTGCTGACGACATCGGCGATCAGTACCAAAGGTACAACGGCATGCTGCTCAACGTCAGCGCACGGCTTGGTCAGGGCGTGCAGTTCCAGGGCGGCATCAACATGGGCAAGACGGTGCAGGACAACTGCGACGTGCGCGCCCAGGTGCCGGAGCTGACGACGGCCGCAGGCGTGAGCCCAGCGGTGAATCCCGGCAACCCGTACTGCCACAGCGATCCCGGTCTCATCACCAAGGCCACGGCGCTCGGCAGCTACACCATCCCGAGAGTCGAGGTCTCAATCGCCGGCACACTCCGCAGCGATCAGGGCGGCGTGCTCGCGGCCAATTGGAACGCGCCTGTCGCCCTCGTCTCGGCGGCGCTTGGCCGTCCGGCTGCGGTCGTCGGGACCACGGTGCCAATCAACCTCGTGGCCCCCGGTCAGGTGTGGGGTGATCGCGTGAACGCGTTCGATCTGCGGTTCGGTAAGATCCTCAGGTTCGGGCGCACCCGATACAACGTGGGAATTGACATCATCAACGTCACGAACTCGGGCGCGGTCCTGAGCTACAACCAGAGCTTCAATCCGGCCGCGACCGTGGCCGCGCAGCGCTGGCTGGCGCCGACGTCGGTGCTCACGCCCCGCTTCGTGAAGTTCGGTGCGCAGATCGATTTCTAATCGTGTGAATTGACGAACGACGATTGACGATTGACAGATTGGGCACGAGCTCAATCCGTCAATCGTCCCTCGTCAATCGTCAATCTCATGATCCAGAATGTCTCTCGCACTGATCACACCTTTCAGGAGAGACAGATGAAACGATCGGCTTTGTTGATGACCGGCGCAGCCGCGCTGCTCATCGGAATGGCGGCCGGCGTGCTGCTGGCACAAGCACCGGCGGCACCCGCAGGACCGCAGCCCTTCTCTGTCGGCAATGCGCTCGGCATGCCGATCAACCCGGCACCCGACGGCAAGTTCGACCCAATGTCCAAGAACGTGAAGGTCTACGGGGCTATCTACTCGGCCGAGAGCTGCTCGTATGACCCGACACGCCGCGTCATCGTCGTGCCGAACCGCGGCGTCGGGCAGAACGTGCAGACCAACAACGCGTGGATCTCGTTCATCAATCACGATGGCTCGGTCCACACCGCACGCTGGGTCGGCATTCAGAACCCCGGCGATCAGCGCAACAACTTGAAACCGGCGTTAGTCCTGAACGAGCCGCTTGGCAGCGACATCCAGAACGGCATTCTGTATCTCGCCGATCGCGACGGCGGCACCGGTCCCACTGACCCGGCCGTGTCGGTGATTCGCAAGTTCGATATGAAGACCGGCATGCCGGCTGGCGAAATCAAAACCGAGAAGTCAACCGGCTTCAACGACATCGAAGTCGCCGTCGACGGCACGATCTACGCCACGCAGACTGGCGCAGGCGGACAGAACCCTGATGCGACGACCTGGCAAGTATGGAAGATCATGCCGAACGGCACCCAGTCGATCTTCGTTCAGGGCGCACCGCTGCGGCAGCCGAACGGCATCGCCTTCGACGAGAAGGGCAACGTCGTCGTCATCAACATCGGCAACAACGAAGTGTTGACATTCGGGCAGGACGGCAAGCTCCTGAAGACCGAGATGGCCGTGCAGGCGGGCAACGATGGACTCGTGATCATGAAGGACGGCACGAAATACGTCAGCAGCGTCGTGAACGGCGGCGTCTCGCGAATCCGTCCCGGCAAACCCGCCGAGCTCATCGCGCAGAACATCCCGAACCCCGCGTCCATGTGCTATGACGAGGGGGCGAATCAGTTGGTGATTCCGATGAACGCGAACAACGGTTTGGCGTTCATTCCCTTGAAATAACTTCCAACAACCAACGCCCAACCACTTCCAACTCCCAACTCCCAACGGAACGTTCTTGGGAGTTTGAGCTTGGGAATGGTTGGTCGTTGCGCGTTGGGAATCGGGAGTTAAGCCGCTCTGCGCGAAGCGTCGCGGTTCTGAAGATACCGGAGGAGCGCGAGCAAGGCATGTTCGTCAGCCCGCAAGCCCGCGATCTTCGCCGATGCTCTCGGCTTCCTGCTAAAGACAATCGCCATCGCGCCGTCGCGGTATGAATCCACAACGCCCGGATGCACATACGACTTGCGGCAGACGGTCGGCGTATTCCCCAGCAATCCAGCCACCGCTTCGATCGCAACGTTCACGTTGCGCTCGGTCTCGCGCTTGGTGCCAGGCGGCGGCACGTCGCGGAGCGCGGTCGCGGCCAGCACCGTGCCCGACCACGTGCGGAAGTCCTTCGCCGTGAAATCCTGGCCCGTGATCTCTTTCAAATACCCGTTGATGTCACCCGAGTCCACGACCTGCGCCTCGCCGGCCTCGTCGATATACTGGAACAATTCCTGACCCGGAAGGTCGCGGCACTGTTTGACGACGCGGGCAAGCCGGCGGTCGTTGACGCTCACAGAATGCCGCACGCCGCTCTTGCCCCGGAACTGGAACCGCAGCGTGCCACCTTCAACGCGCACGTGACGAGAACGCAGCGTGGTGAGACCGAATGACTGATTGTGTCGCGCGTACTCCTCGTTGCCGACGCGAATCAGGCTCTTCTCGAGGAGCTGCACGATCGTGGCGAGCACTTTGTTGCGTGGCAATCCGGGCTGCTCGAGATCCGCGTTGGTGCGACGACGAATCAACGGAAGCACGTCGGCGAACGCCTGCAGGCGATCGAACTTCGTCTCATCGCGATGCGCGCGCCACGCCGCGTGATACCGGTACTGCTTGCGGCCCTTCGCATCGCGGCCAGTCGCTTGAATGTGTCCGCGCTGGTCCGGACAGATCCACACATTCGTCCACGCTGGAGGCACGGCCAGCGCGCGAATGCGATCGCGCACGGTCTTGGTACGAATGATTTTGCCGTCGGCGCCCGCGTACACGAAGCTGTCTCCACGCCGGCGGCGCTCGATGCCTGGCTGGTCATCGCGCACGTAACGGAGTCCGGCCGTCGCCGCTGCGGTGAGCGGACAGGTATCCGGCGGACGCTTCGCGTCCGGCGGACGTTTCGTCCGCGGTTTACGAGACGGTCGGAAGGAGCGAACCCGGCCCACGAAGAGCCGGACTGTGCAAAAGGTTCGCCGTCCAAAATCCGCACAGGTTTTCGCAGCTAGGCGCTATCATCACCGTCGGAATTCTGACGGCAGACCGGACATTCTGGAGAACGTAATGACCAAGACGTGGGTCGCAGGCGTGCTCGCTCTTGCAGTGGGATGCACAGCGGCAATCGGTACGCTTTCGCGCGCGGAAGCACAGGGCGGACGCGGCGCTGGTGCGCGCGGTGCGGGTCCCGGAGCACCGGCGGGTGCAGGAAAGATTGAACGGATCACCGTTCACGGCGCATCGCTCGAAGGCAATCTCGAAGGCGACTCACCCGATCGCGATGTCACGGTGTATCTGCCACCAGCCTATGCGGATCAGAACCGCCGCTTCCCTGTCGTCTATCTGTTGCATGGGTACGGCGGACGCGAGGACACGTTCACGTCTCGACTCGCAAGCCTTCAAGAGAGCGGCGATCGGCTGGCGATCGCGCAAGGCTTCAGCAGCGCGATCGTCGTCACGCCGAGCGCGTTCACGCTGCACAAGGGCAGCATGTATTCGAACTCGCCGACCACAGGCGACTGGGAGCGCTTCATCGCCGAGGATCTCGTCGCCTACATGGACAAGAACTACCGCACGCTGCCGAGTCGCTTGAGTCGCGGGCTCGCCGGCCACTCGATGGGCGGCTACGGTGCGCTGAAGATCGGCATGAAGCGACCGGATGTCTTCGGCTCGCTGTATGTCATGAGCGCGTGCTGCCTCGCAGCGAATCGGAATCCGCGGCCCGAGTCGATGACAGCGGTCGAAGCGATCAAGACACGCGAGCAGGCCGAAGAAGCCGCCAAGGCACCAGGCTTCGGTCCGTCAACCACACTCGCATCCGCGGCTGCGTGGTCGCCCAATCCAAAGAACCCGCCGCTCTTTCTCGATCTCCCTGTGAAGGACGGCAAAGTGCGCCCTGATGTCATCGCCAAGTGGGTGGCGAATTCGCCGCTCGAGATGCTCGAGCAGCACGTGGCGAACCTTGGCAAGTACTACTCGATTGGCATTGAGATCGGGACGAAGGATCCGCTGCTCGCGTCGAACCAACAGCTGCATGCAGCGCTCACGAAGCTGCGCGTGCCCCATTACTACGAGGAGTACGACGGCGATCACACCAACAAGGTGCGCGAGCGAATCGAGCAGAACGTTCTACCGTTCTTCGCCAGAAATCTCGTGGCACCGGCCAATCCGACCAATCCGCAGATTCAGCCGTGATGACGAGGCGCGCGCGACTGTTCCCAGGGCCACGACGTTTTCGTGGTGGGCCACACGAAGGTGGTGGCCGCGTCTTTTTTCGTTACCTCAAGTGCGTTATCGATTGATCGACGCAGTCTTCCACCGCACAATACGCTTTCGGATCGCGGGGGCCAATGGTACAGACCTGCGCACTGCGTGCGTGAGGAACGATCGTGGATACCCGCTCATCCAGTCCCGGTACAGGTTTCCTTATTCTTAATTCCTCGCTCAAGCCGCTGTATCTGAATAAGTGCGCGGCCGAGATTCTGTTTCATCCGCACACGCCGCCTCCCGCGGAAGACTTTCTTGACCAACTAGCGTCGAAGATTCACACGATCGTCGCCAGTGGGCCGAACGGGTCGATATCGTTATCTTCTGAGTTTCGCTCAGGTCGCCGACGATACAAGTGCCGACTAGTCAGCCTCGAATGGCCTGACACCAATACTTCAGAAGCGTCCCTGGCGCTGTTGCTCGAGCGACGCCACAACGCTCACCTTGATATTCGTGAGATCTGTCGGAAGCACCATCTCACCCCGCGCGAAGCTCAAGCCGTGGAACTGTTGCTCGAAGGACTGGCCAATAAAGAAATCGCCGCCCGCATGGGAATCAGTCCTAATACGGTCAAAGTCTTTTTTCGACTGGCCATGGTCAAGCTGGGGGCGACCTCGCGATCGGCTCTGATGAGCAAGTTCATAAATGGCTTTGTTACTCCTTTGGAGTAGCCCATCACGAGGATTGTCTCGCCGTACTCGACTCGCCGATTCTCCCTAGTCGGTCGTTGCTTCGTTGTTACAGCGGCCAGGGAGGTGAGACGTCATGAGACACATCAATCTCCAGCTTCGAAAATTAGAGGAACGAATCGCGCCGACAGGATCCGTGTTCACGGGTTCCTGTGGGAGTGACGGATCGAAGAGTGGCGGATCGAATAGCTGTGGGTCCAAGAGTGATGGATCCAAGAGCGGTGGATCCAAGAGCGAGGGATCCAAGAGCGGCGGATCCAAGAGTGGCGGCTCCAACTGCGACTAACCAAAACCAACCTGGGTAGAGGGCCTCAACGTCTCGGCCCTCTACTCGAGCACCGTCGGACGTTGCGCGATTACGGTGAGACAGCGCATGGATGCCAGACTTCCCAGGCTGAGAGGCGACGTGATCGTCCGGATGCGGCAGACGTCCGGCGAGACGGCCGCTGTGCTCAAGGATCCAGTGTCTGGGCGGTTCTTCGGTCTCGGGGAGACCGAGCACTTCATCGTGCAACAGCTAAACGGAGACACGTCGCTCGACGTGATCCGACAACGCGCCGAGTCACACTTCGGCGCAACGCTGTCGCCCGAGACACTGACCGCATTTCTGCGAACCGTCAAAGACCGTGGGCTGCTCGAAGATGACGGTCACGACTCGCGTCGCGGACATCAGAAGCGATCGCGTGTTCGCGGCGGCCCCCTGTATTGCCGCTTCAAGGTCTTCGATCCCAGCCGCGTACTGCAGCGCCTGAACCACTGGACCGCGGCCTTCTACACCCCCGCATTCGGCGTGCTATCGGCGTTCGCCGTTCTCACCGCGGCCGCCGTCACACTCGCCTACTGGACCGACTTTCGACACGAGCTACCAGGGCTGATCAGCGGCTGGTCAGCGATCGTTGCCGTCGTCGCGCTGAACTTTCTCATCGTCGGCGTCCACGAGTTCGGTCACGGGCTGACGTGCACGCGATACGGCGGAGACGTGCGCGAGATGGGCTGCGCCCTGATCTTTTTTCAACCGG
>JBKPRH010000494.1:0-8374 GCA_046765795.1 Acidobacteriota bacterium | reverse complement strand
TATGAGCTCGCACTCGTCGGCATCGACGGTACGAAGAAAGTGCTGGGGCAGCTTCCCCCGACCGTCTACGCACCGCGCATCTCGCCGGATGGAAGGCGTGTCGCATTCGAGACGCGCGACGTGTCCGGTGCCGATGGGCCTAGGCTCTGGACCGCCGACCTCTCGGACATTGCTGGACGAAAGCCCCTGCCGCTCGTGGCCGGCGCTATCAATTGGGCGCCGATGTGGACGCCGGATGGCGAACGTCTCGTCTTCATTGTGTCGAGCATGGATCGACCTGACGCCGTCTATTGGCGTCGTGCCGACGGCAACGGCGCGGCTGAGCATCTGATCGACACGCGTGCCGCCGAAGGCTGGGTCGCCGGCGGGGCCCAGATGCGATTCCTCACACTGAAGGGGAATCGCGATTACGGTATATCTCTGTTCGACATGAAGACTCGAACAGCGACCCATCTCGTTGATTTTCCGGGCTCGGCACAACACAGCAGCAACCTGTCGCCCGACGGGAAGTGGATGGCGTATGCCTCGAACGAGACAGGCCGTTACGAAGTGTGGATGGAGCCGTTCCCGCGCAGCGGCGCGCGACTACAACTGACTCGCGACGGTGGATCGCATCCGATGTGGGCGCCGGATGGCCGGTCTCTATTCTTCGATCGCGATCATCAGATGTTCCAGCTCGCCGTGAACACACAGGACGTGACGTCGATCGCCGAGCCCACTCCGCTGCCGATCACGGGATTCGCCCAGGCCGAGTATCGCCGGCAGTTCGACCTCATGCCGGACGGCCGCCAGTTCCTCGTGCTCTTTCCGATGGGTCGATGATGGCCCTGCGCGTTTCCCTCCGCGGCGTGTGCCTCGTGCTCTTCACGACCGCGTTCTTTACGGCCGCGACCTCGGCGCAGGTGCCGGATGGTGCTCTGCCGAGACGACCATCGCTCGGTGTCGCCCTCGGCCCGCACGAGCGCGGTGCGGTCGTGACAGCCATCGTGGCGGGTTCCGCGGCGGAGGCCGACGGCATCACCGCGGGTGATGTGATCAGTGCGGTCGACGGTTCCGCCGTACGACTGCCTGCCGATGTGATTGCGGCGGTTGCCCATCACGCCTCGGGCGACTCGATTCGGCTCGAGATCGTCCGAGCCGGTAAAACGGAGTCGCGCGAGGTGCGATTGGCGTCGTACCCGCGTGAAACCCTGCCGGGCGTCACCTTCGAGTACGGCGCCGTGACGCTTTCAGACGGCAGCCGGCTGCGAACGATCGTCTCGGTGCCTGAGGGCAATCCGTTGCGTCGGCCAGCCGTGCTGCTGCTGCCTGGCGGCGGCTGCGGCAGCATCGATACACCGCTGACACCGGACCTGGCTCAGCCAGGGCTGATGCGTGTGCTGGCGGCGCGCGGCTACGTCACGATGCGCGTGGAGAAATCCGGCGTTGGCGACAGTCGCGGGCCCGCGTGTGACGCGATTGGGTACATCCAGGAACTCGACGGCTACCGAGCGGCGTTGTCCGCGCTGAAGAAGCATCGGTCAGTCGATCTCGATCGAGTGTTCCTCCTCGGCATTTCGCTGGGCGGCGTGTTCGCTCCGACACTGGCGAACGAGAGCGCCGTTCGCGGCATCGTCGTCTACGGTACCTTGGCTGCGCCACCCTCGCCCTATCTGGGTCGCTCGGATCGATTCTTCCGCGAACTGGCGTCGGTTGACGTTTCCGCTGCGTGGTCATCGGTGTCGTCCCGAGTGCTCGTCCTTCACGGGGAGTTCGATGAATCGACGGTAGCCGCCGATCACGAGCGGATCGCTGCGTCGGTCAACGCCCGTCACCCTGGTCGTGCCACGCACGTGGAGCTTTCAGGACTGGATCACTGCTGGACGTGGCACGCGTCGATGGACGAGAGCCGTGGCCACTGCGGCAGCGGCCGGCCTGACACCACGCTGTCCGAGACCATCCTTCGTTTCTTGCAAAGCGCTTGAGCGACAGGAATGACCGACTTCCAACTCCCAACTCCCAAACGTGATCAGATTGGGTGTTGGGAATTGGGAGTGGTTGGTAGTTGGCCGTTGGAAGTTGGGAGTTGGGAGTTAAACAACCGTCCCTGGTTTGATCACGCCACCCTTGGCGACGACGATGATGCCGCTGCGGATGTAGTAGCCGTCGCCATCTGCGTGCTCGACTCCTTTCTCGTTGACCAGCCGTGCGCCGTCGCCGATGCGCGCGTTCTTGTCGATGATCACGCGATCGAGCACGACATCTTTGCCGATCCCGAGCGCCGGCAGGTCCTCCGGCGGATCGCCGTATTCGTAGAAGTCCGCACCGAGCAATACTGATCGTGAGATCCGTGTGCCCTCGCGCACCGCGGCGCGTACGCCGACGACGGACGTGTCGATATCGCAACCGGCCAGATAGCACCCTTCCGAGATGAGCGAATCCCGAGCGCGCACATTCGGGATGAGCGACCCGGGCAGATGGCGCAGGTGCGTGTAGATCGGCCGATCCTTGTCCCAGAAGTGGAAGGGTGAATCGAGCCGGCCGAGCATCACGTTGTTCTGATAGAACGACTCGATCGTGCCGACGTCGGCCCAATAGCCGCGATACTGATATGACTTCACCTTGCACTTGCCGATCGCGCCCGGGATCAGCTCTCGTCCGAAGTCGTGTCCTGCTTCCCGCTCGAGCATGTTGATCAGGACGCGTCGCGAAAACACATACACACCCATCGACGCCATGAACGGCCGTTCGTCGGTGTGAGTGGCGAACGTCGCGCCGTCGGGGATGCTGCGTCCTATCTCACGCAGACGTGCTTCTTTCGGCTTCTCCTCGAAGGCGATGATCGTCCCCTCGCGATCGAAGCGGAAGATACCCATCTGCGTCGCCGTCTCCGTGTCCACCGGTTGAGCGGCAATCGTGATGTCGGCTTTCTGCTGACGATGCGCATCGACCAGCTCTTCGTAGTTCATCCGGTACAGATGATCGCCGGCGAGGATCAGGTCGTACTTGGCGTCGTGCTGTACGAAATGCCGTGCCGCCTGCCGGACGGCATCAGCCGTGCCCTGATACCAGTTTGGATTGTCGGGCGTCTGCTCGGCGGCGAGGATCTCGACGAACCCACCCGAGAAACGGTCAAGGCGATAGGTATTCGAGATGTGACGATTGAGTGACGCCGAGTTGAACTGCGTGAGTACGAAGATGCGATGGATGTCGGCGTGCAGGCAACCGCTGATTGGAATATCGATGAGGCGGTACTTTCCGCCGATCGGCACTGCGGGTTTCGATCGCGTCGCCGTCAGGGGAAAGAGTCGCGAGCCCTGTCCGCCGCCAAGGATGATTGCCAGCGTATCGGTCATAGATCTCCGGGGGTTTTAACACAGTCGTGCCGATGCTGTGATCACCGCGTCACATCATCACCCTACTCTTGGGGCGTATGCACGTGGGTATACCACGGCAAAGCCTAAGGGGGGCGCAGACGTGACGCTACGATTGAGCGTCATTGTCTGCGCCCACAATGAGGCGGGCTACCTCGCCGCATGCCTCCATTCTCTTCTGGCTCAATCACGAACTCCCGACGAAATCCTGGTCATCAACAATGCAAGTACCGATGCGACGCGCGCCGTGGCGGCGGAGATGCCGCACGTCCGCGTGGTGGACGAGCCGCGCAAAGGCCTGGTGGTGGCGCGCGAAACTGGACGGCGGATGGCGACCGGCGACGTGCTCGTATACGTGGACGCCGATTGTCGGGCGCCGCTGACCTGGCTCGAGCGCGTCGAGCGTCGCTTCCAGCGAGATCCTCGTCTCATCGCACTCTCCGGACCGTATCGCTTTTACGACTGGGACTGGTGGGGCAGGCTGCTCATCCGCGCGTACGACTTCACACTCGCACCGGCGACGCAGGTGCTCGTCAAATACATCCTGCGTATCGGCACGATCTTCTACGGCGGAAACTTCGCCGTCCGCGCCGACGCGCTGCGACGCATCGGCGGATTCGATACCTCGATCGAGTTTCACGGAGAGGACACCAACATCGGGCGGCGGCTGTTCGCTGTCGGACGCGTGGGCCTCTTTCACGACTGCTACCTCTACACCTCGGCACGTCGCTACATGGCGATGGGGAAGGGTGCGGTCTTTCGTCTCTACGTTCGCAACTTCACGTCCGAGATCCTGCATCACCGGCCCAAGGACACGACACACCTCGACGTGCGGGAAGTTTAGGAACGGACCACATGCCTGGATACGAGCCTTTTCTGCTCTGTGATTTCCACGTCCACACGCGGTGGAGCGACGGCAAGCTGTCGGTCGCCGAAGTCGTTGACCTGTACGGATCGACCGGCAAGTTCGATGTGATCGCGATCACTGATCACATCCTGATGAAGAACGACATCCTGGCACGCGCCGGCCGGATCGCGACCCTGGGGCGCCGCGCCTTTGGCGTCAGAGAGTCCGACTTCGATGCTTACCTCCACGACATCCGCGCGCAGGCCGAACGGGCGCTGCGGCAGTACAACATGCTGGTGATCCCCGGCGCCGAGATCACGCAGAACCGTCTGCGCGGCAAGAAAAACTCGCACATCATCGCGCTCGACATCACGAAATACGTCAGCGCCGATCAATCTGCGAACAGCATCCTGAAAGAAATCCGTCGACAGGGCGGGTTCAGCATCGCGTGTCATCCCCACCATCGGACAACGCGGCGGATCGAGATCAGCACGTGCTATCTCTGGGATCATCGCGATGAGCTTTCCGATCTGGTGGACGTCTGGGAGGCCGGCAATCGCGACGACCTCTTTTCAGTCACCAGCCTCAAACACTTCCCGTACGTCGCGAACAGCGACTTCCACAAGCCGAAGCACTTGTATTCGTGGAAGACGCTCGTCCGTTGCGAGAAGAACTGGCCGGCGGTGAAGCAGGCGCTCCGCGCCAACGTGGATATCGCACTGACGCTGTTCAGGAACGGATCCTGGGCAGCCGCCTGACAGTTCGATCTACGATGAGTCTCCACCTCCCTGGAGGCTCGTCATGCCGTTGCTCAAACCCGACCCAACTTTCTATCCATCGCCGAAGATGGCGATGCAATCGCCACCCGAAAAGCTCGCCTATGTCGCGCTGATCAATCCAAAGGGGAGCGGCGTGCCTGACGCGATCGGCGTTGTGGACGTCGACCCTGCGTCGAAGGGCTACGGACGGCAGGTTGGCGAGACCAGCATGCCCCACGCTGGTGACGAACTGCATCACTTTGGTTGGAACGCCTGCAGCTCGTGTCTGTGCCCGTACGCACCACATCCGCACATGGAGCGGCGCTACCTGATCGTGCCGGGGATCAACTCATCACGGATCCACATCCTCGACACCAAGCCCGATCCCCGCGCGCCGGCGATCGTGAAGGTGATCGAGCCCGAGGAACTCGCGAACCGCGCCGGGTATGCCTCACCGCATACGGTGCACTGCGGTCCTGACGGCGTCTATCTCAGCGCGCTTGGTGCACCGGGCGGCGATGGCCCGGGCGGCACGTTCATCCTCGACCCGGAGACCTTCGACGTTCGCGGCCGATGGGAATTGGATCGTGGTCCGCAGCAACTGGCCTATGACGTATGGTGGCATCTCGGCTACGACACGATGGTCACGAGCACCTGGGGCACGCCGAACATGGTGAAGGATGGCGTCAATCCCGACCTGCTGCTCGGTGGTAAGTACGGCAGCAAGCTGCACGTCTGGGATTTACGACGCCGGCGTCACATCCAGGAGATCGAACTCGGCGCCGAGCAGCAGATGGTCCTCGAGCTGAGGCCCGCACACAATCCGACCAAGGCCTACGGCTTCGTGGGCGTCGTCGTGTCGTTGAAGGATCTGTCTTCGTCGATCTGGGTCTGGTATCGCGAGGGCGGTGACAACGGACAAGGAAAGTTTGCAGTCAAGAAAGTGATCGAGATCCCGGCCGAGCCTGCCGATCCGGCGAATCTTCCGCCGTTGCTTCAGGGATTCAAGGCGGTCGCGCCACTGGTCACCGATATCAATCTCTCGCTCGACGATCGCTTCTTGTACGTCTCGTGCTGGGGGACAGGCGAGTTCATCCAGTACGACGTGACCGATCCCTTCAATCCACGGAAGACCGGCTCGTTCCGCATCGGCGGCATTGTCAGTCGCGCGGCACACCCGGCGAAGCCCGGACAGCCACTCAACGGCGGTCCGCAGATGGTCGAAATCAGTCGCGACGGCTCGCGTGTGTATTTCACCAACGGTCTGTACACGCCGTGGGATAACCAGTTCTATCCCGATGGCGTGCGGAGCTGGATGGTGAAGGCTGATGTCAATCCCCAGGGCGGAATGGAGCTCGATAAGAAGTTCTTCCTCGAGTCGCCGTCGATGCGACTGCATCAAGTGCGCCTCGAGGGCGGCGACGCCTCGTCCGACTCGTACTGCTATGCGTAGCGGCGGGTCTTAAGACTGCTATGTGTAGAGGCGGGTCTTAAGACCCGCCGCTACAAGAGAGACTCATGAACTGGAACGCGATGATTGGCCTCGGCGCATATCACGGGATTAATCCCGGGATGGGATGGCTGTTTGCCGTCGCGTTGGGGATGCAGGCCGGGCGTGCCGCGGCGATGTGGCGTGCGCTGCCGCCCATCGCCCTCGGCCATACGATCGCAGTCGCCGTTGTCGTGACGCTGTTTGCCGGGGCCGGTATCGTGCTGCCGCTCGACGTGGTGAAAGCGGTCATGGCCGCGACGCTCGTCACGCTCGGGATCTATCGCTTGTGGCGCCATCGCCACCCGCGCTTTGGCGGCATGCAGGTCGGCTTTCGCGATCTGACGATCTGGTCGTTCCTGATGGCGTCGGCTCACGGCGCCGGGCTCATGGTCGTGCCGTTCGTGATCGGCGCAGAAGATTCAGTGTCCGCTCTCGCGGCGTCTCACGCGGAGCACGCGCACACGGTGGTTGCGAACACCGCATGGACCGATGCGATGGCCGTCGGACTCCACACGTTGTCGTATGTGCTCGTCTCCACGCTGATCGCGTGGGTCGTCTATCGCAAACTCGGCGTTGCTTTCCTGCGAGTCGCCTGGTTCAACCTCGACTGGCTGTGGGCTGGCGCTCTCGTCATCACTGGCGCCCTCGTCGTCCTGAGCTGACCGGGGGTCAGGCCCAGGCCTGCCCCAGGCCTGCCCCGGTTCGGATGTGTGCAGCTCCCTGTTCCAAGAATGCTCCGTTGGCGTTGTTACGTGTGACGCTCAAAAAGGAGTGCTTGTGCTCCCACGCTATGGTGTGCTGTCGGGCACGCTTCTCAGAAGTCTGCGCGACGCCCCGGATAGCCAAGGCCGATGGTTTCACGTCAACGTGTTCGTCAGCGCCGCCGGCGTGGAGTATCGATGCGCGGTTGATGTTGACAGTCACCAATCCAACACCGGCGTCGAATGGCGAGTGGTCAATATCAACGCCGCCGATATTTCGACCGTACTGTCACTTGCGCCGGGCTACCACGATCTTCAGCACACACCATCGTCGGGCGCGTGGGATTACATCAGGTCCCCGCTCTTTCGCGTACGACTGGGTTGTTTGTTCGTGATGATGCCGGACGCCGTGACTCGTCTGCTCATGCAAATCTTCGAAGGCCTGCTCAACACGTGGGAGCGCGGCGATCACGTGCAGGCCAGCACTGCGCTGGAGCGGATCCTCGTTCCTGGAAAGCGCGTGCTGGTGTGGGGCGAGCCGTTCACGTCAGGGAACGGCATGCACAACATCCATCAGAACCAGGGCGACCCGGCTGGCTCCCAGTGGTGGGCTGAGAACGGCATCTGGCAGGACGGCGGCACATTGGCTGAACAGCCTGATGGATCCTGGATCGCGTTCATCAACAAGTTCACGTCGCAGTCCTACCGGACCGACGATCAGGGACACCCGTTGCCGTAGCCGGCATCATTCTCATCCACGGGTGCAGAGATCATCGCGGGAAACGATCGGGGTTGTCCGTGAACAGCGCGTCCACGTCCAGCTCCGTCAGGTAATAGCGCATCTCATCGCCAATTGACGTAAACCGTCCGGCGCCCAGCGGTGACCGCGTCGTGAACGTATACGGCGTGACCGTGAGCTTCCGGGTGTGCGCGGCTGCCACGATCTCTGGATGGCGATCGAGCAGAGCCTTCGCGGGTCCGATACCTGTGGCGAACGTCGCGATCTCGGTAAGTCCCGAATCATTGAGCCAGCGTTGTCCGTCCCGGGTGTCGATCAGGAACACGCGCCGGAGTGACGGCAGGAGACGCGTCAGATCCTTCAGTGGTTGTGCGTCGAAGGACTGCACGATGAGCGAGCCGGCCGGTCGGCTCTGCAGGTTGAGCGTTTTGACCGACTCGACGAACAGCGCCGTCTGATCGATACCACGCGCGCGATAGAGCGC
>JBKPRH010000493.1:0-3735 GCA_046765795.1 Acidobacteriota bacterium | reverse complement strand
GTGGGCTCGGAGATGTGTATAAGAGACAGGATGTTGAGACGGTGATCGTTGATCCGGAGCAATTCCCGCAGGGCGAGGCCACACTTGCACTCGGTTCGCTCGCCATGTCCCCCGATGGCGAGCGCGTCGCCTATCAGCGCTACTCCGACACTGGCGGGTATCGAATCTGGATCTCGACGGTCCGGGCTGCCGGCCCGCCGGTTCCGCTCTCCCCAGGGCTCTTCTACGAAGATGCTCCGACGTGGTCGCCGGATGGCGGATCGATCGCGTTCATGGGGCGCAACCGAGAGTTCATCTCCGGGTTGTTGGTCATGCGAGTCGGCAGTGGTGCGGAGCCAACCTTCTTACTACCCAACATCGCCTCGCTCGGGGTGCGGCCGCAATGGTCTCCCGACGGCCGCTGGATCGCGTGCGACACGAGCCAGGGCCTCATGATCATCAGCCCGGATGGCAAAGAGAAGCGGGTGATCAGCGAGGAGTACATGCTGGCCTCGACGTGGTCGGCTGATAGCAAACATGTCTACGTGCTGCGCGAAGCCGACAAATTGCGTCATTTCGCACTGACCGCCATCGACATCAGCACGGGCCAGGAGCGGGTGATCAATCCGGATCTGGGCCCGATTCCGCACGCCTCGCAGCCGATTCGGGGATTGACGCTGTCGGGTGCCGGCACAGTCTCGACCTCACTCGCGACGGCGCGATCCGATATTTGGGTGATGGAGGATTTCGCCTCGCCGAGAAGTCTCCTGGATCGGCTCCTGCCGTGGCGATAGGCGCCGCGCCTACCCATAAATCCAGCATCAGCCAAGGAATTTCCAAGGACCCCACTGTGCTGCGCCTGTATACTTCACCTCGTCCATTCACCCCATAGGAGCGGTTATGCGCAGGGCTCTCTCGATCGTGATGCTCTTCAGTCTGTGCCTGGCGTGGCAGCAGGGTCTGCTCGCCTGCGGAGACAAGTTCTTCCTGGTCAGCCGAGGAGATAGCTTCCTGCGAGCCTATGCGTCACTGCATCCGGGGACCATCGTGATCTATGCCGCCGGTAACAGCGATACCAGCAAGGCTCTGGCGGACGGACGTCTCTTGAAATACTTCTCGAGAGCCGGCCATAAGGTCACAGTGGCCAAGGACCAGGCGGCGCTTACTCAGGCGCTCGATGCCGCGCCGGTGGATGTCGTGCTCGCCAGCTTGAACGAGGCGATCACCCTCGTGCCGCGACTCGATGCCATCCCCTCGAAGCCGGTGCTCATGCCGGTCGAGGGCGCAGGCGACCGCACCGGCGCCACGCACCAGTTCGCGGCGACGCTGAAAACGTCGGACCGTATCAACGGTTTCCTCGCCAAAGTTGAGGGTGTGATGAAGTCTCGCACGGCACCCTCGTCCAAGCGGACCAGCTAGTTTCTCAACGGAGGCACGTCAATGCGCGCCGTCATTACGCTCGTCGTGTTTCTCGCTGCCGCCACTGCCGCCCATGCGCAGGCGTGGCTGCCGGCCAAAGGTGAAGGCACCGTGTCGGTGCTCTTCTCGAACACGCTCTCAACGAAGCACTACCTGCCGGACGTCGCCTACGACCGCGGTCACATCGATGCGAATTCGATGCTCTTTGACGTGACCTACGGAGTCTCCGATCGGATGGCGGTGACCGTCGGATTGCCGATCGTCACGTCCAGATATCGCGGCGCCTTCCCGCACCGGCCGATCACGCTGGATGACGGCAACTGGCATACCTCAGCGCAGGATTTCCGGCTCAACGTTCGCTACAACGTCTTTCAAGGACCGGTGCACATCACACCGTTCATTGGCTCCGCGCTGCCCGCAAACAACTACGAGTACTTCGCCCACGCCGCCCCCGGCCGCCAGCTGAAAGAAATGGCCACCGGCGTGTCTGCCGGTCGCCTCTTCGCCGAACTCGGGATCGTGCTTCAAGGGCAGTACGCCATGAACTTCTCTCAAGGCGCGCTCGACTACTCCCGACGATTCAGTACGGCATCGATCGAGACGGCATACTTCCTCATACCCAGGCTGCGGCTCATGGCCTCAGCGAGCGGCCGAATGGGGCACACCGGCATCGACCTTCCCGTGAACGGCGCGTTGCTCACGGCCGAACAGTTCCAGCATCACGATCAGATTTCGCGCGAGAGCTTCTTCAACATCGGAGCCGGGACTGCCATTACGCTGACCGACACGACCGATCTGTTCATCGCCTATACCCGGACCGTGACCGGACGAAACACCCACGCGACCGATCGCGGACTCTCGATCGGCATGTCGTGGAGTTTCGGCCGGCCTGGCGGCGGAGGCGGCAATGAAACGCTGGCCTCGCAGGACGCACGACAGGGCTCGCTGGTGCGGTGTCTGTGTGAGAAGAAGACCGGCGCCTGAACGAGAGCCCGGTGTTACTTCGACAGGCTTGGGAGGTCGGTCGTCGATTGCGTGGCCGTAGCGTCCGGTGGCTGCGCTACGCGGAACGTCAACAGGAACGATCCAAAGCGCACGCGATCGCCATCGTTCAGCCGCACGCGGGATGTCACTCGGTTTTCACCAACGAACGTCCCGTTCTTGCTCCCGAGATCCTCGATCCACGGGTCCTCATCGAAGCTGATACGTGCATGCCGGCGCGAGACGGTCGTCGACGGCACCTCCACGACGTCGGCATCGCCTCGACCAAACACGTTGTCGCCGTCGAAGACCTGCAGCCGCTCGTGTTCCCAGATCAACCATCCGCGTACACGACGATGCGCCGATGGCGCGTGCGCTGGCTGGCTGTCGGCAATGAAGGCGTAGCCGAAGCCGTGCACCGTACGAATGAACTGGGGATCGTTCGAGTCGTCGCCGATCGCGCGGCGAATTTCGGAGACCAGGCTGTGCAACGTGATCTCGGCGACAAAGGTGTCGGGCCACAAACGCGCGTGAATGTCGTCCTTCGACACGGCCTCTGGACGACGATCGACGAGCATGGCCAGCAGGTCGAATGCCTTTCGCGTCAGCTTGATCTCGCGGCCCGCGCGGGCCACGCGGCGCGCCGCAGCATCGAACGACAGATCGCGAAACATCAAAGGCATCGACAGGGTCCGTGTCAGTATCAACGATGCCGCATGAGGACGCAATGAGCGCTGCGCGTCGCTTCTCTGTCATGGCAGTGATCGCCCTCGTCGCGTGTGCAGTGAGTCACCCACCTGTACATGCCGCGGACGATCCCGCACCCAACGTCGAGCTCAGAGGACCGAAGGGACAGCGTCAGCGGCTCGCCGACTTCCGCGGCAAGATCGTGCTGTTGAAAATCTGGGCAAGCTGGTGCCCCGACTGCAAGGTGCTCTTCCCCCAGCTCGATCGGTTGTCGCGAGAGTTCAAGCCGCGCGGTGTCGAAGTCATCGCGGTCAACGTCGACGAGCACCGCAAGGACGCTGATGCATTCCTGAAAACGCAGTCGCACAAACTGCGCGTCATGTTCGATCCCAGCGCTCGTGTCGCCGATGCTTTCGGCGCGCGTGGCGTACCGGCGTCGTATCTCATCGACGCACGTGGCATGATCCGCTTTGCCCACGAAGGCTGGGACGAGACGGCGGACGCGATCTATCGCCGTGAGATCAGGAGCCTGCTGGCCGAATGGAGAGGCGCCCCGAACCCGAACTGATGGACGATGAGCAGCAGTCCATGGCCTACGCGCAGGCGGACTTCAGCACATCGAATCAGCTCTACGTAGACAGCCTCGTTCGCGACTTTCCCACTCATCTC
>JBKPRH010000492.1:0-22569 GCA_046765795.1 Acidobacteriota bacterium | reverse complement strand
GGCTTACCTTGCCCTTGTACTGCGCCAGGTCTGCCGGCTTGCCGTCGAGCGTGGTCGTTTTGAGTTCGTAAAAAGACATGGCCTGCTGCGCGGGAAGTGGTGCTACCACGGTGATCGCTGCAAGAAACGCGAGCGTGAGCGTTCTGGTCATGAGGAGATTTTATTCCCGAAGCGTCACGGCCATTCCACGTTTTTGAACCGTGTTCCACGGGTGTGGATCACGCATTTGCGATCGCGCGTATTCACGCCCAATTCTTACGGCCGCGCGGCCCACGGTTCAGGTCAGCCGTTTGCTACGCACGGAGATTTAGTCGTAGAGGCGGATCTCAGGTCCGTCTGGAAGTGAGAAGGAGTTTTGGTCGTAGAGGCGGATCTTCAGATCCGCCTGGAGTGAGTACGGTGCCAATGCGAACGTAAAGCCGGGTCCGGGCATGTGGACTCGGTCTCTCTAAGAACGAGGACGCTATGACTCGAGCCCTGCTCGTGATCGCGATAGGTGTGTGTACGCTCTGTGTCCCGGCGCACACATTGGCCCAGACGACTGTCCCACCGGATGGCTGGGTCGTGCTGCCGGTTGACGAATACAAGGCACTGCGCGAACGCGCCAATCCACAACCCGTTCAACCGACGCCGCCTCCAGTCGATGCCACGCTGACCCGCATCGACTATGACCTCCGCATCGAGAACGATGCCGTTGCCGGCCGCGCGCTCCTCACCATCGACGTGATGCGCGACGGCTGGACGCGGGTGCAGATCCCCGCGGGCTTGATGGTCCGCGACGCGCGGATCGACGGACAGCCAGTGTCGCTCGTTGAAGGACCACCGCCGCACGTATTGCTGTCGCGATTGGGTCGTGTCGTACTCACACTCGACATTGCATTGCCGCTCACCGCCTCTGCGGGCAGCGAGACGATTGCGCTGCCTGCATCGGCGGCGCCGATCTCGCGCGCCGTCCTCACGCTCCCGCGTAGCGGCGTGGATCTCTCGGTGTCGGGGGGCTTCGTCGCCGAGCGCGCAGAAACACCTGGGGAAAGCCGGTGGACGTCATTCGGCCGGCCCAGTCAGCCACTCACGTTGTCGTGGAAACGAAAAGCCGATGACCGCCGCGCCGAACTGCCGCTGCGCACCCGCGCGCGCATCACCTCGATGATCGGTCTCGGTGAAGACGTCTCACAAATTTCGAGCTCCGTAAAAGTCGAAGTGCTTCAAGGCGTCGCGCGCGAGGTGGTTCTGACGATTCCACAGGGCGTCGCCGTCAATCAGGTGAACGGCGCAACGGTTGGCGAATGGACAGTCACGAACGGCCAACTGCGCGTGCGGCTCCTCGATCCGGTCACGAGCGACACCTCGTTCGTCGTGCAGGGCGACCTTCGCACGCCGCGCGACGGCGTCGTGCCGGTGCCTCTCGTGCGCATGCCGGCCGCCGAGCGCGAATCCGGCGGCGTGGCCGTCGATGTCGTCGGCGCCGGTGAAGTGGCCGAGCGTGCCACGCGCGGTCTCGAGCCGGCCGATCCGTCTGAGCTCGGCGAAATCGTCGCCGGTCGCGAGTCGCCGTCGATGATCGCATTCCGTCTGCGGCCAATCGCAGGAAGCGAGCCACGCTCGCTCGCCGTCAACGTTGTCCGATTCATTCCGCAGGCCGTGCTGATCGCCAACGTCGAAGAAGCGCGTTATCGCGCTCTGGCATCTGAAGACGGCAGCCTGCTGGTCGAAGCGCGTTTCGCCGTCCGCAACAACCAGCGCAGTTTCCTCAAGGTCACGATGCCGCCTTCGGCAACGGTGTGGAGCGCCAAGGTGGGTGGCCGGCCGATCCGGCCCGGCGTCGCCGAGCGTGGCGCGGTGCTGCTGCCACTCGAGAAGGGTCGAGCCGGTGAAGAGGCGCCAACCTTCGTCGTCGAGATGACGTATCTGCAGCGGATTCCCGAGTGGATCGATAAGGGCACCGCGCAACTCGCGCTCCCCGCGCTCGATCTTCCCGTGTCACGCACGGGCGTCGAGCTGCATCACTCGCCACGCTTCCGCGTCGCACTGCAACCCGGGACGTTTCGCATGGAAGACGATCCAGGACCGTTCGCGGCGGCACTCAGAGGGTCAGGAGTTGCGACACCCCTCAACAGCGCCGCTCCATCACTCAGGGAGGGCATCGCCGACCAGGAAACGAAGCTGCAGGTCCTCGTGGACCGCTTCAGAAACGAAGCCGGCGGACGCACCGTCGTCGGCGCGTTGCCCGTGCACGTGACGTTTCCGCAGTTCGGGCCGTCGGTATTCCTTGCGTCCGAGCTGACAGCTGAATCGAACGCACCCTCTATAGAGCTGGCGTTCAGGCGGCGCTGACGCGCCAAGCCAAAAGCCCAGAGCCTAAAGCCCAAAGCCCTAAAGCGAAGAGGTCTGCCATGACATCCAAGATGATGACCCTGGCTGTGATTCTGATGACGACCGCGCATGCGGCGTCCGCGCAGCAACCCCCGCGTCCGAATGAAACCCCGCGAGCGGTGACGCTCACGCTCGCCGAATATAACCGCCTCATCGATCTCGCCGGTCGCCCACCGCAGGCACCGACAACGGCGCCTGTCGCAGCCGTGCTCGCCAGCTCAGATCTTCGCGTACGCGTCGATCGCGATACCGCCCGCGGCGTGTTCACGGTGAACGGCGATGCGCTGCGCAGCGGCGTGAGCCGAGTCAATCTGATCTCCGGTGCGACGTTGATCGACGCGTCCGCTGCCGGCCGGCCGCTACCGCTCGTCGCCGACGGCGCGGCACACACGGCGCTGATTCCCGGACCGGGACCGTTCGCGTTGACGCTCGAGTGGGGCGCGCCGCTGACGTTCAGACCAGGTCGCGCAGCATTCGTGCTGCCGGTCCCGAAGTCTGGCACCGCACGCGCGACGTTCGACGTTCCTGGCGATCAGGCGGACGTGCGCCTGTCGTCAGGACTCATCACGCGTCGCACGGCTGCCGATGGTCGAACCATCGTCGAAGCCACCCTCGATCCCGGATCGTCGGTTGAAGTCTCGTGGTCGATGCGGGACAGCGCACCGACGGCGGCTGCCCGCGAACTGCGAACGCTTTCGGAAGTGATGACGCTCGTGACACTGGGCGACTCTGACGTGCGCATGGTGGCGCTGCTCGACGTCACTGTTCTGCAGGGTGAGCTCCGCACGCTCGGTGTTCGCCTGCCCACCGGGTATGAATTGACGGGCGTCTCGGGCAGCTCGCTCGAGAACAGTGAGCCTACTGACGAGGGGCTCACGCTGACGATCGCCAATCCCGCAGCTCGCAGCCATCAGTTCCTGATCAGCCTCGAGCGTCCGCACGACGGCGGATCGTTCAGCCTCGATACCGGCTTCGTCGCGGTGCGCGACGTGCAACGCGAGCGCGGCGAGGTGGCAATCGAAGGTGTGGGCACGCTGGAGCTCGATGCTCCTGAGCGCGAGCCGCTTCATCGCATCGACGTGCGCGAGCTCAATCGCGCATTGCAATCGCTGGCCCGTTTGCCGCTGCTCTCTGCGTTCCGCTATCAGCGTGCCGCTGGTGCGACCCCCACGCTCGCTTTCGACGTGAAGCGATTCGCTGATGCCGGCGTGCTCGCAGCGGTGGCCGATCGCGCCATCGCCACGACACTCGTGACCAGCGAAGGCCGCGCGCTCACTGAAGTGATCCTCACCGTGCAGAATCGCGCCCAGCCGTTCCTCAAAGTGTCGCTGCCACAGGGCGCGACGATGGTCTCGGTTGATGTGGCTGGCCAGGCAGCGAAGCCGGTGCTCGGCACCGATGGCACGCGCGTCCCGCTCCTGCGCCCGGGTTTCCGTCCGAGTGGTCCGTACCAGGTGTCGTATGTCTATCTCCACGCCGGCACGCCATTCGACAAGAAGGGCGACATCGAGATGACGCTGCCGCGCATGGACATGCCGGTCGGTCTCGTCCAGTGGGAGGTGTTCGCGCCGGAGCGGTACTCGATGAAGTCGATCGGCGGTAACGCGATCGAGATGAGCAGCATGCGCGTCAGCGATGGAAGCACTGCGAGGGGCTACGCAACGCCCGCTTCCAGTCCGGTGTTTGAGCATTCGGTGTTCACCGGAGCAACTGGGCAGATCGGTGGCACGGTGAAAGACGCGTCGGGTGCGGTCCTGCCCGGTGTGACGATCGAAGTCGCCTCTCGCGCACTCGCCGAACGCGTCCGGACGACCATCACCGACAGCACTGGCCGATTCGCGTTCGCGAACCTGCCGGCTGGCGAGATGTCCGTCACAGCGACGCTCTCTGGCTTCATGACCGTGAAACGCGAACTTATCTACGACCAACGCCCGGGCGAGATGAACTTCGTATTGCGTGTCGGCAGTCTCGAAGAGACCGTCACCGTCGCCGGTGAAAAGCCAATAGTGGATACTCAGAGCTCGGCGCAGCGGATGGTGTTTTCCAACGATTCGGTAAACGAGCCGCGCGCCTCGTCACGGTCCGAACGGTCCGATAAGGAAATCGCGCAAATTGTGGCACCCTCGCAAAACGTCGTGGAGCTGCAGCGCCGCACGACGGGCGTGCTGCCAGTGCGGATCGACGTCCCGCGCGCGGGGACGTCGCATCAGTTCATCAAGCCGCTGGTCGTCGATCAGGAGACGACGGTCAAGCTGCGGTACAAGAGGAGATAAGCCTCGAAGTTGTATCCTCCTTCGATCAGGAGTCACGTTGTGAAATCACTCTTCGACCCGAATGTGTTCATGGACACTGTGAAGCGCGTCGAAGCGCTGCAACCATCTGCGCCGAGGCACTGGGGGAAGATGACGCCGGCGCAGATGCTCGAACACGTGGCGCGGGTGGCGGACATGGCGTGCGGGAAAGGTCCCCAGAAACAGATCTGGCCGGGCAAGCTTTTCAGCTGGACGTTCCGCAGGAATTTCCTCGGCGAGCAGCCGTTCGGAAAGAACGCTCCGACCGGCCGCGACTTTGTCATTCAGAACGAGCCGGAGTTTGCTGCCGTGAAGGCCCGCTTGCTCGCCGTCATGCGCGAGCTCGAGTCAAAGGGAGAACGCGGGTGCGACGGCAACATTCACACCTTCTTCGGACGCCTCTCTGGCGCCGAATGGGGCGTGACGCAGTACAAGCACCTCGATCATCATCTGCGGCAGTTCGGTGCGTGAGGCAACAGAGGGGGGCGGGGGCAACGGAGGAAATTCAACACGGGGAAACGGAGCAACGGAGGAATCTCTCTTACCGATCCCCGACCTCGGCCCCGCCCTTCTCTTCGTGGCACAGACCGCCGGTCCATTCGTGACCTGGCAGCACCAATCGCCTCACGCCGTCCATCAGTTTCGGAACGTTGAAATTGATCTTTGTTGACCGGGGTGTCTATCAGCATGGCTCCGTTCAGAGCAATGCATGGGCCGTGACGGAATGACGCAATTGGCCGTGGGTAAATGTTGTGTGAGTCGCAGGTTCCACGAAGTCGAGAAAGGAAAAAGTACTAGTTAATCTCCGTTCCTCCGTTGCTCCGTGTTATCCGTTTCCTCCGCAAACTCCGTTGTCTAACACGGAGGCACCCGAGGCTCCTCGTCCGAACACATTAGTACATCCCCGTTATTGAGCCCCTCCGCCTCTCTCCGTACACTCCCGACTTCACAACTCGGCGGTTCGGCCGTGGAAAGGCAACGATGACGCGCGTGAACGTGGCAGTAATTGCGGGATTGGGCGTGAGCGCTCTGTTGATCACAGCTTCTGACGCCCGTGCACAGGGCTGCATCCTGCTGCGGCAGACCTCGCCGATGTTCGGGACAACCGGCACCCTCGATCAGGAGGTCGGCACCTGGAACCTGACGGTCACCGGCCGCAATTCCACCGCCGACATCCACTACAACGGCACCGAGCGCCAGTACCAGCGTGAAATCGAGCAGACCTACGTCGTCAACCGGCAGAACTCGATCACGACGACGGTCTCGTATCAGGCGACGCCGCGCGTCAGCCTCAACGTCGGCATTCCGTTCATCGAAGCCTCGTGGGGCATTCCGTCGCCCCGCGCCGGTGGTCCCGCCGCGCGCGCGAACGAGAACGCTCGCGGCATCGGCGACATCACCACGCTGACTCGCGTGTCGCTGCTCAGCCCCTCATCGCATCGCTCGTGGAACGTCAGTCTCGGCGGCGGTGTGAAGTTTCCGACCGGCAACAACGAATCGACCGACGTCTTCCCCGATGGGAACGGCAACAACAACCTCGAACGCTATGTGGATATCTCGGTGAATCCCGGCGACGGTGGCTGGGGTCTCATCTCGGATCTGCAGGCCTACAAGATGATGGGCCGCTTCGTCGCCTTCGGATCGGGCACGTGGCTGCTCAACCCGCGCAACACCGGCGCACCATCGCGCGGCAACCTGGCGACAGCCACCACCCCGACAAACATCAATACAGTGTCGGACCAGTTCATCTTTCGCACTGGTACCTCGGCGGCGATCACCCGTCACATCTCGGCATCGATCGCGTGGCGCATGGAAGGCGTGCCACGCTATGACCTGATCGGCCGCTCCGACGGCTTCCGTCGTCCGGGTGTGGAGATGTACTGGGAGCCCGGCGTAACCGTGACGAGTGGACGTCATGCGATCTCGCTCAACGTGCCGATTGGCTACTACTTCAATCGCTTCCGCAATCCAAACACGGCGACGCGCGGCGACTCGACGTTCCCTGAATACGTGGCCATCGCCACCTACTCGATGCGCCTCGGCAGCCGCGCCTCGAAAGCGCCGACGGTGACCGACCAGCCTGCCTCGCGTCCGTTCCCGGGCGCACGGGAAGAGCAGCAGTGAGAGTGGCTGCCCTTGTCGTCGCGTGTGCGATCGCGCTGGCGCCGAGAGCGGCGTTCGCGGAGAACTTCAAGCCCTTTACGCTGAAGACGCTCGAGGGCGATGAGCGCACGCTCCCGCAGGTGATGGGACGCAAGGCGACGCTCGTCGCGTTCTTCTTCCCTACCTGCCAGTACTGCAATGCGGCATTCCCGTTGGTGCAAAAGATTTACGACGCGAACAAGGACCGCGGTCTGTCGATGGTGTGGATCAACGTGATTCCCGATGAGCAGCGTCTGATCGCCGATTGGCGCGCGAGCCACGGCTACACGGCAACCATCCTGCTCGGTCAGCGGTCAGTGGCCGAGGACTACGACCTGCGGATGACGCCGACGCACGTGCTGCTCGACGCAAAGGGCAAGGTCCTGTGGAAGCACGCTGGATACAAGCCCGGCGACGAGAAAGAGATCGATCGGCGTATCCAGCAAGTACTATCCAAAGAGTGACCAACCGCTTTCTGCTCGGCCTCGTCTTGCTGCTGATTTCGGCATCGAGCGTCTGGCCCGCGGCCGGCGCCGCGCGCGTCGTCACGAAGTCCACACGCCACCTTGCCTTCACCGCATCGCTTGGCCCCGACATCGTCAAACCAGGGACGACCATGTCTCTCGCCGTCGACGTGAGACCAAAGAAAGGCATTCACGTCTACGCGCCCGGCACGCAGTATCGTCCCGTCGCGATCGCCATCGATCCGAATCCGGCGCTGTCGGTTGACGAGGTGGTCTATCCCCGGCCGATGTCCTATCTGTTCAAGCCGCTCAATGAAAGTGTGCTCGTCTATGAGCGCCCGTTTCGATTGACGCTGGACATGAAGGTCGGAGCGGCACCAGCGCAGCTCGCCGCTCTCACCGCCGAGTCACGGCTCACCATCAAGGGCCAGCTCACCTACCAGGCGTGCGATGACCGGGTCTGCTATCTCCCCGTCTCGATACCGCTCGAGTGGAGCGTGACCGTCGCGCGTTGATCCTCGGTTACAATGCCGTCGCCTTACGCACAGAGGACTACATCGATGAAGGTCGCATGCGTCATCGCGTTGAGTCTCCTCGCCGGGACGGCTGCCGTATCGGCCCACCATTCGTTCGCGGCCGAGTATGAAGGCGACAAGCCGGTGACCATCACTGGAACCGTCGCCAAGATCGACTGGCAGAATCCGCACATCTACTTCTACGTGGATGTGAAGGACGAGAAAGGCGGGGTCACCCAGTGGAAGATCGAGGGCTACCCGCCGAACATGCTCGTCCGCCAGGGCTGGAAGAAGGACGCCACGATGAAAGTCGGCGACATGGTGAAGGTGTTCGGGTGGCGTGCGCGGGCGAATCCGACGCAAGCCGCAGGACGCGACGTCACGTTCGCCGACGGCAAGAAGTTGAACTGCGGACCGCCTGCCGGGACCGGTGGCCAATAGACACGAAGGAGCGACAGCCGTGAAACGTGTGCTCGCGTCCTTCGTCGCGATGGGTGTCGCGATGCTGCTCGCCGGATCGGCGATCGCGCAAACGCAGAAACCAGTCCTGAAGCCGGTGCCGCGCACCGCCGACGGCAAACCCGATCTGTCTGGCGTGTGGGTCGGCGGTGGGTTCGCGCTGCTGTTCGGCGATGCCGAACTCGAGGCGATCAAGCAGTACGACGCCGCGGCAGGACGCAAGCCGTTGCCCCCGCCCGAGCCACCGCCCTACAAGCCCGAAGCTGAGAAGAAGCGGCAGGAGTTCCTCGCAAGAAAAGGTATCGACGATCCGATGGCGCGCTGTCTGATCTCAGGCGTGCCGCGCATCACGTTCCGGCCGCTGCCGTTCGAGATCATTCAGCAGCCGAACCGCGTGGTCATCATCTACGAGGTCCATCACGCGTTCCGGTTCATTCCTACTGATGGACGCGGTCATCCGGACGATATGGAGCCGTCGTATCTCGGCGACTCGATCGGCCGCTGGGACGGCGATACGCTCGTCGTCGAGGTGACGGGCTTCAACACCAACACGTGGCTCGTCGGCGTCGGCACGTTCCACAGCGACAAGCTGAAAGTGACCGAGCGTTACACGCGCGACACGCACGACACGATCATCTACGAAGCCACGATGGAAGATCCCGAGGTGCTGACCAAGCCGTGGAAGCAGTACGCCACGTTGAGGCTGAAGCCGGGTGAGCGCATTCGTGAGTACGAATGCATCGAGAACAACGAAGATATTCAGCGCTTCGAAAAACTTCTCCAGAAGTAGTGTCCGGCTTTAGCCGGCTGTTCGGTGTCGTGTCCGGCTTCAGCCGGACTTCGATCAATCCGGCGTGAACTCGGCGTCGAGCGTCACGTGCCGCGGCGCATGCTTTTTGCCCGCGTTCTCGAAGAAGAACGTGTGCTTGCCCGCCGCAGAGACCTTCACCTGGAAGCTGCCCGACGACCCCTTGAATGCCGAATCCAGCACTGCGTCGCTCGGATCGGTGAGCGTGAAGCCTGAGAGCGCCGCGTCGTTGCCGCCCTTGCCGCTCGCGTGCCACTTGCCCGACAGTGTGCCGGACCGGCCCGGAGCGTTGAATGACACGCTCTCCACTGAGCCGGCAGCGATATCGAACTCTTTGTTGATCCGCGTCGACGTCGTCGTCTGTTCGTGCGACGCCCGCGGCGCTCTGGCGGCCTCTTCGTGGGTCGAGAGCTTTACAGCAATGCCCACCGACACGACAACGGCGAACACCAGGAGCATGGCAGATTTCTTCATTTGACTTCCCCCTTCGCGGTCTTTCACAGCGCTCGTCTACTGATCCATGTATCGGACGGACGAAGAGGGTTCGTAGAGGCGGGTCTGTAGACCCGCCTGAATCATTCGTGACGGAGCACGAGCATCGGATTCGTCTTCGACGCGCGCCACGCAGGGATGGAGAACGCCGCGAGCGCGACGAACACCATGCATCCGAAGGTGCCGAACACGACCGACAGTTCCGGCGCGGGAAGATTCGGCATCAAGGACGACAGCACTCGACCGAGCGCGAGTCCTCCTGCCATTCCAACTGCCACGCCGACCATCGTCAGACCGACGCCCTGTTTGAGCACCAGCCACAACACGACCGATTGCCGCGCGCCAAGGGCCATGCGCATGCCAAGCTCGCCGGCGCGCTGCGCAGTCGAGTACGAGACGACGCCGAAGATGCCGAGCGCGGCCAGGAGGAGTCCCAGCCCCGAGAATCCCGCCAGCACATTCCCGAGCAGTCGCAGGCTCGCCGTCTGCCGCTCCTCTGCGGCTCTGGCGGTCACGAGACCATACACAGGCAGATCGGGATCGAGCGCAGACACAACGCGCCGCAACTCCGCGGCGATGGCGTCAGGCTCCCGGTTGGTGCGCAGCAGGATATTGACGAATTGGGTTCCTGTTTGCGCCAGCGGCATAAACGCCTGGAATGCAGTATCGACACTGGATGAGGCGCCGAAGGACGGGAAGGTGATATCGCCGACCACGCCGACGACTTCACGCCAATTCGGGTTCGGTCCGCGATTGCCAATGCGCTTGCCGATCGGATCCTCGCCTGGCCACAGGGCGCGAGCCATCGCTTCGTTGATCACGATCACGGGTGTCCGTCCGACGCGATCGTCGGCTGTGAAGAGCCGGCCACGGCGAAGCGGCACTTGGAGTGTCTCGAAGTACTCAGGTGTCGCGCGTTCGTTATAAGCCAGCACCGGATCGGTCCGGCCTTCGATGGCAAACGCCGTGCTCGTACCAAAGGTGGCGGTCGGAACCGACGAACTCGAGACGGCAGCGTGCGTGACACCGGGAATCTCGGCCGCACGATCGCGCAGCGTCTGGAAAAACACCCGTCGTGCCTCGGGTGTCGTGTAATTCGACCCGACCGGCGGAAGATTGAGTCGCGCAGCCAGCACACCGTCGACGCGCCATCCCGGATCGACCGCGGTGATGCGCTGCAGACCACGCACGAGCGACACAGCACCAGCGAGCATGATCAGCGCGAAGGCGATCTCGGCGACGATCAACCCCTGACGGAATCGCTGCGGTCCCCGGCCCGCGGTCATGCTCTGCGGGTTTTGCTTGAGCACGTCGTTGATGTCTGCGCGCGACGCAAGCCAGGCGGGAACGGCGCCGAAGATCACACCCGTGATCACCGCACAGCCAAAAGCAAACGCGAGCGTCGCCGGTTCGATCGTGATGCGGACACCCTGCAGATCGGCGAACTGCCGCGTCGCAATGAGCCGTGTGCACCAGAACGAGAGCGGAATCGCGATCGCGCCACCGACAATCGACAACACGAGACTATCGGTGAGCGATTGTCTGAGCAGCCGTCCTTTGCCGCCGCCGATCGCGCCGCGAATCGCAAACTCTCTCGCTCGCGCCGCCGTGCGCGCCAGTTGGAGGTTGGCGAGGTTCACGCACGCAATCAACAGCACGAGGAAGGTCAGGCCAAACGCAAACGCCGACATGCGACGCATCACGGGATTCACGAGGCTGAGTTCCGCCAGGCGGATACCGCCGCGCCGATCGAGATTGGCGTTCTCGGCGAGGATCTGCTTGTCGATGGCTTTCATCGCCGCATCCGCCTGCTCCAGCGTGACGCCCGGCTTGAGTCGAGCGAACTCGCGCAGGAAGTTGTTGCCGCGGTCCTGACGCTGCTGCGCCGATGCCGCGAACGGCCGCCAGATATCGATGTTTCCCCAGAACAGCGGATACTCGAAGTCTCTCGGCATCACGCCCACGACCGTGGTGTAGCCCGCGTTGATCCGAATCGGGCGTCCGATAACCGCGGGGTCGCCATTGAAGTGCCGCTGCCAGAATCCATAGGACAGCACTGCGACCTCGGCCGCACCCGCCTGGTCGTCGGCGTCCGTGTAGGTGCGCCCGATGAGCGGCGCGACGCCGAACAGCGCAAAGAAGTTGCCCGTCGTGCGCAGCGTAAACAATCGCTCAGCGGGCTGACCGGGCTCGGCAAGGCTCGTGTCCTCCCAGTTGATCGCGGCGAGATGCTCGAAGACGGTGTTCCGCGCGCGGTGATCGAGATAGTTGGCCATCGAGTGTGGCCAGCGATCCGACTGCGGTGATGTGCGAAAGACGTTGACGATGCGATCGGGCTCGGGATACGGGAGCGGCTTGAAGAGCAGCGGGTTCAACACGCTGAAGATCGTGGCGTTGGCGCCGACACCCAAGACAACCGTGAGCACTGCCGCAATCGTGAAGCGCGGCGATTTGCGGAGGCCACGCAGGCCATAGCGAATGTCCTGCATCGCGTCGCGTGCCCAACGCAGCGGCAGCACATCGCGCGAGCGTTCCTTCGTCTGCTCCACTCCATCGATCTCGATGCGCGCGCGACGGTACGCTTCCGCGTCGCTCATACCCTCGCGGGCATTGGCTCGGGTCTGCATCGCCACATGAAACGCGAGCTCGTCGTCGAGATCGCGTTCGATGCGCTGCCGCATGAGGATGGCCTTGAGACGAGCGGGGATGGCGTATATCCAACGGCGCATCGTTAGGTCTCCTTGAGCGCGAGAACCCGGCTGATCGCGGACGTGAGGCGATGCCAGTGCGCGGTTTCCTGTTCGAGATAACGCCGCCCCGCGCGCGTCAGCGAATAGAACTTGGCGCGTCGCCCCAATTCGCTGGTCTTCCATTCGGCGGTGATCCACCCGCCAAGCTCGAGCTTGTGGAGCGCGGGATACAGCGAGCCGTCGCTGACCTGCAATTCGTCGCCTGACACCTGTTTGAGCCGCTGGCTGATCGCCCAGCCGTGCAGCGGCTCGAGGGCCAGAATCTTGAGGAGCAACAGATCGAGCGTGCCCTGAACGAGATCGGGTGGTTTGCTCATGGGTGTCCGGATCCGGTGTAGGGTTCGGCTTGAGCCGGACCCTCATGTCCTCGGTTACCGATGTCTTGCCAACCGACCCTTTGACGAGAGGAGGGCGTGAGGGGTTGGCTCGGAAACCGAGGCTATGGTTCAGAGGGTGGCAACGACCCGCAGACATCCATCTGTCGGCCTGACAGGAGAGATACATGCCCCGCGGGCACCACGCCGATGATGGTGGCTCGCGGTCAACACATGCCAATGCCAACCGCGATGCGTTCAGACGGATGTCGCCGCCCGATGTCTTCGGATCGTTGCTATTGAGATAGACGGGACCCGGCGGAAAAAGGATCACTCTCTCGCGAGAGCGGCGATTTCCCGTTCGATCGTGCGCCTGCCGCGAGCGATGACCCACAGCACCACGGCAAACATGATGATGGCCAACACCATCAATGCCGCAACCTGTGACGAGGGACGACCCTGGAACGCTCGCGCCAGGATGATCACGCCAAAGCCCGGTACGAACGGCAGGACATAGGCCCACGCGTCGTGCGACAGTTCGCGTTCCCGCAAGAGCCGCGCGCGATAGTGCTCGATGCAACTCATTCGGCCCAGCGTCGAGGGCACACGTTCGAGGCGCGAGTGCCGCCAGAACCGGTACACGATGAACGCCAACGCGAGCACCATCAACGCATCACCGGCGCGTTCGAGCATGTCGGTGTCGACCCAGACTTCCCAGATGTTCTTGACGATCAGCAGCGTGACCGTCACGGCTCCGACGAGTTTCCATCGCTCGACTTTCGCGTCAAACTCCCTGGCCCTTCGACGTACGTCCTCGACCGGCATCGCCGGCTCGTGCCGCGGCTGTTGCCGCCACATCTGACCGAACTCAGGTTCGTGTTCATTCGCCATGATGAGTGCCCTCGTAAAACTCCCGAACGAGGATCTGATTGATCCGATGAATCTTCGTGGAAACGTTGGCCACCGAGAGACCGGTGATCTCTGCGATTGACGCGGCGTCCTCCTCCTCGAGGTAGAGGAGCATCACCTGTCGATCCAGTGGCCGCAGACGTTGGATCAATGCGTGGACGCGGTCGAGCGCGCGACGACGATCGAACCCCTGCTCGCGGTCGGACGACTCGGCGAGTGCATGCAGATCCTCGTCGAGGGCGACCAACGTCGGCGCAGTGGCCCGCGGCCGGACCACCCGGGAGATGGCGGTGTTGTGGGCCACGCGATACACCCACGTGCGCAGCGAGCAACGACCGTCATAGCGAGCCAGGCTCCGCCACAACGCGACGTGAATGTCCTGCAACAGGTCGCGGCGCGCATCAGGGTCGCGTTCGTAGCCGCCGGCCAGTCGCTCGAGCGCGGCCCCGAACGTGCCCGCCACCTCCGCGTAGCGGAGGGCAACTTCGGCGTAGCGATCCTCCATTCACCTCAGATAGTCGCAACCTGTCCCACGATCTGACACGCGCGAGTACGCAGTTTTTGCCATCTCGTTTCTGGCGTGAAAAGGGTCGATAATTCGTGCTGCGGTGACTCCGCACCGGCAGAGTGGGAGGGAGCGATGACGAAGACATTCGGGCGGCTCTCGGTACTCACGGCGGTCTTCCTCGTCGGCATCAACGTCGTCACGCCGGCGCAAACGAACAAAGTGGATGTGAGCGGCGTCTGGATCTTCACCGTCGAGTCGCCGGCCGGCAAGAGCAATCCAACCCTGACGTTCAAGCAGGACGGCGAGAAGCTGACGGGCCAGTATTCGTCGCAGTTGATGGGGCAAGCCGATCTCACCGGCACGATCAAAGGTCAGGCGATCGAGTTTGTCGTGTCGGCCACGGTGCAGGGCACGCCGATCGAGTTGAAGTACACGGGCGCCGTGGACACCAAGGATTCGATGAAGGGCACGCTGTCGGCCGGCGACTTCGGCAACGGCACCTTCTCAGGAGCGCGAAAGCAGAATTGAGCGTATGAAGAGATCTCTTGTTGTCTGTGTCGTCCTGGCCCTGGGTCTCGAGCGTGCGAATGCGCTCGCGCAAACGACCAAGCCTGCGGCTCCGGTCAGCTTCGAGGTCGCCTCTGTCAAACCAAGCGATCCCAACGCCTCGGGGAACGTCTTTGGCGCGATCCCGTCGATGCGGCCACAGGGCGCCGGCGGGATCGCCGCTTCGAACATGCCACTGCGGTTGCTGATTCGCATGGCCTACGGCGGCTTGCAGGACTTTCAGATCGTCGGCGGCCCCTCGTGGCAGATGACGAGCAAGTTCGACATCGCAGCCAAAACTCCTGAGGGCACCACGATTGCGTCGCCCGACATGCAGTCGATGATGAAGACACTGCTGATCGATCGCTTCAAGCTCAAGGCGCACACCGAGACGCGAGAGCTGCCGATCTACGCGTTGATGATCGCGCGAAGCGACGGCAAGCTCGGTCCGGATATCAAACCGTCGTCATCCGATTGCTCCGGCGCCGAAATGCAGAAGCGCGCCGAGGAGCTGGCCAAGGGAGGCGGCGCCGCAGTGCTTTCGATGATGGCCAAAGGCGAGACCATTCCGTGCATGATCATGCCCGCCATCAATCCGTCGAGCCCGAATCCGGTCAATGGCTTCGGCCTGCGCGGCAACGGACAGGCCATGAAAGGGCTGACCCAGCTTCTCACCCAGGTGACCGGACGGATGGTGCAAGACAAGACGGGACTCACCGGTCTCTACGATTTCGAGCTGCGATTCGATCCGCAAGTGCTGATGGCGATGCTGCCGCAACTCGGTATCAACATCCCCTCGGCCGCAACCGCCAATCTGCCCGCCTCTGACAGTCCGGCACTCCTGACTGCGCTGCAGGAGCAGCTCGGTCTCAAGCTCGAGGCACAGCGCGGTCCGGTCGAGGTGTTGGTGATCGACAGCGCCGAGATGCCGTCGCCTGACTAGATCTGGGAACCTCAGTTGACATCTCCCCGCAGAGGCGAATATATTCGCCGAGGGCGAAAAAATTCGCCAAACGCCGGGAGACACAGTGAAACAGCCACGCCACGTCCACCTCACCCGCCGCGAAAGCCAGATCATGGAGATCGTGCATCGCCGCCAGCGGGCGGCGATTGAAGACATCCGCGCCGAGCTGCCCGACGCGCCGAGTCCCTCCAGCGTGCGCAAACTGCTCGAGATCATGATCGTGCGCGGTCTGCTGCGGCGCGAATATGACGGTCCGCGCTACGTGTACTTCCCGGCCGTGAAGCCCGAGGACGCCAGCCGCTCGGCACTCCAGCAAGTTGTCCGCACCTTCTTCAACGACTCGCCGGGGTCGGCGATGGCTGCCCTGCTCGACATCACCGATCAACCGCTCTCCGACGCCGAATATCAGCGCCTGGCCAAGCTGCTCAAACAGGTCCGCGAACACGGAGGCAAGTCATGACCGCGTTGCTCACCGCCGTCTTCATCAAGGGATCGCTCCTCATGATCGCGGCGGCCGCGGCCGTCGCCTTGATGTCGCGCGCCTCCGCCGCGACGCGGCACTTCATCTGGACCCTCGCCGTCATCGGACTGCTGGTGCTCCCACCGATCGCAACGATGTTGCCCGCGTGGGAGGTCGCTGTGCCGATCGCATCGTCCAAGACAGATGCGGCCATAAACGTCGTACGACTTGCCCCCATCGCATCTACGACCGCGGCTACGACCAGCGGGGACGCCGCATCGATTGCGCGCGTGAACGAAGATGCGAATGCGCCACCCGACGCACGTCTGCCGTGGGCGCTGCTGCTCGGCGCAATCTACGGAGTTGGCGCACTCGTCTTGTTCGCGCGACTGCTCCATCAGCGGTCAGCCGTCCGGCGCATCGTCCGCGAAGCAACGGCAATCAGCGATCGCGATTGGCTTTCGACACTTGATGACTGCGCAGCCCGTATTGGCGTGTCGCGGTCGGTCGCACTGCGGCGCAGCGCGGTTCAGTTGATGCCGATGACGACGGGAACGATGGCCTCGTCTATTGTCATTCCCGCTGACGCCGACTCCTGGGATGAAGATCGGCGACGCGCGGTCCTACTCCACGAGCTGGCCCATATCGCCCGGCATGATTGCCTGACGCAGATGCTGTCAGCGATCGCCTGCGCAGCGTACTGGTTCCATCCCGGCGTGTGGTACGTCGCACGGCGGTTGCGAATCGAGCGAGAACTGGCCTGCGACGATCGCGTCCTCGCCGCTGGCGCACAGGCGCATGAGTATGCGGGCCACCTGCTCGAACTCGCCTATAGCTGGAGCGGTCGCCGTTCGCCGGCGCTCGTGGTCGGCATGGCCAGTTCTCGCAAGCTCGAGGACCGCATGCGTGCCGTCCTCGATCCCGCACGCAATCGCATCGCACCATCGCGACGCGTGTGGCTGATGGGCACAGCAGTCGGCGCTGCGCTGCTGCTCCCACTCGCGGCCATGACGATGACCACAGCGTCAGCTGACGCGCGACCTTCGTCGGCCGACGTGCGACGCAGTTTGATGGGACCGTCCGAGGAGCCGCAATCGCAGGAGCGAGGCGGCGCCGCGAGCACCGCGGCACAGCCGATCGGATCGCGCGACAACGTTGCGGGAACGTGGGTGCTCCGCCCGTCGCCGAATCGCGAATTTGTGTTGCTGCAAGTCAGTGCCGGGGCCTTCTCATGGAACGGCCAGTTCCCCGCCAGCGAAATCGACCGACTGCTGTCACAGTCGGAGCCGGCCGCCGGCGGAAAGATGCGCGTCACTGTCTCGCGCGAAGCGGGCTCACTCGAGCTCGAAGGCACGCTCAATGACCGTACTGGCTCCGGCACGTTCCGGTTTGTGCCCAGCGAGACGTTCATCGCCGGTCTGACCCGTCGCGGGTTCAGCCGTCCCACCGCGCAGCAACTGTTCGCACTGGCGCAGACCGAGATTGGCTTCGAGTTCATCGACGAGCTCGCGGCACAGAAGTACGAGCGGCCGGACATCGAGAACCTCGTGCGTGCCGGCCATCATGGCGTCGATACGGAGTTCCTGCGAGAAATGGGACGAGCCGGCTACCGAGTGGGAACGCTGGACTCACTCATTCGCTTCCGCGATCACGGCGTGGACCCAGAGTACGTCCGCGGCATGCGCGCGCAGGGCATCAGCGATCTTTCAGCTGACGCGATCGTCCGTGCCCGCGACCATGGCGTCGACCCCGAGTACCTCGGCGATCTCAAGAAGCTCGGTTACGCGGTGTCATTTGACACGGCGATTCGCGCGCGCGATCACGGCATCGATAGCGAATATTTGCGAGGCATGCGTCAACTCGGCTTCACCTTCACGATCGAAGAAGCCATCAGAGCCAGGGATCACGGCGTGGATCCCGATTTTGCCGGCGGTATGCGTAAGTTGGGGTTCACCCTCACTGCCGACGACTTGATCCGGGCGCGCGATCACGGCGTCGATCCCGAGTATGCGGAAGGCATGGCGCTCGTGGGCTATAAGGGCCTGCCGATCGACACGCTCATCCGCATGCGCGATCACGGCGTCACCCCTGACTACGTGCAGGAGATGCGAAAGCAAGGCCGCGACAAGCTCTCACCAGACGAGATCATTCGTATGCGGGACAACGGCGTCGGTCAGCGATCATCAGGTGACCTGATTAACTTGCACTACAAGTTGAATCGCGTGTTGGACAAGCTGGCGAGAGAACTCGACGAGGTCCTCGAAAAACTCAAGCGGAAGATGGCGTAGGGGGCGACGCATGCGTCGCGAGGCGAGGCGTGCCTCGCCCGGTTACTCTGCCCGAAGCGCGATCAACGGATCGATCGTCGTCGCGCGGCGCGCCGGCACGAACGACGCCACCAGACAGATCGCGACGAGCAGACCAGCGACCGCGGCATATGTGATCGGATCGAACGGGCTGACGCCGAGCAACAGCTCCTTGAGCATCTGCGCCAATCCCGCAGCGAGCACGATCCCAACAGCGATTCCGATCACGGCAAACCGCCCGCCCTGCGTCAGCACGTCGCGGATGATGTCGGCGGCGCGCGCGCCGAGCGCCATGCGCACGCCGATCTCCTGCGTCCGCTGGCCGACGTGATAGGCAATCATTCCGTAAAGCCCGATCGCGGCCAGGAGCACGCCCATCCCGCCGAACAGGCCGGTCATGAACGCCGCCAAGCGAAACGGAAAGAACGCGCTTCCGTTGTCGAGATGCTCGAGCATCGACCGCACGTCGTAGACCGGCACCTCAGGATCGGCGTGCGCAATGGCTTGTCGAACCGCCCGCGCCAGCTCGATGGGTGAACCCGACGACCTGATCGCAAGGGTCGCCGTCACCGGAGAGGTTTGCGCAAGCGGCAGGAAGATGGCGCCCCGCGGTGCTTCACCGACGTTCTGGTACTTGCCGTTCTGCACAACGCCAACGACCTCGACCCGGTTGCCATCGGCAATCAGAGTACGACCGAGTGGAGTGTCTCCTGGCCAGAACTGGCGGGCCAGTGTCTCATTGATGATGACGACCGGTGGGCTGCCCTCCCGATCGCGCTGATCGAACCCTCGTCCCTCGACGAGTCGCACGTGCGCAGTCTCGAGATACTCCGGGCTGATGTCGGCCTCAGCCGCGAATGGAGCACGCCAATCGGGGTCGGAGGGCCGCGGCTCGGGAGCCACGACGGCGGCCTCGCCGACGACGCCGAGCGGCGGAAATTGAATCCACGCCACCTGCTCCACGCCAGGAATGGCGGCTATGCGATCGCGTGCAGCGGCATAGAACGTCAGCCGCTTCTGGAAGTCGTATCCCTGGAGAGTAGGCGCCGCCGTCGCGAGCAGTATGCCTTCGGGCTCGAAACCGAGATCGATATGTCGCGCTCGGTCGAGACTGCGAACGAACAGACCGCCGCTTACGAGTAGCGCCAAGGAAAGCGCTACCTGGGCGACGACCAGCGCGCTCCGCATCCTGCCGCCGGATCGATCCGTGGTATCGCGAGCACCGCTCTTGAGACGTGCTCCGAGATCGGCTCGGCACACCGCGAGCGCCGGTGCGAGACCGGCGACGACACCCGCACCAATCGCCACCACGAGCATCGTGGCGAGCACGCGGAAATCGAGACTGAAGTCGACATCGAACGCGACGACGGACGTCACGTTCGACACGAACCTGCGCAGGAGGGTCGTGGCGAGCATCACCACGGGAATCGACACGAGGGCACCGAGGAGCGCCAGCGTAACGCTCTCGGTGAGAAATTGTCTGGCGAGGCGTCCGCGTCTGGCGCCGAGCGCCGATCGTAACGCGACCTCGCGCGAACGGCTGGACGCTCGAGCCATGAGAAGATTCGTGACGTTGGCACTGGTGATCAGCACCAGCACTGCAGCGAGACCGGCGATGGCTGTCGCCGCGAGACGCAACAATCCTCCCAAGTTCGGAGTCGGACGCGCATGCGTCTCCGGGATCACGAGCAACGAGATGTCCTTGTGTACCTCCGGATAGTCGCGCGCCAATTGTGCGGTGCGAATATCGAGCGCTGCGCGCGCCTGTGCAAGTGAGACGCCCGGCTTCAGACGTCCAAGCATAAGGAAAGTGCGCAGTGCACGATTCTCGAACGGCTTCGGCTGGGGCCCCCAGCTCATAAAGGAATCGATCATCCAGACCGGCACGTACGCCGCGACACGCAACAACGACTCGGTACTGCGAAAGGCCTCCGATGAGACGCCGATAATCGTGAACGGTTGACTGCCGAGCCGTACGGTCCGACCGACGATCGACGGGTCGCCGTTGAAGCGCGACTGCCAGTAGGCATAGGACAGCACGACGACCGGAGCCTCACCGGGGGCGCGACCCTCATTGCGTTGAATCAGTCGTCCCGCTGCTGGCTGCACTCCCAGCATCGAGAAATAGTTGTCGGTGACGAGTTCGAGCGTAATGCGCTCCGAACTCCCGTCGATATTCAGCGACGCGACGCGCGGAACGTAGCCGATCGCGTCCGAGAGCACCGACGTCTCTGCCCGATAGTCGAGATAGTCCGGATACGACACGTACTGGTTCAACCCGTCTTGATTGCTGATCGAGATGAGCTGTTCGGGGTGATCAACCGGCAACGGTCTGAACATGACTGCGTTGAGCACCGCGGCCATGCCGGTGATCGCGCTCATCCCAATTGCAAGCGTGAGCACGGCGGAGATCGCAAACACCGGCGCCCGACGAAGCGCGCGCAGCGCGTAGAGGATGTCCTGTTTGAGGATCACCGCGTGCTCACGCGGGGCGGTCGTGAAGACATCGCGCGCGACGTCGAGCCAGAGACGGCCGAACGACGCAGCGCTCCCCACGCGCTGCGCCTCACGATGCTGCTCACGAAGTGTCTGCTCGAGGTCGCTTCCGTGGTCCGCTCTGAAGTCGAACGGAAACAGTCGCACGATTGCGCAGAAGATCCGCTCCACGAATGACCGCCGGCGCGCGGGACTCATATCGACCTCGGTCGCGGCACGAGCTTCTTATCTCGGGCCATTTCGACGATCGCCTCGAGACGCTCGATCTCTGCCGCGGCCACCTTTCGTCCGAGCGGCGTCAGCCGGTAATACCGCCGCCGCTCATCGTCGAGCGAGATGTCGGGGCGTTCGTCGGTCTCGACGATCAATCCGTCGGCCTCAGCACGCCGGACGAGTGCGTACAGCGTGCCGGCACTCAGACGGACCGCGTTATCGGTACGACGGGCGATTTCCTTGAGGATTGCATAGCCATGCTTGTCGCCGTCGGCGAGCGCGACCAGCGTGTGCAACATCGGCGTCGTGAGCGGCAGGAATGCCTCGGCCCGGCTGCGTGGAGCCATCGATACCTCTTGTGGCGGCATACTATAGCGTACGCCGCTATATACGGCCGGATGAGGCGATGAGTTCCACTGGCGCCGAGACTGGCGCCGGGGTTATGAGGCGCGGCGCCGCTGAGAGGTGCGGGACCGCGCGGCCGGACGTCTCGAACGAGGAGTCGCGGACCGCGTGGTTTTGGTTCGTGCGCGGCCAGCAGCGGCTTGACGCCGTCCTCGTCCGCCGGAGGCGTCGAGGCTTTGGCGCAGCCGTTCCATCAGATCGATCACCTTGGCGTCGCGCGGCTGCTCTTCCGCAACGAGGTCGGCCTTCTTCCCTTTCATCTTGGCTTTGATCACTCGCATCAGGTTCTCGCGATAGTCGTCGGTGTACTTCTCAGGATTCCACTCGGCGGCCAGGCTCTCGACCAGCGACGTCGCCATGTCGAGTTCTTTCTTCCCCACCGAGGTTCGCTTCGGCAGATTGAGCGTGCCGGCATCCACGAGTTCGTCGGCAAACCGCAGGGTCGAGAGCACCAGTGCCTGCTCGACCACTTCGACTGCGGCGAGATGCTGCACCTCGCGGAGGATGAACTTGGCGATGCCGATACGGCCCGATTCGCGAATGGCTTCTCGCAGCAGCCCGTAGGCGAGGTCACCACCCTTCCCGGGCGTCAGGTAATACGGTTTGTCGAAGAAGCGATCGTCGATGTCTTCCGATTTCACGAAGTCGAGAATGTCGATGCGCCGCGTCTTCTCGACAGCCGCTGCCGCGAAGTCTTCCTTGGTGAGCACGACGAAGCGCCCCTTCTCGTACTCGAAGCCTTTGACCAGATCGTTCCACCCGACGGCCGAGCCCTCCTTCTGGCACACACGTTCGTAGTTGATCGGCGATCGATCCTTCGCATGCAGCAGACGGAAGTGCGGGCGCGTGTCACGCACCGCGGTGTGTACTTCGACTGGAATATTGACCAGCCCGAACGATAACGCCCCGGTCCAGATTCCCCGAGCCATATGCTGCTCGCGTTGCAAGCGCAACGCCATCTGGCACGCTCGTGCAAGAGGCAAAGCGTGCCACGGAACACGACGGCGTGCTGATCCGTGGCATGGCATGAGCCGTGCTCCTCCTCGGGGGGAAGTCGAGGAGGACAATCGATGAACGAAGACACTTTCAAGGGTCAGTGGATGCAGCTGAAGGGCAAGATTCGCGAACAGTGGGGCAAGCTCACTGATGACGAC
>JBKPRH010000491.1:0-6351 GCA_046765795.1 Acidobacteriota bacterium | reverse complement strand
GCGCCGGAGCTGTCAGGTTTGGTTTCCCGTCAGCCGTTCGCGGTATGCCTCGAGTGGGCTGATTCAACCATTGGCCCGCAGCGGGCCTCCACGTGACGAGGAGGGCCGCTGCAATCGCGCAAGACACCAGCGTTCGATTGCCCATGCCAGTTTCTCAACCATCAGTCTGCCGTAAAGAGCGCCGACAAGCGATCTGCCACGAGCGCGCCGGAGGCATCGAACACGTCGCGTACGTCGTAGCGCGGCAGCTCCCACCGCGCCCTCAGGTCCGACGGCTTGGTGATCGCGCGGACCTTCGTTGACGCACTCGCCAGCCCCAACGACGCTGCCACTCGTTTCGTCGTCTCGTTCCAGCTGCCGTCGATCCCGTACGGATACGACGCATGGAGCTCGCTGAGTCCGCAGGCCGTGCGCAACGCATCGATACACGTCCCGAGCTCGGTGCGCTGCTCGTCTTCGGAGAGGCGACTGAGCACGCGATGGCTGTGTCCGTGGATGCCGATCTGCAGTCCAGCGTCCTGGCACTTCCGCAGATCCGAGGCCGAGAGATACAGCTTCGCCGCGATCGCTTCGTCGTTGCCGATGAACTGTTCGAACAGCATCCGCAGGACCGGGTCGAGCTCGCGGTACGGCAGCTCGAAATTCAACAGACGCTTGAAGCGACGCGTCGGCTCATCGTCGTACGGATACAACCCGAGCAGGCCGGGGTGCGTGCTCGGCTCGAGCGCCACGGGCGGGCGCGATGCCAGCAGCGCCTCGAAGGCCTCGCGGAATCTCGCCAATCCCAGCTTTGCCTGCAACAGGTGCACGCGGTGGACGTTGAGCACCGTGCGATCGAGCAGCGGTGCCGAGCAGCAGTAGACGGTCGCCGGCACACGCCAACGCTGCAGCAGTGGCAGCGCAAACTCCGCGACGTCCTTGAAACCATCGTCGAACGTGACGACAGCGACCGTTTCCGGCAACTCTGCGGCCGGATTCATCAGCTCGCCCATCGTCGTGCAGACGAAGTTCTGGGTGAGAACGCGAAGCTGCGCGTCGAACTCCTCGGGTGTGATCGACTTGGTGCCGGCCATCCACGTGTTTGTTGGATGGCAGTAGTGATAGCTGACGATCAGCGCATAGCGTTCGGCGATGCGCGTCGGCAGCGTGTTCAACTCGAAATCGATGGAAGCAGCGGCCAGGTCCGGCTGACCACCTTCGCCAAGGCTACGGTGGCCCGCCGTAGCTTCATGCGCAGGCGGAAGCCGGACACTACGATCGATGCGCGCGCCGCTGGGAGGCAACGGATTCACGACTGCCCATCGCTCCGGCAACACATGCAGCAGGCTGTCGCCGGCGTCGTCGTACATCGTGAGCACGTCGGTTCCGCGGCGTGCCACACGTTCGATTCGTGCCTGCGCGAGCGCCTGATATTCGTGCGTCGAAATGAGGACCGCGTCTACGGCATTCCAATCGATCGTGTCGAGCAAGGCCTCTCGGTAGATCCTCAGCTCGCCCTGCTCGCCAGGCTGATCGTCCAGCGGGACGAACGCCGCGACATCAAGGCTGGCAAACCCTTCGACGTACTCGTACAGGCAGCGTGTGTGACCCCGTGTTCCGACGATCACCACCCGGGCGCGCGATGACTTCCAGGCCCCGAGCCGCTGCTCCAGCTCGTACTTGGCCCGATACTCCCGGTGCCACTCGGCAATCTTGTTCTCCTCGGCCAACCACTTATCTCGCTCGGACGTGTCGTAGCGGGTCAGGTGACGAACCGTGACGGTCTTCCATTCCTCATCGAGCGTCTGCGCTCGATCCGCAGTGAGCCGAGCGACCATCTCGGGGTTCGCGTATTGCGGACAGTGGATGAGCAGCCCTTCGAGATAGAGATAGTCGATGGCGGTGCCACACACGCAGATCAACGCGTCGATCGGCGTTTCGACAATCGGCTCGCGGTTGACGTTGAGCGAGGTGTTGAGCACCATCGGCACGCCGGTCAGCCGATAGAACTCACTGATCATCCGGTAGTAGTTCGGATTGATCTCGGGCGTGACGGTCTGGGGGCGCGTCGTGTTGTCCACGTGCGTGATCGCCGGCACCTGCGCTCGCTTGTCTTCGCGTACCTCGACGACCATCAGCATGAACGGGCTCGGCGCGTCGAGGTCGAGCCATTCACGAGCATGCTCGGCCATCATGCTTGGCGCGTAAGGACGATACGACTCGCGGAACTTGACGCGCCGATTGAGCGTGTCTTTCATTCCCGGGTCGCGCGGGTCGGCGAGGATCGAGCGATGCCCGAGCGCACGCGGACCGAACTCCGAGCCACCCTCGAACCAGCCAATGACCTTGCCCGACGCGATCAACGGAGCGACCGCTTCCGGCTCGACAGCCTCGTACGCGATCGCGTACTTGTCGAGCAACCGCGTGATCGGCGCGCGCGCGTACGAACGACCGGTATACGGCGACGTCATCGCCACTGACACACGAGCGCGCTCGGGACCGGCAACGTCCTGGAAGTAGCCCCAGAGCGCGAGGCCAAGCGAGAGTCCAGTGTCGGAGCACCCCGGCGGAATCCACACGTTCTCGAACCGCGATCGCTGCAGGACACGGGCGTTGGCCAGACCATTGAGCGCCGTTCCGCCAGCGATGCAGAGATTGCGGCTGCCGGTCTTCTCGTACGCGTACTCGGCCATGCGCACCATCTGACGCTCGCACTCCAACTGGACGTCGTAGGCGGCCCGCGCGAAGTACGGATCGAGCACACGCTCACGGTCTTCGCAGCGACGCACGCCTGTGGCGACGATGCGCGGGAGCGGAGGGCGGCTGAAGAAAGCGCTGTAATCCGACGACATGCCTTCGTCTCGCGCCTTGAAGTCGAGCACCGGGCCGGGATGCGCCGCGCCATACGGCGCCAGCCCCATCGTCTTGCCGAATCCTTTCTCGGGTCCGTAGGGCAGCACCGATCCAGTGATGAGTGAGTAGAGGCGCCCGATGCCCCAGATGTTTCCGCGTTCGAGGACGTGCGCGCCGTCGGGGCGGAAGTGATACAGCGTCTGTGTGTTGAGCCGCGATCCGAGCGAGTCCACGACGAGGACGGCGGCCTCGTCGAACGGCGACAGATGAAAGGCGGCGCCGGCGTGACCATCGTGATGATCGATCACGCGAATGCGCTCACGGGGATAGCGCAGGCGCAACTTCAGGTAGTCGTGTTCGAGCTTGCGATAGCCGGGGCCGCTGTTCATCCAGCGCGGAAGCCGGGCGTAGTCCGTGTAGATGAAGTCGATCTGCTCGAGCGACTCCAACCCGAACACCTCGAGGCAGTACTGAATGCCGCGGAGCGGAAATGCGTAGGTGTGCTTCGTCCGCGTGAGTCGATCTTCGGCGATCGACACGTACGCGATCTCGCCGCCGCCGCGTGGCACGCGGATCAGCGACGCGCTGGCTTCGTAATTCGCAAAGTTCGGGACACCCAGGACGTACGTGTATTCGGGCACTACGTGGTCAACCTCAGCCGGTTCAGTCTAACAAACTGACCAGCCTGCCAGTGACGACCTCGCGCATCTTCTGCACGCGACGCCTACTTGCCGCCGGAATTGGCCGTTCGCGCCCGTTCTTCTGCGCGCGCGCCGCTGAGGATGTTGCGCAACCCGTAGTTGCCTTCGTGACAGGCGTACTCGAAGACCTGCTGGCTCGCGTCCTTCTTCGTCAGGTTCATCGCGAACGTCCACGGTCGCGTCCACGTCGATGGGTCGTCAACGGTCGTGGCCCATTCGACAGTGCCCGGATTGAGCGGCGTGAAGCGCTCGACGATCCGCAACGTCTCGCCGTTGGCGTTGCGATAGGCGATCTGGTCCTTGAAGTTGGTGGTTTCGACGACCAGCGTGTTGCCCTCGAAGTGGCCGCGCGCGTCGCCCATGTAGCTCGAGATCGCTTTGCCGACGTGCGGACGGCTGTCGAGTGAAATGACGCGAGTCTCGTGGATCATCTCGTAGGTGATCGCGACCGTGTTGGGTCCCTGCACGATCGAGTACGAGCTGCCGTAGATCGCCGGCATCATCGAACCGGGTAGCCCGCGCGAGATGCACCGGTCGTACAAGCTGCGATCCTCAGGACCATCCGCCGGACCGCGGCCGCTGCGCTTGCGGGCTTCCTGTCGCGCCGCCACTCGCTTCTGCGCCTCCGGCGTCGTGGGTGGGATACGGCCGTCGGATGGATCGACCACGAGCCACGCACGGCTGCTGCTGGCGTTGAGGTTCTCCCACCAGAACAACTGTGGGTGACCTTCCGGATCCTCGACGGCACTCGCCGCGCGATCGATCACGGCGTCGCGCCGCTGCTGGCGCAGCTTGTCGAGTTCCGCGGGCGTAATCTCTTCGAGACGACGGCCGTTGAACTGCGCCGGCCGCTCGAACGGAATGTTGCTCTCGTCGCTGTTCGAGTAGACACCGGAGAGATCTGGATCGCCCCACGGCGTCCGATTTGGTTTCCAGTCTTTGACGTTGGTTGGCAACGCCATCGCCGCGTCGCGCTTTTTGAGCCCCTCGGCGACGCTCAGAATCAGTTTGCGTTCCGCTTCTTTGGCCGCTTCGACGTCGCGCGTCGACTGCGACTGCGTGGCAGTCGGCGATTGACCGGCGAGCGAGATCGTGGCGAGTGATGCCGTGAGACCCAGAATGACAGCTGCGCTTAGGGGCGAACGCTGATGATGACGCATGGCAAGCTCCCGCAGAGAAGTGAGCCGAGACCCCTACGCCGAGGCGATCCGCATGAGACCGCGCGCATCGTAGCACGCAGGTCGAAGGCGGTAGACTAGCAGCCGGTGAAGATTCTTTTCTTCGGGCGCCATTTCACCTATTTCCGCAACTTCGAATCCGTATTGCGCGGTCTCGCCGAGCGAGGCCATCAGATTCACCTGGCAGCAGACCGCGACGAATCGGTCGGTGGTCTGCAGATGGTGCAGTCACTCGCCGCGACGTATCCGAACATCACCTACGGCGAGGCGCCGCCCCGCGCGGCCGATGACGATGCCTGGGTGGCGAATCACCTGCGGCTGGGGCTCGACTACCTGCGGTATCAGCACCGCATTTTCGATCAGGCGCAGACCTTGCGCGTGCGCTCACTGGATCGCACGCCGGCCATCTTTCTCACCCTCGGCCGCCTCGCGCGGCGGATTGGTGAACCCGCACGACGGCTGCTCGTGGGTATCGTCAGGAAGCTGGAACGTTACGTCCCCGAGGATCCGGCGATACGCGAGTACATCACCGCGCAGAAGCCTGACATCGTGCTGATCACGCCGCTCATCAATCTCGGTTCGTCGCAGATCGAATACCAGCGCGCGGCGCGGGGGCTGGGCATTCCATGCGCGCTCTGCGTGTGGAGCTGGGATCACTTGTCGAGCAAGGCACTGATCCGTGATTGGCCCGATCGGGTCTTCGTGTGGAACGAGGTCCAGCGGCAGGAAGCGCTCAATCTCCACGGCGTGCCTGACGACCGCATCGTCGTCACCGGCGCGCAATGCTTCGATCAATGGTTCAACCGGCAGCCGTCACGCTCCCGCGCGGACTTCTGTGCGCACGTCGGCCTGCCCGATGACCGCCCGTTCGTGATGTACGCGTGCTCGACGCTGTTTGATCACAGCCCACCCGAGGCGAAGCTGGTCGTCGAATGGATCCGCCAGATACGCGCCAGCCGGCTTCCACATCTGCGGAACGTCGGCATCCTGGTTCGCCCGCATCCGTCGCGGCTCTTCGAATGGGACAACATCGATCTCAGCACGATGGGACCGACGGTACTGTGGGGACGCAACCCGCTCGACCCGGTGTCGAAAGCCGACTACTTCGACTCGATGTATCACAGCGCGACGGTCGTCGGTTTGATCACTAGCGCGTTCATCGAGGCCGGCATCGTCGGACGCGAGGTGCACACAGTCCTCGAACCCGAGTTCGAGGACAACCAACTCGGCACCGTGCACTATCACTACCTGACGAACACAGCCGGCGGGCTGCTCATCGTCGGCAAGGGATGGGACGAGCACCTGCAGAAGCTGAATGACACGTTGTCGCGACCGCGCCAGGACGTGGTGAAGCCATTCATACAGGCCTTCGTTCGGCCCCACGGTCTCGATGTCGCGGCGACGCCGCGATTCGTCGAGCAGGTGGAAGCGATGTCGGGGTTGAACGTGCAACCGGTCAGACCCGAGGTCTTCGGGTTCGCCTGGCGATGGGCAATCGATCGCGTGCGCGCGATGCGTCACGACTCGCGCTACGACCGCTGGATCCTCTCGGAGCGCGAGCAGACGGTCAAGCGGCGCAACCAGGAATATCAGCAGCGCAGGGCGCGCGAGCGGCGCGCCGCGCGCGAGGCGCTCAAGGC
>JBKPRH010000490.1:0-19380 GCA_046765795.1 Acidobacteriota bacterium | reverse complement strand
GAAGAGCGCCTCGGGTTCACGGACGAACTCGCGGAGGCGTGCCAGCGTGAGCTCGATGAGCGGATGCTGGGCTCCGCCGCGCGCAGCGTTTCTCGTTGCGGTGATGGCGTTACTCGTCACGGAGGTGCCGTCCGGTCAGCGACATGAACACGTCTTCGAGTGTGCCCTCGTGCACGACGACCTTTGGCGCACCGAGACCGGTCACCAGTGACTTCGGCGTATCGAGCGCGATGATCTTCCCATGATCGACGATGGCCACGCGATCGCAGAGCACCTCGGCCTCGTCCATGTAATGCGTCGTCAGCAGGATGGTCCCGCCGCCGGCGCGGTAGCGCTGCAACACGCCCCACAACTGCCGGCGTGATTGCGGGTCGAGCCCGGTGCTCGGCTCATCGAGAAACAGCAAGTCCGGATCGCCGACGAGTGCGCATGCGATCGACAGGCGCTGCTTCTGACCGCCGGAGAGCTTGACCACCCAGCTCGAACGCTTGCTCTCGAGCTCGACGAGCGCGAGCAGCTCGTCGATCGTCTTGCCACGTTCGTAAAAGGAGCGGAACAGGCGGAGCGTCTCCTCAACGGTCAGCTTGTCAATGAACTGCGACTCCTGCAGTTGAATGCCGAGTCGCTGACGCAGCTGACGCTCGTCGTGCTTCCACCGGAGCCCGAGTACTTCGACGTCGCCAGAGTCCGGCGCGAGCAGCCCTTCGAGAATCTCGATCGTCGTTGTCTTGCCGGCGCCGTTGGGGCCGAGCAAGCCAAAGCACTCGCCGCGCAACACGTCGAGCGACAGACCGTCGACGGCGACGACATTGCCGTAGCGTTTTCGCAAGTCACGACACTGAACTGCCGCAGTGTTCACACTTCTATTCTCCGACGTTTTGACCGGCGCACACGCGCCGACGGCTTCGGTTGTCGTGTCGCGGTGATTGACGTGAAGTGACGTGAAGGCGCCCTGATGTTTTGAGTTAGACTGAAACTCCAGTGGCCCAAACGGTCCTCATCGCAGCCCCCGATCATCTTCCAGCGTTAAAAGAGCACGGCTTCGCGGATGCGTTGGCATTCTCCGATCTCGACGCGCTCAAAGCGCTCGAAGCGATCACGCGCGACAAGCCGGCGGTGATCGCGCTCGAAAAGGCATTCGCCTCAACGTCGCGCGGGGCTGCGCTGATCAAACGCATCAAGGCCGACCCGTCGCTCATTGGCTGCGAGATCAAGATCGTCGCGCACGACGGCAAACCATTGACGTCCAAGAAAGGGAAGAAGGACGCCGAGCCTGCGGCCGCAGCGCCGCAGCCTGCGCCCGCACCCGTCACAGACGCGCCAACGGCTCCAGCCGCGGCTCCGGCGCCGCTCGATCAACGCGGCACGCGTCGCGCGCCGCGATTCATCGTCACCAAAGGGATTGAAGTCACCATCGACGGGAATCCGGCAGCGCTGATCAATCTGTCCGTGGTCGGCGCACAGGTCGTGTCACCGACGATCCTCAAGCCCAATCAGCGCGTACGGATGACGCTGCCCGATACTGAGGGACCAATTCGCGTGATGGCTGGTGTCGCGTGGGCGGCGTTCGAGATGCCCAAGACGGGTCCGGTCTATCGCGCCGGCATCGAGTTCTACGATGCCGAAGCGACTCCCGTCCTGCGCTTCATCGATACCAACAAGGTCAGCTAAAACATTTTCGATTGAGCGATCTTCGATTGTCGATTCTTTGTTGATTGGCGATTGTTGAGTGGTGATTGCGGGCTTGTCCGACGCGCCTGCCGCCCAATCAACAATCGAGAATCCACAATCACAAACCAATCAAAGATCACAGATCACGCATTCAACGATTGATTACGCTAGCCACCGTTCGACCGCTGATCCCTTCTTGATGATCGTCTCGCGCCGATCCGAACCGGTCGAGATGATGGCGCAATCCACGCCGCTCACTTCTTCAAGGCGCTTCACGTATCGCTGCGCCTCTGCCGGAAGCTGATCGAAGTCGGTGCACCCCTTGGTCGGCGACGACCAGCCGGGCAAACGCTCGTACACCGGGTCGGCGCCGTGCAGCACGCGCAGGTCGGCGGGAAACTCGGTGATCGTCCCTGCTGCCGTCTTGTAGCCGGTGCAGATCAACACGTCTGGAAGGCCGTCGAGCACATCGAGCTTGGTGAGCGCAACGGCGTCGAGACCATTCACGCGCGCGGAATAGCGGACGACGACGGCGTCGTACCAGCCGCAGCGACGCGGCCGGCCCGTTGACGCACCGTACTCCTGACCGCTCTCGCGCAGGCGATCGGCGAGCGCGCCCGAAAGTTCGGTTGGCAACGGCCCCTCACCGACGCGCGTTGTGTACGCCTTGGCCACGCCGAGTACGCCGCCAATTGCGCGCGGCGGTACGCCGAGCCCCGTGCACACGCCACCGATCGACGCGTTGGACGAGGTCACAAACGGATACGTGCCGTGATCGATGTCGAGCAGCGTCGCCTGGGCGCCTTCGAACATCACGGCCTTTCCTTCGATCATCATCGTGTGCAACACGAACGACACGTCGGCCACCCACGGCCGCATCCGCTCGCCGAAGGCGACCACCTGATCGAAGACCGGCTTCCAGTCGAGCGTCGAGTCGATGATCATGCGGTTGCGCGCGCTGACGTTCTCGCGCACTTCGTCGGCCAACGCGGTCCGATCGCCGAGCAGATCGCACACCCGGATGCCGCGCCGGCCGATTTTGTCCTCGTATGCCGGTCCGATACCGCGCGAGGTCGTGCCGATCTTGCGCTCGCCACGGCGGGCCTCAGACAACACGTCGAGCTCGCGGTGATACGGCAGGATGATGTGCGCCTTCTCGCTGATCTTCAACCGCCCATCGACGGTGATCCCGCCGCGCGCCAGCTCCTCGACCTCGGCAAACAGCGCCTGCGGATCGATCACCACACCGTTGCCGATGAGGCACGTGACACCGGCATGCAGGATCCCCGAGGGAATCAAGTGCAACACGAACTTCTTGCCGTTCACATACACGGTGTGTCCGGCGTTGTGGCCACCCTGATAGCGTGCGACGGCCGAAAAATGCGGCGTCAGCATGTCGACGATCTTGCCTTTCCCTTCGTCGCCCCACTGCGCGCCCAGAACCGCGATATTCGTTTTCATCCAACCTTACATTTAATCAGAAGATGGCGAAGATCACGAAACACGAATGCTGCGCGATCACGGATTGATCAACACAGAGGTCACCGTGCGCCCAGCGACCAGTAGAGGGATACTCATGTCGTGATCCTCCTCGACGGTGAATCGTTCACGCTCGATGATCTGGTCGCCGTCGCGTACGGCGACGAGCAGCTCTCTCTCAGCGACGCCGCGCGCGAGCGCGTGCGCGCGGCACGCGTTGTCGTTGACGAAGCCGCCGCCCATGACACGCCGGCGTACGGCATCAACACCGGCTTCGGAAATTTCGCCAACGTGCGGATCCCGCACGACTCGCTCGCCGAACTGCAGGTGAATCTCCTGCGCAGTCACGCCGCCGGTGTCGGCGACCCGCTCCCCGTCCCCGTTGTCCGCGCCACGATGGCGCTGCGCGCAAATGTGCTCGCAAAAGGATTTTCCGGAATTCGCGTCGAGACGCTGGACCTGCTGCTGACGCTGATCAACCGCCGCGTACATCCGGTCGTCCCGTCACGCGGGTCGGTTGGGGCGAGCGGCGACCTGGCACCGCTCGCGCATCTCGCGCTCGTGCTGATCGGCGAAGGCGAAGCCTGGCACAACGGCACGCGCGAGCCTGGCGCCGCGGCGCTGGCGCGAGTCGGCCTCACGCCGGCATCGCTGGCACCCAAAGAAGGATTGGCCTTAATCAACGGCACCCAGCCGTCCACGGCGCTCGTCGGCCTGGCATTGGCCGGGTCGTTGCGGTTGGCGCGCGCGGACGATATTGCAGCGCCGCTCAGTATCGACGGCCTGCAAGGGTCAACCAAGCCGTTCGATCCGCGTATTCACGACGCGCGAGGCCTGGCCGGTCAGCGCACGTCTGCCGAGAACCTTCGCCATTTGCTCGCGGACAGCCCGATCAACGCCGGCCACGCCAATTGCGGGCGGGTCCAGGATGCGTATTCGATGCGCTGCACGGCGCAAGTGCATGGCGCCGCGCGCGACGCGTTCGGATTCGCGCATCGCACCTTCGATGCAGAAGCCAACGCCGCCACCGACAACCCGATGGTGTTCGCCGACACCGGCGAGATCGTATCTGGAGGAAATTTTCACGGCGCCCCGGTCAGCGTCGCCGCCGACGTCCTCTGTCTCGGGCTCGCGCAGTTGGCGACGATCAGCGAACGGCGATCGGATCGCCTCGTGAATCCATCGAGCAGCGGCCTGCCGGCATTCCTGACTCGCCACGGCGGTCTGCAATCGGGATTGATGATGGCGCAGGTCACCGCCGCAGCGCTCACCTCCGAGCTGAAGACTGTCGGCCATCCGGCCAGCGTGGACACTATTCCGACATCCGGCAACACCGAGGACCATGTCAGCATGAGCATGGCCGCGTCGCTGAAGTCGATGCGCGCGCTCGAGCTCGCGCGGCACGTGATCGCCGTCGAAATCTTGTGCGCGTGTCAGGCGATCGATCTGCTCGCACCGCTCACCTCATCGGCGGCGCTGATGCGCGTGCATGAAACTATTCGCGCACGAGTGCCGACACTCGAACGCGATCGTCCACCGTCGTACGACATCGCGCAGATTACTTCGATGATCGAGGCCGGTGACCTCGAACGCGCGTGCGCGCTGAAAGTCAAATGAATTTTTTTTCAGTGATCGATTGACAAGCGCGTCTCGCATTCTTAAGTTCTGATCTTTCCGATCGCCGCGTACGGTCCCGGCGATGCGGTATTTCACAACATGACGATCGGCACTCGCACCATTCGCGCACCACGAGGAACTGATCTCTCGTGCAAGGGATGGCCGCAGGAAGCTGCGCTGCGCATGCTGATGAACAACCTCGATCCGGACGTCGCTGAACGTCCCGACGATCTCGTCGTGTATGGTGGATCGGGCAAAGCGGCGCGCAACTGGGAGGCCTTCGACGCGATCGTCGCGGAGTTGCGCCGTCTCGAAGCGGACGAAACGCTGCTCGTGCAGTCAGGAAAACCCGTCGGGGTGTTTCGCACACACATCGGTGCGCCGCGCGTCATCATTGCCAACGCGATGCTGGTGCCGGCGTGGGCGACGTGGGAAACATTCCGCGATCTCGAGCATCGTGGTCTGACGATGTACGGGCAGATGACGGCCGGCAGCTGGATCTACATCGGCACACAGGGCATTTTGCAAGGCACATACGAGACTTTCGCTGCCGCTGCGCATCGTCATTTCGGCGGCACGTTGAGTGGACGGTCTGTCGTCACCGCCGGTCTCGGCGGGATGGGTGGCGCGCAGCCACTCGCGGCGACGATGAACGGCGCGGCGGCGCTGGTGATCGAAGTTGATCCAAGTCGAATCGCGCGGCGTCTCGAGACGCGTTACCTCGACGCGGCCACGACAAGCCTGGATGAAGCGCTGCAGACACTCGCGACGTGGCGGCGCGATAAGGTGGCGAGATCGATAGCGCTGGAAGGCAACGCCGCTGATGTGCTGCCTGAGCTCGTGCGTCGGAGTGTCATTCCTGACGTTCTGACCGATCAAACGTCTGCTCACGATGCACTCAACGGTTACGTGCCGGGCGGCATGACGCTTGCTGAAGCAACGCTGCTGCGTGAACGCAACGCGGACGCGTACGTCGAGCAGTCGATGCGATCGATGGCACGACACGTGGAAGCGATGCTCGCGTTGAAAACACGTGGTGCAGTGACCTTCGACTACGGCAACAACATTCGCGCTCAGGCGATGCACGCCGGCGTAAAAAACGCGTTTGACATTCCGGGCTTCGTGCCCGAATATGTGCGACCTCTGTTCTGCGAGGGCAAAGGGCCCTTCCGCTGGGCAGCACTCTCTGGTGATCCAGACGACATTAAAGTAACCGATGAGGCAGTGCTCGACATGTTTGCGGATGATGCCGCACTCTGTCGCTGGATTCGCATGGCGCGTGAACGCGTCACGTTTCAAGGACTGCCCGCGCGCATCTGCTGGCTTGGCTACGGTGCACGCGCCCGGTTTGGACTCAAGATCAACGAGCTCGTACGGACGAAGCGTGTACGCGCGCCGATCGTTATCGGCCGCGATCATCTCGACACGGGCTCGGTGGCGTCGCCCAATCGCGAAACGGAAGGCATGCGAGACGGCAGCGACGCGATTGCAGACTGGCCGATCCTCAACGCGCTGCTCAACGCATCGGCGGGCGCGACATGGGTATCGGTACATCATGGCGGCGGCGTCGGCATCGGCTATTCGCTGCATGCCGGCATGGTCATCGTGGCGGACGGCACACGTGACGCAGACGAGCGCCTCGAGCGGGTGCTCACGACTGATCCTGGAATTGGCGTCGCGCGTCATGCAGACGCGGGGTATGAGGACGCGATTGCGACGGCTGATGCTCGTGGCATCAGAATCCCGATGAGGGGGCGGACACATTGAATGAAGAGCGGAGAACGGGAATAACAACGGGAAGCGCAAGTCCAGCGGCGGGGTTTGAACGTCGAGTGCATGGGGCGCTCGAAGCGTCCCCTTCACGAATTCCGGTATTGCTCGGAGGATGCGGAACCGGCCGCACCTGGCTGCTGCAGCGATTGCGCGAGCGGCTGGGCCGCCAGGCAGTGCAGTACATCGACATCGAGCGTTGCGCGACAACGCCCGAGCGGTTTCTCCAGGCGGTGACATCGGCGTCGCCCTTCCGGTGGCATGGCGCCGAGCCGGCGCCCACATCGGCACGCGAGGCGTTCGACGCCCTGCTTGCGTTCTTCGACACGGCGCGCGCCCCTGGCGGCGAACCGTGCACGTTCCTGCTCGATGAAGTCCTCGAGTTGCGGACATTTGAAAGCTTCCCCGGCCTTCGCCGCGTCCTCCGCGAATTGATCGACGCGCTGGCCGAGAGCCCGAATCACTTCGTGCTGACGACTCGTTACGTCGCCCGCGCACATCGGCTGCTGCGCGATGCGACGGCACGCTTCGAAGTCATGCATCAGCCTGCCTTGACGCCCGTCGATGTCACCGATGTGCTCGCGCCGGTCTTCGGCAATTACGAGCGCATGGCGACCGACGATCGCGACTATCTCGGGCACACGGTCGCGGCGCTGACCGATGGCCGTGCCGTCTACGTCAGAGCGATGGGCGAAGCGATGAACAACGGTGGTGGCGTGGCCGATCCGATCAGCGCGTTGACCGCGCTCGTCGGCAATGATGGCGTGCTGAGCCGCTGGTGCCGTTTCTGCTATGAATTGCGTCTGCATCGCGCGCGCGGTTACGGCGCGCTCAAAGCCATCCTCGATATCCTCGCCGAGGAGGAGTCGTTGACGCTGACCGAGATCTCGCAGCGTCTGCGGCGCACGCCCGGGTCCACCAAGGACTATCTCTCGTGGCTCGAGGACGTCGATCTCGTCGTCTCGAGACAGAAGCGCTATAGCTTCACCGATCCGCTGTTGCGGCTGTGGGTCCGCTTGTATTGCCGACCGACGCCGCCCACTGACGACGACGTCGCTCGCGAGGTGCAGCGCTATGCGCTGACCCGGGTCCCGTCCCGCGAGAGTGCACCAGCCCTCGCCTACGCTGGCATCGATGCCACGCCGGAAGAGCGAAAGAGCTGGGGCATTATCGAAATCGACTGACGCACCACGCAAAATGCAAAATTCGAAATGCTAACGCCGTGCGCACTCCCCTTCGCGCGCTGTCTTGCATTTTGAATTTTGCATTTTGACTTACGCGTTCCTCAGAAACGTCGCCGTCGCCGCGAAGAACTCCCGCAACAGAGACGTCACCTCGGCAGGCAGGGCGGCCTCGTCCAGTGCCCTGTTCATCAGCGCCACCCATCGATCGCGCGCCGCGTCGTCGAGCCTGAAGGGCATGTGGCGCATGCGCAGGCGTGGATGCCCGCGCTGCTCGATGTAACGCGGCGGACCGCCAAAGCGCCCGATCAGAAAGTCGCGCAGCCGCTGCTCTGCCCCGGCGAGATCGTCTGGGGGATACATCGCACCGAGAATCGGGTCCGAGGGCACCTGCGCGTAGAACGCACGCACCAGACGCGCGAATCCATCCTCGCCGACGATCGCGTACACCTCGGCTTCGTCCACTTCACTCAAGTCTCGTCAGCGCCTCACGTGCCGCTTCTTGCTCGGCTTCTTTCTTCGCGCGGCCGGTTGCCGCACCGAGCACTTCGCCGCCGACGATCACTTCAACGGTGAACGTCTTGCGATGGTCGGGACCAGCCTCACCAGACACACGATATTCCGGCAGCGGCCGGCCGAGCGCCTGCAGCCGCTCCTGCAGCGCCGACTTGTGGTCGCGCGCGAACGTCTGCGCGCTGCCTTCATCCAGCGCGTCTTTGAGTTCCCGGCGCAGGAACGTCTCAGCCGCTTCGAGACCGCCGTCGAGATAGATCGCCGCGATCAACGCCTCGTACGCGTCGGCGAGCAGCGCCTGCTTGAAACGGCCGCCAGTCTTTTCTTCGCCACGTCCGAGGATTAGATGTTCGCCCAGCCGAAGCTGCTCGGCGTGCCGGGCCAGCGACTGCGTTGAGACCACGGCGGCCTTGATCTTCGACTTCTGGCCTTCGTCGTAGGTCGGATATTGATGGAACAGCGCATCGGCGACCACCAGGCCGAGCACCGCGTCGCCGAGAAACTCGAGCGACTCGTTGTCGGCGACTCCACCGGACGCGTCTTCGGCGGCGCGCGACTTGTGTGTCAGCGCATGTTCGAGCAGACCACGATCGCGAAACCGGTAGTCGATCCGCGTCTGCAGATCGTCGAACTCGTCGCGCAGACGCACCACACGCGATCCAACGTCCTGGCGATGACTATCGATGATGCGCCGCGCGTCCTCGGCTGCGGAATCGGCAACGGCGACGCGAATCTCTCCAAGCGCGCTCACCGCCATCGGCCAGATTCCCTGCGCGTTCCCCGACGCACGGATGGCCTCGATGCCGTGGCTATCGAGCAGCGCCATGACGACACTCGCCTCGATGTCGGACGAGGTGGCGAATACGATGACCACGTCTAGAGATCCGTAATCGCGGAAGGAGTACGAGTCACGGGATCATCGATCTTCAAGAGCACCATCGTCATGTCATCGTGCTGTGCGGCGGTGCCGGCAAACGCCTTCACTTCGCCGAGAATGCGCGCGCTGAGCTCGTCTGAGCTGAGGTCGGCGTGCTGCTGCGCCAGATCGGCAAGCCGTGCATCGCCAAAATAATCCCCGTCCGGGTTCATCGCCTCGCTGATGCCATCGGTATAGAGCAGAAAGAGATCACCGGCCCCGAACGGCAGTGTCAACTCCTCAAGAGTACGACTGAACACCTCACCGGTGTCGAACTGCAGGCCGAGCACCATGCCATCGGGCTGGAGGGCTTGTGACGTGCGCGACGCGGCGTGGGGGCCAGGCACGTAGACGAGTGGACAGTGGCCCGCCCGCGCCATCGTCATCGTGCGTGCCGCCACGTCAACGACGGCGTAGGTCATGGTGATGAAACTTCGCGCGTCGAGGTGCTTCGAGATGATGCGATTGGCATCGATGAGGAGACTGCGCGGCGACGTGTGGAGCTGGCTCAACGAGAGCACGATGCCTTTGAGCTCCGCCATGTAGAGGGCGGCCGACGTGCCCTTGCCGGCGACGTCGGCGATGAGAATGCCCATGCGCGTGTCGTCGAGGGGCAGGAAGTCGTAGTAGTCCCCGCCGACCTCGCGTGCGGGTTCGCAATGCCCGCAGAGCGACACGCCCGGAAACACGAGCGAGGCGTGCGGCAGAAGCGACATCTGGATGCTGCGGGCGATGCGCAGCTCCTGCTCGAGGCGTTCCTTCTCCGCTTTCTGTTGCAGCAGCTCCTCGATGCTGCTGGTCATCGAGTTGAACGAGGCCGCGAGCTCGCCCAGTTGATCGCGCGAGCGGATGGCGATCTTGTGCGTGAAGTCGCCGCGGCGAACACGCTCGGTGCCGGTGAACAGTTCGTGGACCGATCCGGTGATCGATCGCGCGAGCGTCAGGCCCATCATGAACGCCACGACCTGGATGATCAGGAACAGCGTGGCGACGACAGCGAGCAGCAGGAGGAGGAGCTGACCGAAATTGAGGTTGTTGACACGACCGAGCGACGGCCCTGAGAGGTACTGGAACACCGCACCCAGTCCCATCCGAAAGCTGACCGTCGCCGCGTTGGTCTGCCCCGTCGGCCAGTCGACGTAGTCCAGAAAGCCGACCCACTCGATCGGCTCAGAGGGATCGGCTTCACGCGGACTCGAGCCGCCCAGAATCCTGACGCGGCGTGTCTCACGTGGGGCGTTTTGATCGCCTTCGACCGTCGAAATCCCGCCGATGGTAATGCCCATCTCGTCGCGCAGCTCGCGGCGCAGACCCTCGCCGACCGGAACGTCGACGATGACGGCATTCGGTGCCCCCTCGGGCCAGGCCACCGCACGAACAACGAGCGACGCGGGCTCGCCGTCGGACGTCGTCAGGCTGGCCTCATCGGCGCATTTCACCCAATCGGGAATCGTTGTCGGGGGCGCCATATGCGACCACGGCCCGGCGATTGCCGGCGCCAGCGGCTTTCGATGTGTGCTCTTGACGCAGCCGGGCGGCGCCGGGACAACCGCGTAGGACACCATCGGATAGCGGCGTTCTGCCGCGAACTGACGACGGGCCAGCGTGTCGGTCACCTCGCGTTCGTTCTGTGCCCGCTGTACTTCGATGGCTGCGGTCTGGGCGAGGAACTGTGTCTGATCGACGACCGTTGCGATCCGATTGCGCAGAACGTAGGCGCTGACGTTCAGGAACAGCAGCGTGCCCGATACCAGGAAGAAGGCGATCACCAGCAGCACCGGCACGAAGCCGATGAAGATGTAGGAGACGATCAACTTCCGTCGAACGCGCCAGAGCAGACGTCGCTTGAGATCGATGTAGAGGCGGTAGCCGAGCGCAACCGTCGCGGCAACGAGCGCGACGTCGCCGATGGCGTCGAACGCGGAGAGCCCTCGCGAGCGTCCGACAATCAGCGACAGGAGGAACGCGACGACCTTGACCGACGCGCCGACGAGAAACGCGCGTCCGACGAACGTGCCGACCAACCATTGTCGAATGACATCGATACGTGATGCGGGAGACGGTGGAAGCAACGGACGAAGGTCGGGCATGCGATGGTCAGTACTGACGACTGGACAATCCTGATCGTTCGCGTATTATGCCTGTAAGCCCTTGTTGCTTCACCGCGAGAGGTGTGAATGCCCAAAAGTACCAAGACTACGCCATCGACCACGACCCGCACTCGAAAGTCATCGACGACACCGGTGAGATCGACCGCATCATCGATGTCAACCTCGACCCAATCATCGCTGTCAATCCTGACCCACGCCGACATCGCCAACCGCGCGTACGAGCTGTTCCTCGCGAGCGGCGCCGCGCACGGGCGCGATCTCGAGCACTGGCTGCAGGCCGAAAGCGAGCTGCGCGCCGGTTCTTCTGTTCCTGCCGGGAACTGATCGCTGTTCCAAGGCCACGTCCGCCATTGTCGGGGCCACCGAGAGGTGGCCCACGTAAAGCCGCCTTCAAGTCTGCGTAGAGCCACCTCCGGTCGCCCGTGTAGTACGCTTCATCAATCGTGAAGTTACGAGACGAGGCCCGATTCAGCACCATTTGCATTCACGCCGGTCAGGAGCCCGATCCATCGACCGGCGCGATCATCACGCCGATCTATCAAACGTCCACCTACGTGCAGGACGGCCTCGGCCGCCACAAGGGCTACGAGTACGCGCGCACGCAGAATCCGACCCGCGCCGCGCTCGAGGCCAATATCGCGGCGATCGAGAAGGGCAAGGCGGCATTCGCGTTCGCGTCAGGCATGGCGGCGGAAGGCGCGGTGATGACGCTGCTCCAGTCAGGCGATCACGTCGTCGTCACCGATAACACCTATGGCGGCACGTATCGGTTGTTCGAGCGCGTGCTGCGGAGATACCAGCTCGATTTCACCTACGTGGACTCGTCGAAGCTCGAGGAGATCGAGCGAGCGATTCGTCCGGCGACGAAGATGCTGTTCCTCGAGTCGCCAACCAATCCGACGCTGCGGCTGACCGACCTGCGAGGCGCATGCGATATCGCGCACGCGCATGGTGTCGTCGTTGTCGTGGACAATACGTTCGCCAGTCCCTACGTGCAGCGACCGATCGAGTTCGGCGCGGACCTGGTGGTTCACAGCACCACGAAATTCCTGAATGGCCACAGCGATAGCGTGGGCGGGATCGTCGTCGCGGTGAAGGAGGAGCACATCGAGTGGCTGAAGTTCATCCAGAACGCCGAAGGCGCGATCCTCGGTCCGATGGACGCGTGGCTGGTCTTGCGAGGCACGAAGACGCTGCCGATCCGAATGGAACGGCACAACGCCAACGCCCTGGCGCTCGCCGAATTCCTCGCCGCCCATCCCCAGGTGAGGCGCGTGCACTATCCCGGTCTGCCCTCACACCCGCAACACGCCCTAGCGCGCAAACAGATGTGTGGGTTTGGCGGCTTGATCTCGCTTGAACTCGGGTCTCTCGACAAGGCGCGCACGCTGCTCGAAGGTGTGCGATTGATGTCACTGGCCGAAAGCCTCGGTGGGGTCGAAACTCTGATCAGCCACCCGGCGACGATGACCCATGCGTCGGTTCCGCCGGACAGACGGCAGGCCATCGGTGTCACCGACGATCTGGTGCGCATCTCGGTCGGCATCGAAGACGTCGAGGATCTTCGTGAGGACCTGGCGCAGGCATTGAGCATCCTCTGACCCCTACTACATAGACACTGCGTGGCCGACCTCATCGACATCTTCCTTCACGTAGACCGCCATCTCCTTGAGCTGGTGGCCGACTATGGCGTCTGGATCTACGGCATCCTCTTCCTGATCGTCTTTGCCGAGACCGGTTTTGTCGTCACGCCATTCCTGCCGGGAGATTCTCTACTCTTCGCGGCCGGAGCGCTGGCCGCAACCGGCGCGCTGAACCTGTGGCTGGTCGCATTGCTGTTGCTGGCCGCGGCAATTACCGGCGATGCGGTCAACTACGCCGTCGGGCGTTCCGTGGGTTTGCGCGTGATCGAGCTGGCGCGCACCGATCCGCGCTGGGGCCGCGTGATCAATCCCGCGTATATCGCTCGCGCGCACGAGTTCTTCGAACGTCGGGGCGGCAAGGCCGTCGTCCTCGCGCGGTTCGTGCCCATCGTACGCACGTTCGTGCCCTTCGTGGCCGGCGTCGCGGAAATGTCGTATTCGGCGTTTGCCTTCTATAACGTGACGGGCGCGGTCGCCTGGGTGAGCATTTGTATCGGCGCCGGATATCTCTTCGGCAACGTCCCGATCGTCAAGGACAACTTCTCTCTTGTCGCGCTTGGAATCGTCGGCGTATCGCTGCTGCCGATGGTCTTCGAAATCATGAACGCCCGCCGCGCGCGCTCGTCGGTCGAACGCACGCCGTAGAGCGCGTGTCGTAGAGCGCACGTTTTAGCGTGCGCGGACAGCGTTAGAGCGATAGTCCAATTCCTCCCGTGACTCGGTAGTGCAACTCCCAACCGACTCGAAAATCCGCCATCGCGTACAGCCGGTCGTTGATGTGAACCCGCGCACCACCACCGCCGGCAAACGCGCCTTCCGATGACGTGAACGTCCCTGAGGGGAAGTCGACGCTGTGCGTGAAGAACCCTTCACCGACGATCAGAAAGGGATTGACGCGCGGCAGACGTCCAGCTTGCGGGCGCCTGACGTCCCACGTGAGATTCCCCAGGAAATACCAATCTCGGTCGGTATTCGGCCCACTCATGTAGGTGATTTCGGGCCCCACACTGATTCGCGGCGTCAGATAGAACCGGGCCGCGCCGCCAACCACAGCGTGCTCGATGACTGCGTCATCGGCAAAGCCGGCGTGCCCCGCGAGGAATTCCACAGATGCCGGGGGCCGAATCGATTGGGCCATGGCTGGAGCGGCCCAGACCATGAGGACTGCTAAGAGAAACCTCGGATGAAGACGGGTGAGCATAATGACCTCCTCCACCTTGAAAGGTGCGAATTGAGGCCAAACGGTCTCATCTATTGATACGTAGACAGACGGTTGCGTAGAGGCGGGTCTTTAGACCCGCTTACCGCGCAGAATCCCCCACCCAGGCGAGATACGCCTCGGACCCAGTCGCATCGAGGACAAGGAATTCAGGGAGCTCGTAGGGATGCAGTTGCCGCAGCCGCGCCTGCAGATCGGCGACGCGGCCCGATGCAGTCTTGATCACTATCTGCTGCTCGCGGTCCTGCTCGACTTTGCCTTGCCATCGATAGATCGAGGTCATCGCCGGGAGGATGTTCACACACGCCGCGAGACGCTCCTCGATCAGCGTGCGCGCAATCGCTGCAGCGTCAGCGTCGGCACCGAGCGTGGTGAGAACGATCGAAACGGTCGAGGCAGGCGTCGTAGTCACGGTTTTTTCTTGTACTTTTTGATCGCGAGTGTTACTTAGGAGTTGTACTCGTGATCAAAACGCGCTATTCTGCCACGACCTATCACTTCATAAGGAACGCCGCTGAGGCGTTCCGGTAGACAGCGTTTGAAGAAGAAGGCCTCCAAACCGTCCGGCGCCAGCATTCCCGACAAGCGTCGCCGCGGCCGTCGCGCCGTGCAGTACCTCCTCGTCTTCGTCGGGTGCGTGCTGATCCTCGACGCTCTGGTCGGAGAAAAGGGCCTGCTCGAGATGGTGAAAAAGCGCCAGGAGTATCGCGCGCTCGAGCAATCCCTTGCGGATGTGCGCGCGGAGAACGCTCGGCTGCGCGAAGAGGCCCAACGACTCCAGGATGATGCCAGCGCAATCGAGGACCTCGCGCGCCGAGAGCTCGGTTTCATCAAGCCCGGCGAGAAGCTCTTCATCGTCAAAGACGTCCCGCAGACCGACACCCATCGTCCAAAGTAAGGTAGAGGCGGCTCGCCAGCCGCTTGACGCGCGACACCTCCAGGAGTAGATCGATCGGAACCGGAGGGCGTCATGAAAGCGGTCGCGACGACCGTCCTCTGTCTGCTACCGCTCGCGGCTTGTTCGGGGTGGGTGGTCGTGATCTCACCGACGGGCGTATCGTGTTCGTCCAATGTGACGGTCGTCTCCTCACCGACGCAGCCGCCCAGGACGATCAATACAGGCGTGACCGTTCACGGCACGCTCTCCAGCTGCAATCTCGCAGACGAGTTCAACGTGGTCGTCGCGAGCAACGGCACGCTTGTGGTGCGCCTCAGCTGGAACACGACACAGACCAGCACGATCTCGCTCGTGACCATCAACGGCGTGGCGTTTCGAAGTGGGCCGCCCGACTGGGCGCCGGTCGTCGCAAAGGTGACCGCTACACAGGGGCAGCGGTATCTGCTGAGAGTAGCGCGAGAGGGATCGAACGAGATTCCGGAGGATCACTATCAACTGACGACCGCGCTCGAATAGGTGTTTACGAGCTTGGGCAGGCTACCTTGAACGTGCGTCTGCGCGCGTGTTACAGTTGAACGTTCTCGTCGCTGTCGTTCCGGCCGTAGGTAGTTCGCACGTTCGGTCCGTTCCCGACACAACATGACGCGGGGTGGAGCAGTCCGGTAGCTCGTTGGGCTCATAACCCAAAGGTCGGGGGTTCAAATCCCCCCCCCGCAACCATCGCGCATTTCAAGGTGATTTTCAGAGACCTTAGCGCGGGGTTCCATTCGTAGCCGATTGAGTTCCTTCACGGACTCCCTGCGACGACCCATCGCTTCCGCATAACGCCCCTCGACATACGCCGAGTGTAGTACATTCGATTCTCGAGTCAGGTCTCCACCATGACGACGATCTTCGCGTGGCTCGTCGTTCTCGCTCTGGTCCAAGCGCCAGTCAGCAATGCGCCAGCTGATGCTGACGTGACAGCACTGGCGCGCCTGGAAGCCGACTGGAACGCCGCTCACGTGCGCGGCGACGCCGCTGCCTTGGAACACCTCTTTGCCGACGATCTCGTAGTGCTAGTTCCTGGCATGCGTGTGATGACCAAAGCGGACGCGGTCGGCGTGTTTACGTCAGGCAGGATGAAGTTCGATCGATACGAGACGTCAGAAACGACGTTCCGCGTATACGACGCGACCGCTATCGTGACCGGCCGCCTCCAGCGGACGCGAGTGGTCGCTGGTCGGACCGTCGACGACGACTGGAGATTCACCAAGGTGTACTTCCGTCGTGCGAGCCGCTGGCAGGTCGTCTCGTTTCACGCGTCGAACACTGCCCCCTGAATCTCAACGAAGGACTCGACCTCCCGCCGCAGGAGCCGGCCGATTCAGTCACCGCGCGGTTACTCGCGCCCGCATCAGCCGTCCGCCAGGTAGCGATGCGCGAAGGTCACCGCCATCGCCCCCTCGCCGACTGCAGATGCGCAGCGTTTCACCGAGCCGTGTCGAACGTCGCCGGCAGCGAAGAGGCCAGGGACATTGGTTTCGAGGTAGAACGGCGGCCGGTCGAGCGGCCAGTATTCAGGTGCGTGGCCGTTGCGCAGCAGATCGGGGCCGGTGATCAGGTAGCCGGCCTCATCACGTTCAACGCCCGCCGCCGCGGCCCACTCGGTTCGTGGCACGCCACCGATGCACAGGAACAGCCAGTGCGTTTCGATTCGCCGACGCTCGCCCGTCAGCGTGTTCGTCAGCGCCACCGCTTCGAGGATGCGGTCTCCTTCGAGCGCGGTGACTTCGGTATGCGTGAGCACCTCGACGTTCTTCGCGGCGGAGATGCGATCGATCAGGTAGGCGGATACGCTCTGCTTGAGGCTGTCGCCGCGAATCACCAGCGTCACATGCCGGGCATAGCGCGACATGTGCAGCGTCGCCTGGGCGGCTGAATTCCCGCCACCAACGATGACGACGCGATTGTTGATACAGAACTGGGCCTCGCTCGCGCCGGCGCCGTAGTAGACGCCGGCGCCGTGGAATCGGTCTTCGTTCTCCACCTGCAGCCGCCGGTACTCAATGCCGGTGGCGCAGATGGCGGCGCGTGCTGCCAGCCTCGTGCCGTCGGCGAGGTGCCCGATGCGCTTGCCCGGCGTGAACTCACCACGCACGCCTTCCCGTCCGAGCAGAATCTCCGCGCCGAACTTGCAGGCCTGGTTGCGGGCGCGTTCGGCCAGCTGCGCGCCAGCGATCCCGTCCGGAAAGCCAAGGTAGTTCTCGATGTTCGGACTACTCCCGGCCTGGCCGCCCACCGCCCAGCGCTCGACGACGACCGTCCTCAGCCCTTCGGAGGCCGCGTAGACGGCGGCGCTCAGTCCCGCCGGCCCGGCGCCGTAGATCGCCAGGTCGTACTCGACATGCGACGGTTCGCGGAACAGCCCGAGCCGTTCGGCGAGGCCGCGGATCGTCGGCCGTTCCAGCCGCGTGCCGTCGGAGAACTCGCACACCGGCAGCCGCTGGTCGCTGACGCCGTCGAGCCCCAGCGCGCGCGCCTGCGCGTCGTCGCGCAGCTCGACCCACTGGAACGGCACGTCGTTGCGGTAGAGGAAGTCACGAATCGCGTAGGACGCTGGAGATCCCGTGCGGCCGATGACCGTGACCTCGGCCTGCTGCGATGAGTCGTCCCGGACCATGTGTGAGATCTCCTGGCGCCGCTGTTCTCGACGGCGTCGCCCGATATCGACTCGGGACGGCGCGCGGGCGAGTGCCGCGCTCACCCCGCGGAAGGTGTCGGCAGTTCGGCGTCCGTCTCGTCGCCGAAGGTCAGGTCGAGCCGGGGGACATGCCGCGGGGACCGAACAGTCGTTCGACCTTCGAGATTCGCCTCACGTGGCGGCGAAGGCTGACGACGAAGACCGGATTCTGTACGCCGTCGTCCCCGCTACGGCATCGACAGGGCACGTAATGTGACTCTACTCATGCGCCGCTCGCGTCTGCCCCGCCGCGTGCTCGCAACTGCTCCCGACACTACAACCGTGCACCGGGCCGCGCAATCGAAACAGGGTTCCTCTTACGCACATCAGTCGACCACGTGGCCGCCAGACAATTGCCGGCAGGCAGGCGAGAACGTCGCGATGTCGCGAGTGCCGCCGTCCGCACTGTGCGCGTAGAGAAGGACGTCCCAACGTGCTGTAACCGATAGCCGATCTCGTCTGGCACGTCGGATGCGCGGGCACGCCGCGCGGCGTTTCAGATCGAGCGCGCCAGAATGTCCAGCCCTCTCGCAGCGGTCCGCTTGTCGATCACGAGCGACGGCAGCAGCAGCACCGTCGATCCTTCGGTCGACACGAGCAGCCCGTTGCGGCGGCACTGGTCGTGGATGGCGTCCGCGTAGTCCTCGTCGCCGACATCGACCCCGATAGCGAGGCCTTGGATGCGAACCGCCGCCGGGCGGTCGAACTCGAGTTGCAGCAGGCGGACACGGAAATACTCGCTCATCTCGGCAACGCCGGCGAGCAGCCGCGGCCGGTTCGCCTTGAGATCGCGCAGGGTCGCGATCGCCGCTGCGACGCTGCGCGGATGCCAGCCGTAGGTCGAGTAAAAGGCCCCGTCGTTCTTCTCCATCGACGTCGCGATCGGCGCCGTGGCGATCACCGCGCCAATCGGTGCCAGCCCGCCGCTCATCGCTTTCGCGACGCAGATCATGTCGGGGTCGAGGTCGAAGTGCTCGAACGCGAACAGGCGGCCGGTCCGGCCGAATCCGCTCGCGACTTCATCGGCGATGAACAGCGTGCCGTAACGGCGGCAGATGTCGCGCACCCGCCGGATGATGTCGTTCTCTGGAATCAGAACGCCGAGATTGATGCTGATAGGCTCCATGACGAACGCGGCGACGTCGCGCCGCTTCAATCGCTGCTCGATCCGGCCGAGCGCCTTCGCGTCGAGCGGCGGGGAGATCTTGCCGCAGTGCGGCAGCAGGTTCTTTATCTGCTCGCGGTTGTCGGACGTGCCGATGCTCAACCCGGCGAGCGAGTTGCCGTGGTAGCTGCCTTCGAGTGACAGGAAACCGCGGCGCCCGGTGTGGATCATCGCCGCCTGCAGCGCGAGGTCGACCGCCTCGGATCCACCGGTCGCGCGGAAGCAGGTGGTCAACGAACGGGGGGCCAGCGAGGCGAGCAGCCGCGCCAGCTCCGTCCACGGCGCATACGAGTACCCGGGATAGACGTAGTCGGGCCCCTTGAAGCGTCCGATCGCTTTCGCGATCGCCGCGGGGCGCCACCCGAAATTCCCGACGCACCAGCCCATCACGAAGTCGATGTACTTCCTGCCGCGCGAGTCGGTGACGATGCTGCCATTCGTGGCGGCAACCTGCAGTTCTGCAGGCTCCTCTCTG
>JBKPRH010000489.1:0-9796 GCA_046765795.1 Acidobacteriota bacterium | reverse complement strand
CCTCCCCGCGAACGGCCCTGTTCTCCAGCCTGAACTCGACACGCGCCTGTTCGCGTTCACGCTGCTCCTTGGCCTGCTGACCAGCATCGTGTTCGGACTGTTCCCGTCCATGCACGCAGTGCGCGCGGCGCTCGACGGCGGTCTCCATACGCATGCCGCGCGAGTCTCGGGATCCAAGCGGGCCGCGCGCTTTCGCGCGTCGATGGCCGTTACGCAGCTGGCTCTCGCGACCGGGTTGCTCGCCGTCGCCGGTTTGCTCGTCGTGAGTCTGGTGAACACCCTGCGCCTCGATTTGGGCATTCGGCGCGACGGCCTGATGACGTTCGGCCTCTCACCGATCTTGAACGGCTATACACCTGACCAGGCCGCTCAGTTTTTTGATCGACTGGATGCGGAGCTTCGCGCCATGCCCGGCGTCACGTCGGTGACTGCGACAACGGTCCCCATCATCTCGCAGAGCAGTTGGGGCAATAACGTGACGGTTGAAGGCTTCGAGGCACCGCCCGGCGCGAACACGAGCGCGTCTACGGCGAGAGTTGGTGCCAACTACTTTCGCACGCTCGGCATTCCGATTCTTGCCGGGCGGGAATTCACCGACGCCGACACCAAAGGATCGCCGAAAGTGGCGGTGGTGAACGAAGCGTTCGCACGAAAGTTCAATCTCGTCGATCGCGTCATCGGCACACACATGGCACTCGGCGCCGGCACGAACAAGCCGCTCGACATCGAGATCGTCGGCCTCGTTCGCGACGCGAAGTACGACGAGGTTCGCGAGCCGGCGCCGCCGCAATTCGTCATGCCGTATCGGCAGATGGACACGGGTTCGCTCACCTTCTATGTGAGGTCCGACGCCGACGCAGCCGCCGTGCTCCGTGCGCTCCCCGCCATCGTCCACAGGCTGGATGCCAACATCCCGATCGGCACTCTTCGAACGATGGAAGATCAGATTCGCTACGACACGAGCGGCTATCGCGCATTGACCACGATGTCGTCGGCGTTCGCGGGTCTGGCAGTTGTCCTCGCGGCGATCGGTCTGTACGCTGTACTCGCCTATGGCATCGCGCAACGATTGCGTGAGCTGGGTATCCGGATCGCGCTCGGTGCTACGCCGCGTCACATTCGCGTGCTGGTACTCGGCCAGGTCGGCCGCATTGCCATAGTCGGCGTGGGGATCGGCGCCGCCCTGGCGTTCGGTCTGGGTCGCCTGAGTCAGACCTTGCTGTTCGGCGTCGAGAGCACGGCTCCGGCGATCATCGCCGGCGCAGTCGTCCTCGCACTCGGGGTCGCCTTTGCCGCGGCGGTCGTGCCTGCGCGACGCGCCACATTGGTGCAGCCGGTCGAAGTATTGAAGGCCGAGTAAGGCCTCGCCTGTCCGACGGCGAACAAGCCGTCCCATCTGCGAACAGTCCACCTCAAAGGAGTAGCATCAACGCGCGAGAACGTTCGAGAAACGGCCCGCTTCCCCATCCTCGCGTGGCACGGGCTTTGACCTTGGAGCGTTGACGTGTCAGGGATCCGCTACTCGCTACGCACGCTGACGAAGCGACCAGCCCCCACGCTCGTTGTGATTGCGACGCTGGGCGTTTCGATCGCGGCGGCGACCGTCATTTACAGCGTCGTCGACGTCATTTGGCACTTCATCCCAGCCGTTAACCAGGACCGGCTGGTTTATGTCGCATCCACAGACACACGCGTCATCAAGTCCGAAGGCGAGTCCCGCAGCGTGGTTTTGCGAACCCCTGCCTCGCTCCCCGACTTCGCCGACTGGCGCGCGCGGACCTCGACCTTCGAGCAGTTGACAGGATTCAGCCTCGGGTCGGCGAACCTGACCGGTCTCGACGTGCCGCTGCGCGTGACAAAGATCGAGGTGACCGCGAATCTGCCCGCCGTGTGGGGATTGACGCCGGTGCTCGGCCGCCTCTTTCGCGCCGAAGACGGTGTCGCCGGATCGGAACCAGTCGCGCTGCTCTCGCACCGGTTTTGGCAGCGCCAGTTCGCGGCGCGCCCTGATGTGCTCGGACAACGCCTGACGCTCGACACGGTGCCGCACACCGTGATCGGCGTGCTTCCACCCGAAATTGGCGTGGGCTTGTTCAACGACGCGGAGGTCTTCACGACGATCGTCGTCGATCCGCTGAGTGGCAATCGAGGTACCCGTGACCTGACCGTGACAGGACGACTCAAGACTGGTGTCTCTCGGGAACAGGCCGCTGCGGAGCTCGAGACGATCGCCAGGCAATTGCGAACCGAACACCCTGCGACGAACGCACAGGTCGGCGCGCAGGTGCTCCCGCTCGTCGAAGGCGCCGGGTTCAACGTTCGAATCCTGCTGATGATCTTGTTGCTGATCGGTCTGCTCGTGGTCGTCGTGGCCTGCGCGAACGTCGCGAGCGTCATGGTCGCGCAGTCGATGGCCCGGCGTCATGAGCTCGCGGTCCATGCCTCGCTCGGCGCCACGCGTGCCGATCGGATCCGTCAGCTGATGACGGAGAGCGCAATCGTCTCAGCGGCTGGCGGACTCGTCGGCGTGGTCCTCGCCGCGTGGGGCATCGCCGCGCTGCAATGGCTTGGCCGCAACGAGTTCGGCTTCGCCGACATGCAGATGAACCAACGCGTGTTCATCGCCAGCCTGCTCACCGCCTGCGCGACACCATTTGTCTTCGGACTGCTTCCCGCCCTGCGGCTCGCGCCGCCAGATCCTCAAGAACTGCGTGACGGCGCACGGGCTGCAGGCGCCACTCGACGCGGCCGCCGTCTGCGCCACGCCATCGTGGGATTGCAGGCCGCAGCCGCGATCATCCTGATGGTCCAGATTGGTTTGTTCATCCGGACAACCTGGAAGCTTTCAGACATCAAACCGGGATTCGAGCCAGCGCAGGTGGTGAAGTTCCACATTGGTCTTCCTCCAGCGCGATACCAGAACGAGCAGGCCATTCAGCGTTTGGTCAGCGCTCTGATGACGCGTCTCAGCGCGCTGCCAGGTGTCACGTCGATGGGCGTGATCGATCGATTGCCGGTCGCGGACCGTGAACGAACCGCGCGACTCACGATTGAGGGTGACGCGGTCGTGCCGATCGAGCGCCGGCCGCTGATCTCCCGCTCGGCGATCGCCGGCGACTATCTCCGGACGATGCAGATTCCAATCAGACGTGGGCGCACGATCTCCGCCACCGAGATTGTGAACGCGGCGCCCGTGGCGATGATCAACGAGGAAGCCGCGCGACGCCTCTGGCCGGGACGCGACCCGATCGGCGCACGCATCGCGCTCGACGCGGGCTTGCCTCGCCGAAGCGCTCCGGAGGTGGGCCAGGAGACCTGGCTGGAGGTCGTCGGCGTTGTCGCCAACGTGCGCAACTCCGACATCGATTCAGCCCAGTTGCCGCAGGTCTACGTTTCGCTATGGCGGTATCCGAGCGCGGATCTCGCGGTGGTGGTGAAGTCCGCGAGCATCGACCCACTGCAGCTCGTACCCGCTCTCCGCATGCAGGTTGCCGCTATCGATCCCAATCAACCGATTCACAGCGTCGCATCGATGTCGTACGTGCTGTACGACGACATGGCCAGCACGTATATCCTGGCCGCGATCCTCACCACGATCGGGTTCATCGCGCTGTGTCTGTCGGCTGCGGGTATTTACGGTCTCGTGTCCTACTCGGTGGCGCAACGGCGCCGTGAGATCGGGGTACGCATGGCCCTCGGTGCCCGGCCAGAGTGGATCGTTCGCATGATTGTCGCGCACACATCGCGCCCGGTGGCGACGGGCGCTGTCGTGGGCCTCGGCCTGGCGATTGCGCTCTCGCTGGCACTGACGGCGGCCGTCCCGGAAATCGACCCACGCGATCCCATCAGCTACGCGGGTGTGCTGCTGATGGTCGTGGTCGTCGCAGTCCTGGCGAGCTACCTTCCCGCCCGTCGCGCAGCAACCATCAATCCAGTAGACGCATTGAGAGCTGAATGATGATTGGAACTCTCTGGCACGATCTCAAACACGGCGCCCGGATGCTGCGGAAGAACCCGGGCTTCTCGTTCATCGCCATGGTGTCGATTGCCGTCGGCGTTGGCGCGAACGCGGCGATGTTCAGCCTTGCCGATACGCTGGTGCTGCGGCCGCTGACTGCGCCGCGCCCGGACGAGATCATCAACGTGACCACGGTGGCACCGAAGTCGGGATTCACGACGCCCACCTCGTCGGCACTGTCGTATCCCGACTACGAAGAGGTGCGCGATCGCAACCGCACCTTCAGCAGCCTGGCCGCATTCCGATTGATCGTGGCGAGTTTCGCCGATCGCACCGACCAGCCGCCACAGCGAAAGTTCGGCATGGCCGTGAGCGGCAACACGTTCGACATGCTCGGAGTGCAGCCGATTCTCGGTCGCGCTCTCGGTGTTGATGATGACCGCGTCGCCGGCCGCGATCCGGTCGTCGTGCTGGATCACGATCTCTGGACGCAACAGTTCTCCGGTGACTCACGGGTGATTGGCCGCACGATTCGCATCGCGAGTGTGGACATGACGGTCGTGGGCGTCATGCCGGAAGGCTTCACCGGGCCCGATCAATTCGTCCATCCGGGGTTCTATGTCCCGTTCGCGATCATGCCGGCCCTGAAGACGATCGGCACGACGCTCGAACTGACCAACCGTGAGGTTCGCAACATTGCGGTCAAAGGACGGCTGAAGCCTGGGGTGTCGATCGAACAGGCGGCGCAGGACATGACACTCATCGGCGAGAGTCTGCAACGCGCATATCCCGCCACCAATCGCAATTACGGCTTGACAGCCCAGACCGAGTTCGCGGCTCGCGTCGCAGCCCGGCCCCAGCTCGCCGGGGGTGCCGTGATGTTGATGACGCTGTCATTGACCGTGCTCGTGGTCGCGTGCGCGAACCTCGCTGGCCTGTTAACGAGCCGCGCCCCCGTGCGGGCGCGAGAGATCGCGATGCGGCTTGCGATCGGCGCTGGACGCGCACGGATCACACGGCAGCTCGTCGTCGAGAGCCTGCTGTTAGCCATTGGTGGAGGCGCCTTCGGATTGCTGCTCGCGTCGGCAGTCATCGTCGTTCTGCGGGGCCTCCAGTTGCCAACCGAAGTGCCGTTGAAGCTGACCTACGATTTGAACGATCGCGTCCTGCTTGTCGGATTCATCGTCGCGACGCTCAGCGCCGTCGGCTCGAGCCTGGTACCGGCATTCAGGTCCGCACGGACCGATCTGGTCAGCAATCTCAAGAATGTGGGCGCGGCCGAACAGCGGCGGACGCGACTGTGGGGGCGCAATATCCTGGTGTGCGGACAAGTGGGCCTCTCGATGGTGCTCGTCACCGTCGCGGTCTTCCTGTTCCGCGCCTATCAGACCGAGTACGGACGCGGCCCGGGGTTCCGAACCGATCACGTCTTGCTGATGTCGTTCGAACCCGACCTGGCCGGCTACGACGCACAGCGAGCCAATCGCTTCTACGACCTACTTGTCGATCGTGCCATGTCGATTCCCGGCGTCCGATCGGTGTCGCTCACCTCGTCAGTCCCCTTCGACAGCATCAGCATCGAGAACACGCCGATCGTTCCGGATGGGTACGAACTCCCGACAGGCACCGACGCTGTGCATGTCCGCTCTGCGCGCGTGGACGAAAGCTACTTCGACACGCTCGGCATCGCGATCGTCGAGGGCCGCGGATTCCGCCGCACGGACACTTCCGACTCGCCCACTGTGGCGGTGGTCAATGAGACGTTTGCATCGCGCTACTGGCCCGGCCGCGACGCGGTCGGCATGCGCTTCCGCCTCGTCGATGGAAAGACGACGGCGTCGATGGAAGTGGTCGGCGTCGCGGCGGATGCGCGCTACCGCACGTTGTCAGAAGGACCGACCGAGTTCGTTTACTACACGCGCCGTCAGATACCGGCTCCGGACAGCACGATCCTGCTCCACACCGACCGTGATCCTGCGGCCTTTGCGGGGCCATTGCGCGCTGCGGTCGGTGCACTCGACTCGAACGTTCCGGTCTTCGGTGTGCAGACGATGCAGGCCTTCTACGACGCCAGCGCGGTGAGCCTCACGAACCTGCTGATTGAAATCGTTGCCGGCATGGGGCTGATGGGACTCGCGCTTGCCATCGTCGGTCTATACGGACTGGTTGCGTATTCCGTGAATCGACGCACGCGCGAGATCGGCATTCGGATGGCAGTCGGGGCGCGCGCTGGTGCGGTGCTGCTCATGGTGCTGCGTCAGGGACTGTGGCTCGCCGCGGGCGGCACGCTGCTCGGCGTCGTCGCGAGCGCCGCAACCAGCGGCGTCCTGCGGTCGGCGTTTCCCTTCCCTGATGTGCCTCGCGTCGACGTGATGACGTATGTGCTCGTCGTCCCGACGCTGTTCGCCGTGACCCTGCTGGCCGCATACATTCCCGCCCGTCGCGCGGCGCGGATCGACCCGCTGCGGGCCCTCAGACAGGACTAACAACAATTTTGGATTGGTGAATGGTGATTCTTGATTGGTTGGTGATTGTTGACCCTGGATTGTCGATTTCTGGTCGCAGCATTGCGCCGCCAGCTTCCAATCGACAATCGCACATCACCAATCATCAACGACTCAACAATCACAGATCGGGCAATCAACAATGATTCGAGATCTTCAACACGGTCTCCGGGTGCTGATGAAGAACCCGGGCTTCACGGTGATCGCCGTCATTTCGATCGCGATTGGCGTGGGTGCCAATTCCGCGATGTTCAGCGTCGCCGACGGACTGGTCTTCCGGCCGTTGCCGGTGCCGCGCGCCAGTGAAGTGGTTTCTATCCTCGGCCAGGCGCGCGACACTGGCTTCGGCAATCGCAACCTCTCGTATCCCGATTACCAGGACCTGCGCGAACGGTCCAAGAGCTTCGACAACATCGTCGCCTATACCCTCGCGATCACGAGCTTCACGAACCGGGCGAACGAGCCAGCGCAGCGGAAGGTCGGGATGGCGGTGAGTGGCAACTTCTTCGAGGCAATGGAAGTGCGTCCGCCGCTCGGTCGTGCGTTGCGTCCCGACGAAAACGACGTGGAAGGACGCAGTCCCGTCGTCGTCCTCGATTACGACGAGTGGCGCCAGCAATTCGCCGCCGACCCCTCGATCGTGAACAAGCGCATTACTCTCGGCGGCGTGGAGTTCACCGTGGTCGGCGTGGCGCCGAACAACTTCACCGGCATCGACCACGACGTGAAGCCGTCGTTCTACATCCCGATTGCCATGTACACGTCGGTTCAGAACGGCGTGCAGCCGGACCTGCTGACGAGTCGAGACGCCCGCGTCTTCACGGTCAAGGGCCGTCTCGACAGCGGCGTGACGATGAAGCAGGCGCGCGCCGAGATGCAGCAACTGGCGTCGAGCCTCGCGCAGACCTACCCAAGGACGAACCGTAACCGCGATTTGATGGTGAAGACCGAATTTGATGCGTACAGCGATCGGCCAGGTGGTGGCGACACGGGTATCGTCGTGATGCTGATGACGCTGGCACTGCTCGTCCTCGCGATCGCGTGCGCCAACGTCACCGGGCTGTTGGCGAGCCGCGCTCCGGCACGCGCTCGAGAGGTCGCGCTGCGTCTCGCGGTCGGGGCTGGCCAATGGCGATTGCTTCGCCAGCTGGTCACCGAGAGTCTGCTGCTGGCAACGGGCGGAGGGCTGCTCGGGTTGTTGCTCGGTTACGCGGTGATCGCCGCGTACCGCACCATCGAATATCCAACGGATATCCCGTTGAAGCTGACGTTCGACCTCGATACGCGCGCGCTCATCGTCGGCATCTTCGTCGCAGCCGGAAGCGCTGTGCTGTCGAGCCTACTGCCCGCCTGGCGTGCCACGCGCACCGACGTGGTCCGTTCGCTGAAGGATACCGCTGGCAATGAACGCGCAAAGGGCGGACGCCTCTGGGGCCGCAGCCTGCTCGTCTGCGTTCAGGTCGCGCTCGCGCTGATGCTGGTGACAGTCACCATCTTCATGTATCGCTCCTTCAACTCGCGACTGCTCCAAGGTCCCGGATTCCGGACCGAGGGTCTGATTTTCGCGAGCTTCGATCCCGTGCTCGCCCGCTACGACGATGCGCGCGCGGAAACGTTCTTTCGCGACGTGAAGGAACGCGCCGCGGCCCTGCCCGGTGTCACGTCTGTCGCGCTTGCCTCCACAGTACCGATGCGGACCGACAACCTGCAGCTATCACAGATCGCACCCGAAGGCTTCACGTTCGCACCTGGCATCGACAGCGCGGTGTGTCCGTCGGTGTTAGTGGACGAAGGCTATTTCGACACGACCGGCATTCGCATCGTCGCGGGCCGAGGGTTCCGGGCCACCGACAATCGTGACTCGCCCCGGGTCGTTATCGTGAACCAGCAGTTCATCGCACGCTACTGGCCGGGCCAGAACGTCATCGGCAAGCGAGTGAACATCCGGACACCCACGCCACAAACGGTGGAGATCATCGGCGTGGCCGCCGACTCGCGCTACTTCTTCATCGTCGAGCCACAGTTGGAGTTCATGTACTTCCCGCACGCGCAGAGCCCGGTGTCGCGGCGTTCGCTGATAATTGCCACTTCGGGCCCGGCCTCAGCACTGGCGGAACCGTTGCGAGCGATGGTCCGCTCGATGGATCCGCAGATGCCGGTGCTCGGCTTGCGAACAATGGAGGACTACTACGGGTCGCGCGTCATTCACATCAGCCGGCTGATCGTCGGAACCGTGGGCGGCCTCGGCGCCATCGGCGTGCTGCTGGCAGTGATTGGCCTGTACGGGCTCGTCGCCTACTCCGTCACTCGCCGCACGCGCGAGATCGGCATCCGGATCGCGGTGGGTGCGGCGCCGGCATCGGTCCTTCGAATGGTCCTCAAGCGCGGAATGATCCTTGCGGGCGTCGGGATCGCGCTCGGCATCGCCGGCAGCATCGCGACGAGCGGCTTGTTGACAGAAGTCTTCAACGGTGGCACGGCCGCCGCCGCAGGCAGCAACATGTGGAGCTACGTGCTTGCAGTGCCAACGCTCGTCGCCATCACGTTGATCGCCGCGTACATTCCTGCGCGGCGCGCCGCGCGAACCGACCCGCTGCGGGCTCTGCGGCAGGACTAGGCGATTTGTGATTGGGGTGATTGTTGATTATTGATTGGTTGACGATTGCAGATTCTCGATTGTTGATTGGCGGGCGGCCCATTTCAGCTGGTTCGTCCTTCAATCAGCAATCCCCAATCACCAATCCACAACGAATCACCAATCACAGATCGGACATTCAACAATGATCTCGAGTCTCCGATTGGCACTGCGGTCTCTCTGGCGCAACCCGGCTCCGACAAGCGTCATCGTATTCACGTTGGCGGTGGCGATCGGAGTGAGCACCATCATCGCGAGTACCGTCGACAGCGTCTGGCATGCCATGCCCGTCGCCGACGCCGATCGACTCATCTTCGTTTCATCAACCGATCCGCGTCCCAGCGAGGCGCGCGCAGGCATGGCTGGTGATCTTGCGATCACCGGCACGTCGGTCCCCGACCTCGTTGACTGGAAGGCGCGTTCGACGACGGTCGACGAGTTCGCGGCGTTTCAGTACGCGACTGCCACGCTGACCGGACTCGACGGACCGGAGCGCGCGTCGTTGATTCGCGCGACGGTGAACCTGCCCGATCAGTGGGGAATCTCACCCGCACTCGGGCGAGGCTTTCGACCAGAAGACGGCCAGGCCGGCGCCGCACGAGTAGCGATCCTCACCGACCGGTATTGGCGCGAGCGGTTCGCGGGGCGCCCCGACATTGCTGGCACGAGCATCTTCCTCGACGGTATGCCACACACCAT
>JBKPRH010000488.1:0-8845 GCA_046765795.1 Acidobacteriota bacterium | reverse complement strand
CCTGAAGCAGCACGAAGCCGAGCTCGCGTCGCAGCTCTCCGACACGCAGGCCACACGCGATACCCTCGATCGACAACTGACGGATGCCAACACAGCCATCCGCGAAGCGGCCGCTCGCGAGACCGGGCTGAACGAACAGCTGCAGCAGGAACAGACGATTCACGCCGAACTCGATCAGGCCCTCGCGAATGCGAGGGCCGCCCTCGCCGATGCGAAGGCCGCGTTCTCGGACGCGCAGGTGCAGCACGAGAGCGTGCTCGACGCGACGGCCAGCCAACGCGATCGTCTTGCTGCGCGTCTTGAAGACGCAGAGTCTTCGCTCGAACAGGTTCGCCAGGATTTCCACAGCGCCACATCCGAGATCACTCGCCTGACCGCGCTCGAGGCCGACCTTGCCTCGCAGCTCGCCGATGCGCAGGCGGTCCGCGATGCGGTCGAGCAGACGCTGACCGATACGCGTGCGCGATTCGTCGAACAGCGGCAACAGCTCGAAATCCAACTCGCCCAGTCGCAACTCGAGCACGAGAGCTACTCGGCGGACATGGACGAACGTCAGCGAGTACTGACCACCGAGCGCGACACCTTGCAGCAGTCGCTCACGACGCTACAGGAGCGGTCGCGGCAGTTGCAGGACTCCTTGAAAGCCAGCGTGGAAGCCTTCGAGGCAAGCCGCGCCGAGAGTCACCGCCTGTTCGATCACTCAGGCGTGGCGATGTTCCGCTGCAACCGCGACGGCGTCCTCGCCGACGTCAATCGCGCGTTGACCACGATGATCGGCCGCCGCACCTACGAGCTGGCCAGCGGCGATTTTGCGACGGCCGTCTTCGAGGCGCCGCAAGCCTTGTCCTGGTTGATCGAACGCTGCATCAGCCTGCGCACCAAGGAATCCATCGAAACCACATGGCGACGCCAGGACGGCGGTCGCTTGTTCGTACGTCTCTCTGCGCGTTCGCTGCCGACCGGACTCATCGAAGTGGTGGCCGAAGATCTCACGCGACTGCGCGTACTCGAAGAGCGGCTCGGCCAGGCGCAGCGCATGGAAGCGCTGGGCCGTCTCGCCTCAGAAGTTGCCGTCACCTGCGGCAGCCTGCTCGCGAATTCTCAGGAGTTGTGCCGTGACTGGGTGTCCCAGTTCCCGAGACACAGCGATGCACGGCAACGTGGCGAAGAACTGCTCGAGGACGTCGGACGCGCCATCGGATTCCTCCAGGAGCTCGCGGCGTGCAGCGAAGAACAGGCCCGCACGCCGATGCTCGTGGACCTCAACACGCTGGTCCGCGATCTCGAGCCGGTGCTCAAGAACGTCGTCGGCGCCGACGTCGAGGTCGCGTTGCGCGACACGTCTGCGCCGCTCAATGTCGATGTGAACACCGAGCGGATCGAACGTCTGCTGGTCAATCTCGCCAGCTACGGCCGCGGCCGCATGCCAGCCGGCGGCCGTCTACGGATCGAGTTGGGCACGAGCGTGGTGGATCGCCACTTCTCTGCCAAGCATCCGAACGTGCGGCTCGGACTGCACGCGTTGATCACCGTGACCGAGAGCCGGCGCGCCGGGGCTGAAGACGAGAGCCAGGCGCGACGATCGCGCAAGGCGACGTCCGGCGTGGACTTCGCGACGCTGCAGGGACTGGTCAGCGAATGCGGCGGTCACCTGTGGATGAAGGTCCATCCGCTCGGCGAGATGGTGGCAAAGATCCGCTTACCGCTCGTGACTCCGAGAGAGCAACGTGCGCCGCGCACGATCAAGGCGAGAGCAGGCGGCGAGCGGCAGGCTGCCGGCCGCTGGTTCCAGACGTAGAGCGCGCCTACGGACGAAGGACAACGCGGAAACGAGTTGTCACTCGGCGCGTAACGCGTCCACCGGATTCAACGACGCCGCACGTCGCGCCGGGAGATAACTGGCCGTCATCGCCGCTGCGAGCAACACGAGCGACACGCCCGCATAGGTCGTCAGATCGAGCGGACTGACCTGATACAGCATCGACGTCATCAGCCGCATCAACGCTGCAGCGACGCCGATGCCCACGGCCACGCCGATCCCGGCCAGCACGAGCCCGTGCTGCAGGAACATGCGCCGCACGTCGCGTTGCTCGACACCGAGCGCCATCCTGATGCCGATCTCACGCGTGCGCTGAGATACGGAATAGGCGATCACGCCGTAGATGCCGATGATGCCAAGCACTAATGCCATCGCACCGGCAATGGCCAGCATCACCAGTGCGAAGGTCGTCCGCGCCAGCGATCGATCGTAGACATCCTGCAACGTCCGCACGAGTGCCAGCGGCAGACTGCCATTGACTGACCAGACCGCCTGGCGAATCTGTGTCAGGAACGCTTCGGTGCCATTGCGATCGCTGCGCAGCACAAACGTCAACGATCGCGAGGCGAAGCGCTCGTTGCCCCAGAACTTCGCCATCATCGTCGGCCAGTAGACGATGGTCGGCGCCGGCTCGTGCACGCCGTTGTCACGCACATCGCCGACGACACCGACGATCTCCCGCCAGGAATCGACTGGCGCAATCTTGATGCGCTTCCCGAGCGCGGCAGCCGGTGCGCCCCACATCTCGCGCGCCATGTTCTCGGAGATCACGGCGACCGGATGGTCATCCACGACGTCGGACCAGGTGATATCGCGCCCCGCCACCAACGGCGTGCCGACGGTTCGGAAGTATCCAGGCGATATGAACTTGAACCGACGAATCGGCGGAATCTTTTTCGGATCGTAGGGCTTGTCCTCGGCGCCGATCGGATCGTTGCTGTTAAAGCCTTCGAGCGGGGCGGAGCTCACGAAGGCGGCCGCGCTGACGCCGGGAAGCGCGGCCAGCTTCTCGAGAATATCGCTGTAGGTGCGAAGGACTCGCGATGGATCCTCAATCAGCGTCGGCGGGATCGACACGCGCAGCATCTGCAGTTCGTTGGCTCTCGTAAAGCCCGGCTCGACGTGGCGCAGCGACTGGAACGTCCGGATCATCAACCCGGACGCGACCAGCAGCACCAGCGCCAGAGCGACTTGCACCACAACGAGCACGTTGCGCGCGCGATGCCGTTCGCGACTGTGACTCGCGGTTCGCGTACCACGCAGGGCCGTGATGAACTGCGGTCCGCTGTATTTCAGGATCGGGATCAGTCCAAAGAGCACGCCCGAGAGCAGCGCCGCTGCCGCTGCAAATCCAATCACCAACGGGTCGATCACGATCTCGTCGAGGCGCGGCAGCGTCTCAGGTCGCAGCGCCTTCAGCAATCGCAGCGCACCGAATGCCACGCCCACGCCAAGCACCCCGCCCATCGCACCCAGCGTCAGGCTCTCGTGGATCAACTCTCGCGCAATACGGCCGCGCCCGGCGCCAAGTGCGGCACGCGTGGCCAGTTCCTGCTGCCGTCCCTCCACGCGCACGAGCAGGAGGTTGGCGACATTCGCGCAGGCGATCAACAGCACCACTCCGATCGTGCCCATCAGCACCCAGAGCACGTCGGTAATGTTGCCGACAACGTCCTGCTTCAGCGGGCGCAGCGCCGGAGCAAAGCGCGCACTCTCGAATACCGCACGGTCGAGCCCAAGCGGCGTGGGCCACGCCTTCAGCCACATCGGCAGCATGCGGGCGACGTCGGCGTTGGCCTGTTCGATCGTTACGCCCGGCTTGAGTCGCGCGATTCCCGTAAAGCTGAAGTTGCCGAGGAAGACACGCGCTCGATCGAATCGTTGCGGCAGGATGAGTTCGGCATCGGCGTCGAGAAATCGAAATCCCTCAGGCATGACACCAATGACCGTGCGCGGTTTCGAGTCGATCGTGAGGCTGCGGCCCAACACGTTCCGATCGCCGCCGAATCTCCGCTGCCAATACCCGTGCGTCAGCAGCACCGTCTCCGGCGAGCCGGGTGAATCGTCCTCACGGGAGAACCACCGCCCGAGCGCCGGAGGCACACCGACGGCGTCAAGCACGCCCTGCGTCACGAACAGGCTTCGCACCTGCTCCGGCTCAGAGAACCCGATCACGGTCACACCACCTTGTGACCAGATTCCGACCTGTTGAAAGGCTCGCCCCTCCTCGCGATAGGAGAAATACATCGTCGGCGAGACGTTGACGGCGCCGTCCTTGAAGCCGACGCCTGGTGCCGAATGCCACACGCCAACCAGTTCTTCAGACTTCGGATATGGCAGCGGTTTGATGAGGACGCCATTGACGACGCTGAAGACCGCAGTGTTCGCGCCGATGCCGATGGCCAGGGTCAGGAGGGCGGCCGCGGTGAACATCGGGGCCCGTGTGAACCGGCGGAGGAGCGGATGAAGTCGTGGCATGTCGCCCTCTGAGACGAAGAACGGGCGACGCAGGTTGCGGGTTAACTGCGGCCGCTACATTTCTACTTGCACGCCCAGCTCGACCACCCGCTCCGGAGGAAGACGGAAAAACGCCGTCGCGCGAACCGCGTTTCGCGCCATCAGCACAAAGAGCTTCTCGCGCCAGACGGCCATGCCCTTCCGGCGCGTCACGATGATGGTTTCGCGGCCGAGGAAATAGGTCAGGTCGTCGGTATCGATGGGGAGCCCCATCTCGCACGCCTCTTTCAAGGCCGCCGGGACGTCCGGATCCTCCATAAACCCGTACTGCACCCGCACGTTGAACAGGTCATGGCCCAATGACTCGATCGAAATGCGGTCTTCGGGGGCGACGTGCGGCTGCTGTGCCGTGGTCACGGTCAGTACCACGACGTGTTCGTGCATCACCTTGTTGTGCCGGAGATTGTGCGCGAGCGCGGGGGGTGTGCCGACCGGCTGCGCCGTCATGAAGACCGCGGTCCCCGGCACCCGCACGGGCCGTGCGGCAGAGACCATCTCGATGAAATCCTCGAGTGGGATTGCGCGCGCGGTCAGCCGTTCTGCGACAAGCCGCCGTCCCGTCTTCCACGTCGTCATCAACGTGAAGAGTAGTGCCGCAACAGCCAGCGTGACCCAGCCGCCCTGCATGACCTTCAGCGCGTTCGCACCGAAGAAGGAGACATCGATCAGGAGGAACACCGCAACCACGGCCAGCGAGAAGGGCTTCGCCCAATGCCACACCTCGGTCATCACGACATAAAGGAGCAACACGGTGATGATCATCGTCAGCGTGACGGCAATGCCGTAGGCCGCGGCCAGGGCGGTGGACGAGCCGAATCCAATCACGATGAGCACCGTCGCGCACATCAGCGCCCAATTCACCTGCGGCACGTAGATCTGCCCCATCTCGTGCGCCGAGGTGTGCTCCACTTCGAGCCGCGGGGCGAGGCCGAGCTGAATGGCCTGCCGCGTGATTGAGAACGCGCCGGAGATGAGCGCTTGCGAGGCGATGATCGCCGCCGCCGTGGAGAGCACGACGAGAGGAATGAGCGCCCAGGACGGGGCGAGCAAGAAGAACGGGTGATCGACGCGGGGATCGAGCAGCATCAGCGCGCCCTGGCCCAGATAGTTCAGCACCAGCGATGGAAGCACGAGCGCATACCATGCGAGTCGGATCGGCTGCTTGCCGAAATGCCCCATGTCGGCATACAGCGCTTCTCCACCGGTCACCACGAGGAACACCGCGCCGAGCACGGCAAAACCGGTGAAACCATTCGCCGCGAAGAACGAGACGGCATGACGCGGGTCGAACGCGCTGAGCACTGCAGGCAAGCGCACGATCCAATTGACGCCAAGCACCGCGAGCACCACGAACCAGACCACCATGATCGGGCCGAACAGACCGCCGACACGATGGGTGCCGTACTTCTGGATCAGGAAGAGTCCGATCAGAATCACGACGGTGAGCGGCACGACATAGGGTTGAAACAGCGGCGTGGCGACTTCGAGACCCTCGATCGCGCCGAGCACGGTAATCGCCGGCGTGATCATGCCGTCGCCGTAGAGCAGTGCCGTGCCGAAGATGCCAAGCGCGATCAGGATGGGCCGGCCGACGGCCAGCCTCCACTGCCGACCGCCACCGCCGGCTCGTCCGGGGATCAAGGCCGTCAGTGCGAGCACGCCGCCCTCGCCCTGGTTGTCCGCGCGCATCACGATCGCGACGTACTTGATTGAGATGACCAGGACGAGCGAGTAGATGATGAGCGATAGAACGCCGAGCACGTTATCGTGCGTCGGCCGCACTGAATGCGTCCCGAAAAAGCACTCGCGCAGCGCGTAGAGCGGGCTGGTCCCGATGTCGCCATACACGACACCGAGGGCCGTGAGTGTCAGGGGAAGAAGGCGGTTGCGACCATGCACGGACGACGTGTCATGGTGCTGAGCTACGGACGCGATCGAATTGGGCAACCTCTCGCATTATCGGAGGAGCCCGGTGCCGGACCAAGGCCGCCGGGCAGGTACTTATGAACTTTTTATGACTTTCTTATCCCCCTCGAACTCGACCTGGCTGCGGGCCCGTGAACCTCAGGCCGAACGCTGGATCCAGGCCTCGAGAAAAAACAAGACATGCAGTGCGCAAATCGTCCAGCCGGCCAGCGCCCATGGCCAGTGGGGTGCGTTGATATGGGGGCTGTCGACTTCGTACGAAGGGCGCTCCGAGGACATCGCACTCACGATATGCGGAGACGGCGTAAGAAAGCCGTAAAGAGTCGATAAGAAGTCCGCGACTCGCGCGGTCATCGTGTCGTGATGTCAGAATGAGCTGAGCGCTCATGCGTCGAGTTCCGATACGCGACCTGGCCGTTCTCATCGCGAGCTTGTCGGCACTGACTGGAGCTGCAGTGCTGCTGCGGCAGCTGCCCGACGTCAGTGCGACGACGGTCGCGCTGGCGTTCCTGCTTGTCGTCCTTGCGACCGCAACGGTCGGCCGTCTGTGGGCGGCCATCGTCGTATCCGGCGCGGCAATGCTGGCGCTCAACTTCTTCTTCCTGCCGCCACTCGGTACGTTCACCATCGCGGACCCGCAGAACTGGATCGCGCTGTTCGCCTTTCTCGTTGTCGCCGTCATCGCGAGCAACCTGTCGGCAGCAGCTCAGGCTCGCGCGTCAGAAGCCATCGCCAGCCGCAACGAGGTCACACGCCTGTTCGATCTGACACGCGATGTGCTGTTGACGACGGAAACCGTCGGTGCGATCGATGCACTCGCCCGACACGTGGCGCGGCGATTCGAGCTGCCGAAGATCGCGATCTGCCTGCCCAGCGAGCACGGCTGGCGCGTCCATCAGGGCGGCAGCGAAGATGTCAGCATCGATACATTGACCTTGAACATGGCGATCGCCAGAGCACGCGGCACCGTCGAGTACGACGCGCGTCAGCGCGCGTACGGCGGCCACGTGCAGATCGGCGGCGATCGTGGCTATACGCTGGTGCCCCTTCGCCATGGGACCAAGGCCGTGGGCCTGCTGGCGGCCTCGTCATCCAACATGGATATCGGTTCGCTCGACGCCCTCGCTGGTGTCGTCGCGATCGCGATTGAGCGGGTGCAATTCCTCACCGAACGCGACGCCGCCGAACTGGTCCGGCAGAAAGCCGATCTCGCCGCGACGCTGCTCGCCTCCCTGAGCCACGATCTGCGCACGCCGCTGACGGCGATCAAAGCCGCGGTTGAAAACCTGCGGCGCGAGCTACCGGCCGAGGACCGTCTCGAGCAGGCGCGAGCCGCCAGCGCCGAGTTGCACCGGCTCACGCGATTGTTCCAGGACATCCTCGACATGGCGCGCATCGACGCCGCCGCCATCCGCGTCGACAAGCAGTGGGTGACGGCCGCCGATGTGGTCGACGCCGCCAGCGCGCACGTGCGGCATGCGCTCGACGGCCACGCGTTGCGCGTCGAAGCCGATGCCGATCGTGAAGCGGAGATCGATCCCAAGCTCACGTCCGTCGCCCTGTCGCATGTGTTGGAGAACGCGGCGCAATACTCACCCATCGATCGCGAGATCGTCGTGCAGGCCCACGTCGAGGACGACGGGCTGCACGTGTCGGTCACCGATCGCGGGCCCGGGCTCGATCCCGGCGAGCTCGAGCACTTGTTCGAACGTTTCTATCGCGGTCACACCGCGCGCCAGTCAACCTTCGGGACCGGCATGGGACTTTCCATCACCCGCGGGTTGCTGGCCGCAGCAGGCGGGCGTATCTGGGCCGAGAACATCGGCGGCGGCGCGCGATTCTCGATGGTGATTCCCGGCACTGTCCGCCGCGCCACCGTGTCGCTCTGACGATGGCCCAACAGATCCTCATCGTGGACGACGAGCCGAATATTCTGGCGACGGTGGCGCCGCTGCTACGCAACAACAGCTACGCCGTGCTGTCGGCAATGAGCGGCCGCGCCGCGTTGGAGATCGTCGAGCGCGACAAGCCAGACCTCATCGTGCTCGACCTCGGCTTGCCCGATCTCGATGGCATCGAGGTCTGCCGGCAGGTGCGCCAGACCTCGAGCGCACCGATCATCGTCCTCTCGGCGCGTGGCGCCGAAGGCGACAAGGTGGCGGCGCTCGACGCTGGTGCGGACGACTACGTAACCAAGCCGTTTGGCGCCGAAGAACTGCTCGCGCGCATCCGCGCGGCATTGCGACGATCCGACAGCGCATCCGGCACTGCCGGTCCAATCGTGCGCGGCGGACTGGTCATCGATCGCGAGCGCTTCCGAGTCCTCAGAGACGGCGACGAGGTGCGGCTCACGCCGAAGGAATTCGAGCTGCTGACGTACCTGGCCCAACACCCCGGCCGCGTGCTCACGCACCGCGCCATCCTCAAGGCGATCTGGGGCCCGCACGCCACTGATCAACCGGAGCATCTGCGTGTGCTCGTGGGATCGCTCCGGAAGAAGATTGAACCCAATCCCTCGTCTCCGAAGTACATCCTCACGGAGCCATGGGTGGGCTACCGGTTCGCTGACCTGTCGTAGGTCTG
>JBKPRH010000487.1:0-7696 GCA_046765795.1 Acidobacteriota bacterium | reverse complement strand
CGCGCAGGCGGCGCCAACACGCCGCAGCCATACCCGTTCACGCTACTTCGCCGGCGAGGATCAGGTTTCGGAGGTTTTGTTACGTGCTCTAAGGCACGATCGCAGCGTCACAGCGAAGACTGTTGATTGAGACTCTCACTTCATCACTCCGATCATGAACAGCACCAACTCGAGTATTAGGATCAGCACGACCGTGAGTTCGAGAAACTGGCCGCGCGAGATGGCGACCTGCTCGACGGCGAAGCGGTAAATGTCGTCGAGCGTCTCGAGCTTGTCCTCGACACTCGCCTTCCAGCGCGCGATGCCCAGACGCGCGCTCACCAGCGCCAGCAACCGGGCCGCGTAAATATCGCCGACGATCTTCAGCGCGTTCTCCGTCCGATCGGTGATCTCATTGATGTCGATGAACAGCGAATGCAGCTGGGTCGCGGCACGCGCGGTGCCGCGTCCCATGAGGTTGTTCCACCAACTGGTGCGCTGAAGCTGCGGATAGATGCCCGCCAGTTCGGCGTCGAGCAACGCGTCGTGATACCGGAATTCGAGCAGCTGCGAGTTGGCGAACTCAAAGAGCTCGAGGGTTGCCGCAGCACCAGCTTCGGAGTCGTAGACGAACGCCGCATTCCATGTCGGAATCACGAGATCGCTGACCAGGTACGACAGTCGGACGCGGAGAATCTCCTCCTGCTCCTGCGGGCTGAGAGGCTGTGTCTCGCCACGCAGCAGCTGAGCAATCTGCTGTCCATGGGCGGCGACGAGTTCGTCTGCTGACGCGACGTCGTCGAATTGGTTCACGGCGACGACGAGGTAGTCTTCCGCCAGAAAAGTCGGGCGGGAGCGCGTGATCGCGGCCCGGCATCGTTCGACGAGGCTCCGCACGGCGGCTTCCGATTGCGCTTCGAGCGATGCGTTCTCGATATAGCGATGGCTGCTCTCGACCAGCTCGGCCCACGAGCCACCAAACGTGCGCGTCAGCGCGAGTGAAATGACTCCATAGTCGAAGAACTTCAGCCGCGTGCGGAACCCGTCGATCGTCGCGAATCCGAGCGTCTCGCCTTCGGCAATGAGTGGCGGCGTCTGGTAACGAAGGTAAGCAGAGGCGGTCGCCTTCGACGTCAGGCGCGCTTCCGACCCTGTCCCGATGAGTTGTCGCAGACGTGTCAGATCGATGTGTTCGGCGACATCAAAAAGATAAAGCGCGGTGATGGTGCCGGCCCGAATCTGCATCACGTGCTGACATTTCTTACTTTGCGCTGGGGCCTCACCCCCAGCGCCTGCCAGCGCTCGCTCCATCGCTCGCGCCGCCAACTCGAAACAGTGGGGCGCTTAGTCTGCGCTGCGCAGTCGTTGTCCGAGAACCGAGCGGATCGTCTGTTCGCTCAGCACGGCATCTGACTTCTTCGCTTCGGCAAGAATCCGATCGATCATCTCGTCAGTCGCCGTGAGCCCGCGCCGCTCCAGCCAGAAGATCACATTCGAGCGCCCAGACATCGGCCCGACATCAACCTCCTGTTCGCGCCCGACCAACGCGGCTGGCACCCCTGAATACACGGCGTCGACGAGATCGTGGTCGTTCTTGCGCACCGCCTTCACGATTGCTGCCGCATGCACGCCGGTTGCCGTGCGGAACGCATCCTTCCCGACAATTGGATAATTGGGTGGAATTGGCACCCCGGTGGCCTTCGAGACCGCCCCACAGTACTCGACCAGCGCGGAAAGATCACGATCGATATAACCCATCAACACCAGATTGACGAGCAGCGTATCCATTGGCGTGTTCCCGACACGCTCGCCGATACCGATTGCAGCGCCGTGCAGGCGCGTCGCGCCAGCCTCGAGCGCTGCCAGCGAATTGCTGACGGCGAAGTCGCGGTCGCGATGGCCGTGCCAGTCGATTCCAACGCCGCCGCCGCATTCGTCGACAACCCCGACAATGAATCGCACGACCGCTGCCGCACCTTCCGGCGTGGCGTGCCCGACTGTGTCGGACACGCACACGCGAGACGCACCGGCGCGGACCGCCGTCGAGTACAACCGCCGCAACGTGTCCGGATCGGCGCGAGTCGTATCTTCGGTGACGTACATGACCGTCAATCCTTCGTGGACCGCGAAGGTGATCGCCTCTTCGGTCAATCGAAGCAGCTGGTCGATCGTCCACCCTTCCGCATACTGCCGCAGCGGGCTCGAGCCAATGAACGTGCAGCATTCGATTGGCAGCCCCGTACGTTGTGAGATCTCAGCAACCGGCTTGATGTCGGCAATGACGGTCCGTGCCGCGCAATTCGCCTTGACGCTCAATTTCTGCGAAACGATTTCGCGCGCCAGCCGCTCGACGTCGCGCACGACATGCGGTCCCGCGCCCGGGAGGCCGATGTCCGCCGTGTCGATGCCAAGCCGATCGATCAGGTGAAGGATTTCGATCTTCTGCTCGATCGTCGGGCATCTGACGGAAGGCGATTGCAGCCCATCGCGCAGCGTTTCATCGTCCAGCATGACGGTGCGGCGTGGACGATCGGCAACATGGTTCCAGTCGTGAATGAGGGGATGCATCTGGTTTGGCGGGGTCTAAAGACCCCGCCTACACGCGTAGCGCGCGGTCTTCAGACCGCCCCGCCACGCGGGTGAAGGCGCGAATCGTCAGGAGCGCGGCCAGCAGAACGATTGACGTCCACAGCGTGGCCACCCAGGTCGCATGGAAGATTGCGGGATCCATCACCTCGGCAACCGGTGTGAACGGCCTTCGGCCGGCCTCGTGCTGCGCAGCGCGAAAGAGATATTCCTTCACACCGCGCACGACCATCATTTCGAAGATGCCGTTCCAGAGGGCAATGGCAAGGACAATCCAGACTGCGACGGCTATCCGCTGGCGCCGCAGAAGTGGCTCCACGTTCAAATCCCGTAGCGCAGCACCATAGCGGTGATGTCGTCGCTTTGCGGCGCGCCGCGGGTGAACTCACGCACATCGGCAAACATCGCTTCAAGCAGTTGTCGTGGCTCGAGTTCTTTGTTCCGCTCGACCACCGAGACGATGCGGCTCTCGCCATACTCGTCACCGCTGGCCGACATCGCTTCCGACACGCCGTCGCTGAACACGATCAGCCAGTCCCCGGCCTGGAGCGTAACGGTTTCTTCTTCGAACGTCGCGGCATCGAACAATCCGACGATCGGACCGCCGCATTCGAGCCGGCGCACCTGGGTCGAGCTCCCTGGCGAAATGATCAGGGGTGGATTGTGACCGGCATTACAGTACGTCAGCCGGCCGTCCGGATTCATCGCGCCATACATCAGCGTCACGAACCGCGATTCGATCCCTCGCCGATACAACGCGAGATTGACACGACCGATCGTCTGCGAGGGTGAGTCGTTTGACGCCGCCTGCGCAGCGAAGATTCCCTGCATCATCGCGCTCAGGAGCGCCGCAGGCGGTCCCTTGCCGGCGACATCGCCGAGTGCAAAACCCATGGCGCCGTTGGGCAGATCGACGTAGTCGTAAAAGTCGCCGCCGATGGAGCGGCAGGGAATCGAGGCAGCCGCGGCGCTGAAGAACGTTCCGGCTCGCGCCATCTTTGGCAGCAGTGCCTGCTGGATCTCGGCCGCGATCCGCATCTCCTGCTCCATCCGCGCCTTTTCCATCGTCTCGCGGTAGAGACGGGCGTTTTCAATGGCGACCGCGGCCTCGGTCGCGAGCGTTTCGAGTGCGGCGCGCGTCGAGTTGGAGAGAAGCGTTCCCTTCTGACGGCTGTCGAGATACAGGACGCCGATCCGCTTCTCGCGGTGGTTCTCTGCTTCTGCTTTGTCGAGAAATCGAACCAGCCGCAGCGGCACGCACAACACGTTGCGAATGCCAAGCGCCACCGTGCCGCCGTGAAGGTTGACGATCCCGGAGTCCAGCAGATCAGCGACGATCTTCACCTCGCCGGTGCGGAATACCTCTTCAGGAATCTTCCGGCTGGTCTCGAAGCTGCCACCCGACAATGTGATGCGGCCTCGAGCCCGGGCCATCTTGAACTCGAGCTCGACGTCGGGGTTCGCCAGCATGATGAACCCGCGCTCCGCGCCACCGACGTCAATCGCGGAATCCAACACCAGCGACAGCACGTCGTCCAGGACTCTGCCCGATCCGAGGGCGCGCAGGCCTTCGAGCAGCGCACCGATCTGTCGCAGGTCGCCGATGGCGGTGGTGGTCGGCGATTTCTCCTCAACGACATCGGTGTCGCGCACGAGGAAGACCATTTCCGCGCCCCCGCTGCGGCCAAGCCGGATCCGGTCGCCATGGGCGAGCGAATGCTCCGTCACCTGATCGCCGTTCACGTACGTCCCGTAGCGCGACGCCCTGTCCTTCAAGATGTAGGTGCCGCTCGGATCGAGGACGATTTCGGCGTGATCGCGGGAGACTTCGCTCCCGGCGAGACGCAGGTCATTCGTTTCGCGGCGGCCAATCTCGAATGGCGCTTTCGCCACCGGGACGACGCGCCGGCCGAGCGCGTCCGTGACTTCGAGGCGGGCCTCTGGCATGCGGGGAGTGTACCTCAGCGGCGCCGTACGATGCGAGCGGTCAACATCAAGACGCCCACTACGGCGAGCACCGCGGCGGCGATGTCCGCTTCGCGCGGATAACCCGACGGCTGGGCGCCAGCCAGAACGACGAGCGCCAGAAGCAATGGAAGAATTCCTGCCCAGAGCGGCGGTCCACTGCGCCCGGCCGGCAGCGGCGCCGGCTTTCTCAACGGTTCGGTCGTTCCGACTCCGCACCGGTAGCAGACAATCGCCTTGTCCGCGATCTCAGTCCCGCAATTCCGACACTGCATGCTGCAGAATTATAAATGAGGGCCTGTCGGGCGGGGCCTTCAGACCCCGCCGCTCACGCCGTCCGGCTCGCGCGAAGCGCAACCGGCATCTTTCGGGGCATCAGTACTCGAATGATCGACATCCCAACAAGAACCAGCCCGAACGTGCAAACGATCGTTGCGCCTGTCGGAAGGTCGAGGATGACGGAGAGATAGACCCCCAGCGCCGACACAATCGTGCCCATGGTCCACCCAATCGCGAGGCGCTTTCCGATCGTGTCTGCGAATAGCATCGCAGCCACGGATGGGACAATCAGATAACAGAACACCAGCAAGACGCCGGCGATCGCGACCGACGACGTCACAACGAACCCGAACGACGCGTAGAAGAGAAAGTCCCACCAGCGCACGCTCAGGCCGCTGACAACATCCTCCCGATCGTGGTTCATCGAAATGGCCAGGAACGGCTTCCGGAAGATGTAATGGAAGAGCCCGATCGCGCCGTAGAGTAACGCCGTCTTCGTCACGTCGTGCCACGACACCGCGATGATGTTGCCGACGAGCATGTCTTTCAGGTGTTCCGATTCCGATGTCGACTTGCTCATGGCGAGAATCGACGCCGCAGACGCGACCGCGTAGCTGATTCCGATGATCGCCTCCTGCGGGATGCGGGCCCTCTTTCCGCGAATCATCGAGAAGATCGCCGCGCCGATGAACGTAAACAGCAGGCTGACCCAGTAGACGGAGGGCGCGTGAGGGTCACCGCCCGAGAATGGGAGAAGAATCGCAATCGTCGCCCCAAGTGCGGCAATCTGCGCGAGCGAGAGATCAACGAAGATGACGCCTCGCTCGACAACGTGCACGCCCAGGTACGAATGGATGCCAGTCAGGATCAGACTCGCGACGAACGGCGCGGCGAGAAAATCGACGATCTGGCCAAGTGTGAATCCTCCCATCGCTACCGCACTCCTGTTTCTTTGATGGCGTTGACCAGCAAGTTGATGTCGTAATCAAACAATTTGAAGTAGTCCGTCACTTCCTTCACGCCACCGACCGATGGTGGCATCACCAGCACCTTTGCGCCGGTGTCGCGACCAATCGCGTTGGGTGTCTTCAGATCGAAATAAGGCTCGACGAGAACGAGCTTGACGTTCTGCTGCTTCATCGCAGCTTCGAGATCGAGCGTGTGCGCTGGCGATGGCGGAATCCCCGGCTTCGGTTCGACATAGCCGATAACGTCAATGCCAAACGCATCGGCAAAGTTCGGCCAGGAGCGGTGATAGGTGACGACCTTGATGCCCTTATATGGGGCCATCGTCGCCTTCCACCGTTTTGTCGCCTCATTCAGCCGGCGCTCGAAGTCGCTGTAACGCTGCGTAAAATAACCCGCGTCGGCGCCACTCAATTCCGTCAACTTGTTCTGGACCTCCTTCGCCACGCGAAGGCCGTTTTCCGGATCGAGCCAGTAGTGTGGATTCCCTTGCGGATGAACGTCTCCCATCGCGCGGGTGATCTGCCCCGTCGGAATGTCGAGAATCTTTGCGTTCTGCGACGCATCCAGGTACCCCGCACTTCCCGGCTGTACTTTCGGGTTACGACTCTGCGTGATCAACGGGGGCAACCAACCGATCTCGAGTTCGCGGCCGACCGCGACAAGAAGATCCGCCTTGTTGAGTTTCAGGATGAAGCTCGGCTTCGCTTCGACAAAATGCGGATCCTGATAGCCCCTGGCCAGTGATTCGACCGCGACTTTGTCGCCGCCAACTTCCTTGACGATCGCTGCAAGATCTTCGGTCGAGGTCACGACGTTGATGGCCGCGAACGCGTTCGCATTCGCGAGAGTCGCGACCGCGACCGCGGCAATCGTTATGAACTTCTTCATGTTGTTCTCCATTTATCTGACACACGCACTCTAAAAAACGTGGGCCCCGTGGGCGCCGATTGAAAACAGGAATTGGAAGAGCGCCTCGTTTGCAGTGACGCCTTCTGCGTACTTGGTTCGCCGATACTGCCCTCGAATCTGGCTGAACTCGCTCGGCCAGTAGGTCAGAAGGACCGACGGCCCCTGGTCCACGAGCGATGAGTCGTTGCCGCGCTCGGATCGATCGAAGCGGATACCCGCAAACCATCGCTGTGCGAACTGATAGTCGCCACTGACATACATCCCGAACGCGTTGGCGTCTCCTTCATCGAGGCCCTTGCGGCTCCAGATCAGTTCCGTGCGCCCCATGAAGCGGCGATAGATGGCGCGCCGGAGAGGCCGATACCGCACTGTCGCATCAACTCCGAACAGCCGGGTCGTGTTGTCGGCGCCAAACTCGTTGTGTCCTCGAGCGAAGGAGAACCCGACGTCCAGGTTGGTGCCTTCTGTGATGTCGCGATATCCACGAAGACGCCCGAGCCAGCTCACGTCGTTGCGTTCGTGCGTCTGGAAGATGCCTGCGTTTCCTTGATAGACCTCGCCGGTCGCTTCGAGGAAAAGCAGCGGGTTGACGATCAGCTTCGATACCGAGATTCCCGAATCGTTCAGCCCCTCTTCCGACCCGAGGAGGTTTTTCATGACGAGCGGCGAATCCACCCAGGGCAGGGTGTGCGCATGCATCGTATTGACCTTGCCGAACTGCTCTTTCATCTTGCCGACCTTCATGAGCAATCCACCGGGCAATCCGGTGAACGTCAAGAAGCCTTCCTCGATCTCGAGTCCCTCGGGAGAGGCGGCAAGGAAGAAGTCGGCACGCGCGTATGGATCAACGATGGCCTGTAACGACAGCTCCGCCTCGTGGAGCTCCAGCGACGGAGCACTCTCGATTTCGTTTTCACCGACTGCACCGAGAAAATTGCCGATGACGGCCATGTCCGGATTGAAGATCTTCGAGAGCGCACTGGCATTCCCGTAAACCGGGAGAGAGCCC
>JBKPRH010000486.1:0-23296 GCA_046765795.1 Acidobacteriota bacterium | reverse complement strand
GAGCTGCTCACCGAAGAAGCTCACGTTCGTGCCGACCACGGGTCCGAGATCGAGCAGGACTGGCTGTGTTCGCGCGCTGAGACTCGCGACGAAACGAGCCAGAACCTTGGTCGGGTGTACAGGCGCATCCGATGCACCGGTATCGGAATCGGCGGGTTCCTTACGGCGACGGTTGAACAGATCGGAGAGCGACACCGACGTGATGATGACACAGAGAATCGGGGTCGGCGCGCGTGTCTACCGGAACGGCATACCGCCGTTCCGTGTTTACACGCCGACCCGCATTCACTGCAGGGATCGCCGCGCCTTAGTGCGCGGCGGCTTGCGGCTGAGCCTGGGACTGCGGAGCGGGCTGCGACGCCGGCTTCGAGGTCTCCTTCGCGGCAGGCTGCCCCTTGCGCTGCATATCGACGCTGCCGCGGAAGTGGGCGCCCTCGGCGATGGCCACGCGAGGAGCGATGATGTCGCCGTCGACAGATCCACCGTCGCGGATATCGACCTTCTCGGACGCGGTCACGTTGCCGTTGACCTCGCCGAGCACGATGACGGCCTTGGCAAAGACCTGCGCTTTGATCTTGCCGTTCGGGCCGATGGTGAGCACGTGGTCCTTCAGCTCGATCTTCCCCTCGACCTGACCCTCGATGGTGAGATCTTCGCTGCCGTTCAACTCCCCCTTGATGACGACGGACTTTCCGATGTTCACCATATCCCTCTCGATCCGCCGGCTTTCCGGCTGCGGCGCCGCCGACGGGCTTGCCGACGGAGTTGAGACGACCGGTGCCGGGCTACCCGGCTGACCACTGGTCGGTTTCACCGCTTCATCACGCTTCCACATGTCGTGTCCTTCCGCCCTCCCATGGGCGTTTTCCTTTGGAAATTACCACCTGCGCTTGGGACCAACGACGACCCAGTACGTGACCGTCACTACAGGGCCTCCCAATTGCTGACCCCATCGTGTCCAGTGCGCTCTGGGCTCGAACCGGGGGGGAGCCCTGCGCGCGATGCTGACCCGCTAACGCGGGCCGTCTGGGCGGGAGCCCACAGAGTATATCGGCCGCTCGAAATTTCTGTCTAGTCGTTTCGGGGCTAAGGGTTAGACTGGTTAGTGGGCCGTGGTCGGCGGTTCGTGGTTGGCGTTGCAGTGGAGTGGATTTTTACCGCCAAACCACTGACTCTCTACCACTAACCACCACCACCAACCACGAAACACGAACCACCGCAATGCGTATCTACCTCGACCATAACGCCACGACTCCCCCCTCCGAAGCGGTCGTCGAAAAAATGACCTCGACTTTACGGGAGGAATTCGGGAATCCGTCGAGCGTCCATCACTTCGGGCAGCGAGCCAAGGCGATCATCGACGGGGCCCGGTCGGCCGTTGCTGCGCTGATTGGGGCAGACCCGGGTGATGTGGTCTTCACCGGTGGCGGAACCGAAAGCGATAACCTCGCAATCCGCGGGCTTGCCGAGGCGCTCGAGCCAAGCGGTCGCAAGCACCTCATCGCCACCGCAATCGAGCACGAGGCGGTCCTCAATACCCTCAAGGCCCTGGCCCGCCGGGGGTGGAAGTCGACGCTCCTTCCAGTAGATGAGAGCGGCATCGTGTCGCCGGCCGCCTTGCGCTCGGCGATCACTGACGACACCGCGCTCGTGTCAGTGATGCACGCCAACAACGAGATCGGGACCGTGCAGCCCATAGCCGAGTTGGCCGCGATTGCCAGAGAGCGCCGCGCGGTGTTCCATACCGACGCCGTGCAGTCGGCCGGCAAGATCCCGATCGACGTCAAGGCTCTCGGCGTGGACCTGTTGTCGATCTCGGCGCACAAGTTTTACGGTCCGAAGGGCGTTGGCGCGATGTGGATTCGGCGCGGGGTTCGGCTGCAGGCCCCGTTGACCGGTGGAAAGCAGGAGCGGAGCCGTCGCGCCGGAACGGAGAACGTCGCCGGGATCGCTGGAATGGGTGTGGCGGCGCGCGAGGCGATCGCCAAGATGGACTCCGAGGCGACGCGGCTCGCCGCGCTGCGCGATCGTCTCGAGGACGGCATTCTCAGAAGTGTGTCAGGGACCGCACTGAACGGCGTCCGTTCACCGCGCGTGCCCAATACGACGAACATCAGTTTCGATCGCACTGAAGCGGAATCGTTGCTGATCGCGCTCGATCTCGAGGGGATTGCCGTCTCGACCGGATCGGCGTGCTCGTCGGGGACGCTCGAGCCATCGCACGTGCTGAAGGCAATGGGCTTTCCGCCGCACCGCACGCAGAACTCGCTTCGTTTCAGCCTGGGCGCCGCGAATACCGATGCCGATGTCGATCGCGTGATTGCCGTGATGCCGGGTATCGTGGAGAAGTTGCGCAGTCTGACACGCGCGCCAGCACGCGTTTGAACGATACGAACGACACGAACGATCCGAACGATCCGAACGAATGAGAATCGTTGTCGCAATGTCGGGAGGCGTCGATTCCTCTGTCGCCGCGGCCCTGCTCGCCGAGCAGGGTCATGACGTCATTGGTCTGTCGATGCAGCTGTATCCGCAGGACGGTGCACAGTTTGGCTCCTGCTGCACGCTCGACGACCTGAACGACGCTCGCCGCGTCGCCTCGACGCTCGGCTTTCCGCACTACATCCTCAATCTCGAAGAGCGGTTTCAGGAGACCGTCATCTCGAACTTCGTACACGAGTACGCCTCGGGCCGCACGCCACTGCCCTGCGCACACTGCAATAGCGACCTGAAGTTCTCGACGCTCCTCGAGCGGGCGCGCGGGTTCGGGTCGGAGTCTGTGGCCACGGGACACTACGCGCAGATCGAGCAGTCACCCGAGGGGCGTTGGCGGCTCAAGCGCAGCGTCGATCGCGACAAGGACCAGTCGTACTTCTTGTTCTCGCTGTCACAGGAGCAACTGGCCAGCGCCGTCTTCCCGGTCGGCTCGCTGTCGAAGCCGGCCGTCCGCGTTGAGGCCCATCGTCTTGGACTCGCCGTCGCCGACAAACCGGATAGCCAGGAGATTTGCTTCGTACCCGACGGCGACTATGCAGCGTTTGTCGCCAGCCGCACGCCCGATGCGCGCGGCGGCGCAATCGTCGACGACCGGGGTCGAACACTCGCCACACATGAGGGTGTGCACCGCTTCACCATCGGACAGCGCAAGGGACTCGGTATCGCCACGGGCATGCCGCTCTACGTCGTGAAGATCGACGCTGACTCAGGCGATGTGACGGTAGGCCCGCGGTCGGCGCTCGAGCGCACCACGCTCACTGCTTCTGGTGTGAACTGGGTTTCGGTGGATGCTCCGTCAAGCTGGCTGCACGCATCTGCCCAGATCCGCCATCGTCATCGCGCCGCGGCAGGACGCGTTCGCGCACTCGACGGCCATCGCGCGGAATTCGAGTTCGACGAGCCGCAGGCCGCGGTGACACCGGGACAGGCCGTCGTGTTCTACGACGAGGATGTTGTCGTCGGCGGCGGTTGGATCGAGTGAGCGTGATCGAGCATACGGGCATGCGCCTTCGCTGACTCGTCCGCTCCGCGCGCGTTGTGCGCCGCCGATCCGCCGAGCGGAATACTCAAACATCGCCAGCCGCCGCTACGAATCTGTTTGGCGAGAAACACGATCTGGCCGATGTGATACGCCGTGTGCGCCAGCGATCGCTGCAGCGCCTGGTCGATGCGCAACTGTTGGCGGCGGATCGTCACGGTCTTGAGGAGATCATCGTCAGACAGCTCGCCGATCGCGCCCAGCAGGGCACCCCATCCGCGCTCCCATTTTTCGAGCACCTCGGACTTCGTCACGGTCCGCAGCACGAATTCCTCGTCACGATCGCGCCACGGCTTTTCGCCGTCGCTCGTGCGGAAGTCGGTGAAGCGCGACTCGAGGTTTCCGGCGACGTGCCAGACGATAGCGATGACGGAATTGCCGCCTTCGGATGCGACGAGCGCCAGCTCGTCGTCATCGAGCTGCGCGATAGCGGCTTCGCCTAGCGCCTTGTAGCGCGTGTATTCGTCTGCGATGGCTTCGACGTGTGGAGACATAGCGGCCTCAGCGGGGCGCGAGCCGTTTGAGCAACTGAATCTGTCCGGCGTGATAGAGGTCATGCGCGGCCACGCCCGCTACCAGCGCACGCGTCGTGGTCTTCCCCTTCACTGGCCGCCGATCGAGATCGCGAGGATTGAGTTCAGCAATCGCCGATCGCAACGTGCGATGGGTTTGCTCGAGCAGCGCGATGTCCGAGCGCCAGGCCACGGGCGTCAAGTCACTCGCGCGCTCGAACCAGTTCGAGCCCTCGAGTGGAAACGATCCGCGAGTCGATGATGTGAGCCGTCGCCAGGCCACGTACTTCCAGTACGCCGCATGCACGACAAGCTCCCAGATATTGTGGCGGCCGCGACCCGGCCGCCACGCGGCCTGACGCGGAGAGATGCCGCGAATCGAACCGCGCAGGTTGGTCCCGTGCCACGACACGCGGTTGTACGCCGTGTCGATCAGGAAGAGCAGTTCGTTCACGTCGGAAGGCACGGCTGTCGCAGTGTCCGGGCTTGAGCCGGACAGATTCTCCTGTATGAATCAGCTGGCGTGAGCGGCCGTTCCCGCAGCCTCAAAAGGGCTGTCGTGCATGTGTTCGAGATATCGCTCGGCGTCGAGCGCCGCCATGCAACCCGATCCGGCCGCGGTGACGGCCTGACGGTAGACGTGATCCTGGACGTCGCCCGCCGCGAACACACCCGGCACGCTGGTCTTCGCCCCGTCATGCGTGTTGATGTAGCCGTTCGCATCCAGCTCGATCTGTCCGGTGAAGAGCGATGTGTTCGGGACGTGACCGATGGCGATGAAGACGCCATCGAGCGGCAGCTCGCTCAAGTGCCCGGTTTTCAGATTGCGGACGACGATAGCGGTGACCTCACCGTTGGGGCCATCCTTGACCTCAGCGACCTCGGAATCCCAGACGAACTCGATCTTGGGATTCGCCATCGCCTTGTCCTGCATGATCTTCGACGCGCGCAGCGTATCGCGTCGATGGACCACGGAGACCTTGGATGCAAAGCGCGTGAGGTAGATCGCTTCTTCCATCGCCGAATCGCCACCACCGATCACGGCAATCGGCTTGCCTCGGAAGAAGTAACCGTCGCACGTTGCGCAAGTGGAGACGCCGTGCCCGGCGAGTTTTCGATCGGATCCGATCTCGAGCCACTTCGCCGAGGCGCCGGTCGCGATGATGAGCGCGTCGGTCGTCACCTTCTCGCCTCCGGCGAATTCGATCGTGAAGGGCCGATGCTGCAGGTCTACGCGCGCGACGTTGCCCTGCATGATCTCGGTGCCGAAGCGCTCCGCCTGCGCGCGCATCTCCGTCATGAGGTCGGGGCCCATGATGCCGTCGCGGAATCCGGGCCAGTTCTCGACCATCGTCGTCAGCATGAGCTGACCGCCAGCCTCCAGCCCCTCGACGAGCAGTGGCGACAGATTGGCGCGCGCGGTGTAGAGAGCCGCGGTGAGACCGGCCGGCCCCGATCCGATGATGACGACCCTGCGATCAGCGCGCGACGTGGACATCTCCGGCTCCGAGATGGCGCTGGATCATCTTCGCGATGTCTTCCTTACCGCGCAGACCGACGATCGTTTCGGTGAGCTCGCCGTCCTTGAAAAGCAACAGCGTGGGGATACCACGGACGGCATATCGTTCGGGGATCGTGGGGTTCTCGTCAACATTCAGCTTCGCAACCGTCGCTCGTCCATCGAACTCCGTCGCGAGCGCGTCCACGGTCGGGGCCAGCCGGCGACACGGACCGCACCACTCCGCCCAGAAGTCCACGAGCACGACGCCGCTCTTCTTCTCATCATCGAAGTTGCTGTCAGTGAACGTCTTGACCTTTTCGGATGCCATTCGTTGTCTCCTGCCTCTATCCCTAAACCGTCACGCCTCGTGTTGCGCGGGTGTAGACGTCAACGTACTGCTGTGCCGACGCGTCCCACGAAAAATCCTGGCGCATCCCACCCTTTTGGATGCGTCGCCAGAGGGGCCGGTTGCCAAACGCAGCCAGCGCTCGTCGAATCGCACCAAGGAGCGCCTGCGGGGTGTACTCGACGAATCGAAACCCGTTGCCCCGGCACGTTTCCGGATCCACATCGAGCACCGTATCGTTGAGCCCACCGGTCGCCCTCACGACCGGGACCGTCCCGTATCGCAAGCTGTACATCTGGTTCAAGCCACAGGGCTCGAATCGTGACGGCATCAGAAAAATGTCCGAACCGCCCTCGATGAGATGTGCCAGCGCTTCATCGAACCCAATCCGTGCCGCGATCACTGATGGGTGTTTCGCGGCCAGGTCCCGCCACATATCCTCGTAGCGCCGATCCCCAGTCCCAAGCACGACAAGCCCGGCGCCGAGCTTGGGCAACTCTTCCGCCAGAGCCGCGAGGAGGTCGAGCCCCTTTTGATCGACCATTCGCGAAATCATGCCGATGAGTGGGCGGCTCCGATCCTTGGCCGTAGCCGGGAGACCGTAGTGTTCGAGCAGCTTCCGTTTCGCTGCGCCTTTCCCCCTCAGCTTTGACGCATTGTACGGCTCCGGGAGGTTCAAATCACTCTCCGGATCCCACTGATCGTAATCGATTCCGTTGAGAATCCCGACCAGCGCCGCCGATTTCTGACGCAGGATCCCATCGAAGCCAAAACCCAGTTCCGGGGTCTGAATCTCGAGCGCATACGTGGGGCTGACCGTCGTCACCAACTCACTAAAGGTGATGCCGGCCTTCAGATAGCTGATCCGGCCCCAGTACTCCATCGCGTCCACGCGCATCAGATCGCATCCGAGACCGAGACGCGGCAACCAGCTGGCGTCGAAGACACCCTGATACGCGAGGTTGTGAATCGTGAACACCGTTGGCGTACGGCGTGTGGCCTGCGTGGCTTCCGCGCGATGCAGCAACACCGGCACGAGTCCCGTCTGCCAGTCGTGCGCGTGTACTACATCGTAGCCACGACCCGTCGTGGCTGCCCAATTGAGTGCGGCCTGACAGAAGAACGCGAAGCGTTCCGGGTTGTCCGGATAATCACGATCCGCCGCGCCATAGAGATATTCCCGGTCGAAGTAAGTGTTATGTCCAACGAAGATCGTGCGTAAGCCGTCACTCTCGAGCGTCGATATCTCCGCATCATCGACCTGTCCACCGAGTGCGACGCGAATGGTGGGAGATGGTTGCCCAACATTGATGCCTCGGTAGCGCGGCATGACGAGATCGACCGTGTGTCCGAGACGTATCAGCGCTTTGGGGAGGGCTCCGAGAACATCGGCGAGGCCACCCGTTTTCGCAAACGGTAGCGCCTCGGAGCCAATCATCAGAATCCGCACTGCTGCTATGATCTCATGGTGACTGATTCGGCCGCTCGGCAGCCACTGCGTCCACGATCGGAGTCGCGTGAAGCACTGGAACTCCAGGCACTTCGCGCGCAGCATCCGGAGCTCGCGACGGCCGTTGACATGCACCTTGAACTGCTCGCCCTCCAGCGACGCATTCAGGGTCGCGTGCCACTTCCGATGCTCGATCTCTCGCCAGACACGCTTCGGCGACATCAGAGCGAAGCGCGTCCCCTCCTTCGATTCGAAGACATCCCGCTTGATCTGAGTGATCTTCGCTTGACGGTCCGGCAGACGGCGGATGTTCTTCGGCGATTCGGCGCGCTCGAACAGGCGGATTACGACAAAGCGCAGTCGCTCGGCCGCGACATGCAACTGTTGGCCACCGTCGGCAACTGGTACCGAGCCGCCGCGGAGCGTCAGCTCGCAGTGGCTGGTGTGACTTCAGTGCCGGCCGGCGATCTCGGTGACGACAGCGCACTCGGTCAGGTGATCGCGCTTGCGATGCGTCCGTTTCTCTCGCGATGCGCGGAGGTTCTTCAGCAGCGTCCCGAACTGGCGAACTGGACGCACACCCATTGCGCCCTGTGCGGAGGCGAGCCCGATCTCGCCGTGATCACACCGTCAGCCGAACGCCACCTGATTTGCGGACGCTGCTCATTGCGATGGAAGTTCGAGTCGCTGACCTGTCCGTATTGCCGCAATAGCGACCGTTCGCGGATCACGTCGTTTGCGACAACCGACGGGAAGTATCGCGTTTACGCCTGCGATGTGTGTCAGCGGTATCTGAAGGCGTACGACGGTCGCCGCGCGACCAGGCCGGTGATGCCGGTCGTCGATAGCGTCGCCACGTTGCCGCTCGATGCGGCGGCAATGCAGCGCGGATATACCTCGTAGGGGCGACGCACGCGTCGCCCTGTCTCTCTTAGTTCGCGGTGGCGGGCTTCAATTGTGACGCTTCAACCGGCGCGACTCCCAGCAGATCCTGAGCCTTCGTCTCGAACCAGTTGAACAGGTGACGGGTTTCCCAGAACCGTCCGGCGTTTGATTTTGCGCCGAGGACGACGACCGCAATCTGCGGTCCCTGCGGCAGGCGCAGGAGCGTCGCCAGGCAGTAGCCAGCATTGCGAATGAAGCCGGTCTTACCCGCCTGCACATCGACATCACCGCGCATCACCAGTTGGTTGGTCGAATGGATGTTGATCACTCGACGGCCGGCGGCGACCTGATAGTGCTGCTTGCGCATGACGCTGGCAATGCGCTCGTCACGGGACACATAGGTGATGAGCTTGGCCATGTCGTACGCCGAGGAGACGTTGGCGGACAGAAGACCTGATGGATCTTCGTAATGGGTGTTCGTGAGATTGAGGTCCTTGGCCTTCTCGTTCATCCGGTCGATAAACGCAACCGAACCGTAGGGAGACACGCGAGCCAGGGCGCGAGCGGCGGCGTTGTCCGACGCGATGAGCGTCAAATGCAGCAGGTCACCCTTGGTCACGGTATAGCCAGCGCGAAGATAGGTGGTCGAGGCGGCGCGGACATCAGAGCGATCGACGACGACCTGCTCTGAGAGATCCGGTGAATTTTCGAGAAATACGACCGCGGTCATGACCTTGGTAATGCTGGCGATCGACCGCTGATTGTTCGAGTTCGTTTCCCAGAGCACGTTGCCCGTTGCCGAGTCGTAGATAATGGCGGCCTCGGCTCGCACATCTGGCACCAGCGCTCCGGTCGCGTCGAGCTTGAACCGGGGCTCCTGAGCCTCGCGTACTGCACGGGCGGCGGTCGCGGCGCGCGCGGCCCGGCGCTTCCGGGCGGCGGACGTCGAAGACGACCGGGACGACGCCGGGGTCTTCTTTAGGGTGAGTTTCTTCGTGGTTGCGCCAGACGACCGAGTCTGGCCGGCCAGGGTGTCGGACGGCAGGCCAAGGACGATAACGGCTGCCAGAAGGCACAGGGCTCGTGGGATCAGGGTCGGTCGCTTGGACATCGGGCGCAGCAACTCGTTGGAAAGACGGTGTTTAGAAAGAGGTATCGGCATTCTAGCAAACAATTCTTAGTTCGCAAGGGTTTTGACGACGCCCGGGATTCCGACCGTTGCCGTTTCCCGCGTTCCAAGAAAGGTGCCACACTCGATGACCCTCCCAGAATCCGAGTTCACCATACTCAGACAAACGATTTCGAGCCGCGGCACGACCCGCATCGTGCTTCTGCCTGTGACACTTCTTGGCTGGGCTGCCCTTGCGTGTCAGCTACTTTTTGTCAGTGACGTTCCGCTCGCCTCGCTCTTCTCGCTCGCGGTCCTCGTCGCGGGGTTCGAAGCGATTCACGCGCTCCACGTAGGCGTCGAGCGCATTGGCAGATACGTGCAGGTTTATTACGAATCGCGCGAAGACGGCCCGCGCTGGGAGACGACGGCGATGAAGGTCGGACCGGCGCTGCCTGGCGGCGGCATCGATCCGTTGTTCACCGTGGTCTTCATCTGTGCCACCGTCGTCAACCTGATTCCTGGCCTCGTGCCTTCGCCGACGCGCGTGCAACTGGTCGCGCTGGCCTTGCTCCACGTCGCGTTTCTCGTGCGTCTGGTCCGGGCTCGCGGAGCCGCCGCTCGCCAGCGAGCGGTCGAACTGGAAAGCTATCGAGCTATCAAATCAGAACACCCCGCGGCAAAAACGTAATCGATTCACGTCGTCAGGCCGCGTCGTGGCCAAGGCGGCCACGGATCCGTGCGTCACGCGTGCGAAACCGTTCGGCAGAGACCTCTGACTGACGAAGCTCGTACGTGGGTGTCCAAACCATTGAATGCGATCCAAGTGCTGTCACCTACCACCCGCGGTGTGCTCCGTGGCGACACACGTCGTGTCCCGATCAGGACGTCGGCATGTGCGGATCACGCGATGTTTTCGTTGGACCTTGCAAGACACCGAGGTTTTTCGAACTCGACTATCTGGGCACACAGATTGCTATTAATCGGCGGCAGAGGAAACGGCCATGAGCCTGGTACGACTCCTAGGGTTTCGAACTCTCTCGTGCGGATGCGTGATCGGTCGTTATCGCGAACTCGCGACGAGTCGAGAAGTCTCTTACGTGGAAGAGAAAGGTACGCAGTGCGAGCTCCACGGGCATCGGCGTAATCACACCATCCCGGAGCACCTCACCGTTGTCCCCGCGGGCGCGGTGGCTGAATCGAGAGCGTCCTAAGTCAGCGCCTCAGCGCGTCACGCGCGCACACCACGCGCGGTTACAATCGCCGTGGTGCATCGATCTGTCGTTCCTCACACCACACTCAAATCCAGTCGCGCCTCCCTTCGTTTCTATCTCGGAGACTGCCTCGACGTACTGAGTCAGCTGCCCGAGCGATCGGTGGACGTGATCGTCACATCGCCGCCCTACAACCTCGGCATCAGGTATCGCAGCTACGACGACACCATGCCGCGCGGCGACTACCTCAAGTGGACGGCCGAATGGATTCAACACGTCGCCAGAGTTCTCTCGCCCGAGGGCTCTTTGTTCCTGAATGTCGGCGCAAAACCCACCGACCCATGGACCGCGATCGACATCGCGCAAGCGGTCAGGCCGCACCTGCGACTGCAGAACACCATTCACTGGATCAAGTCGATCGCTATTGAGAAGTCGCTCGCCGGTGCACGCGCCAATCTCGATGACGACCTCGCCGTCGGTCACTACAAGCCGATCAACAGCCGTCGCTTCGTGCACGACTGCCACGAGTTCGTGTTCCATTTCTCGGCATCGGGCGAGACGCCGATCGATCGACAGGCGATTGGAGTGCGGTATCAGGACCAGTCAAACATCGGTCGATGGCGAACGGCCGCATCAGGCGTCCGGTGTCGCGGCAATACCTGGTTCATCCCCTACGAGACCATCCAGAGCCGCGAGAAGGATCGGCCTCACCCGGCGACGTTCCCACCGAAGCTGCCGGAGATGTGCCTGCGCCTGCATGGGCTCGAGCGTGCGCGGGTCGTCGCCGATCCGTTCCTCGGTCTCGGCTCGACCGCGGTTGCCTGCGCCGAGTTGGGCGTGAGCTTCATCGGCATCGAGATGGACGAAGGCTACCTGCAGCAGGCCATCGAGCGAACCCGCGAGGCACTGCCGGCGCCAGTCAAACGCGCCCGCGTTCGGTAGGCGCGCGTCGGCGCTATCATCGGCCACGGACATCGGTACCATTGAACCCATGCGCGTCGGGAATGTATGCTGACCGCATGGACCTCAGGCAGCTCGAGATCATCCGCGCGATCGCCGACACCGGCTCATTCACCGCCGCGGGCGAAAAGCTGCACGTCTCGCAGTCCGCCATCAGCCGACAAATCCTGCTGCTCGAGGACGAACTCGGCGAGCCGGTCTTCCATCGCATCGGACGACGCATCCGCATTACGCCGGCAGGCGAATCGCTCCTGCAGTTGAGCCATCGGATGTTTCAGGACCTGCACGACACCGTCGCCACGATCAGCGACACGCGCGAGTCACTCAAAGGCACCATTCGCCTCGTGGGAGGCATGACCGTCTGCCTCTACGTCTTTCCGACGCTGCTCGCGGAAATGCGCCGCATCCATCCGCACCTCGACATGAAGGTCACGGTCGGCAGCGCCGAGCGATCGATTGCGATGCTGCGCGCAGGCGCCGGCGACTTAGGCCTGCTGACGCTCCCCGTCGAAGCGGCAGACCTGGTGGCAGTACCGGTGCTACGCGAGGAGCTCTTGCTCATCACCTACCCGACGCATCCCCTCGCGAAGAAGAAGCACATCGCGCCAGCCGATCTCGATCGTCAGCCGTTCGTGCTCTTCGAGACGGGCTCGATCACGCGCCGCACGGTGGAGAGCTTCTTCTCCCGCGAGCGCATCGCACCCGAAATCATCATGGAGACCGAGAACGTCGAGATCATCAAAGCGATGGTCCGCAACGGCCTGGGCATCAGCATCATCCCGTGGCAGGCGGCGGCCGCAGACGTGAAGAGCAAGCAGTTGTTCTGCAGCCGCATCAGCGGCGTACAACTGGAACGGCAGACTGGGTGGCTCTATCCGAAGATGGCCCGCCTGCCTCGAGCAGTATCGGAAGTGATGACGGTGTTCGAGACGGTGCGGCCGCGTCTTCCTGCGATGACCCGGCCGTCGTGATGTGGTGTCCGGCGTTAGTTCGGACCAGTGCAGGTCCGCCTGAAGGCGGACACTACACCTACCGTGTCGATGCGGGCGGAGGCAGACGCAGAGCGTACTCAGTGCGCCCGTACACATTCAGCCCCTGCCGTGTGGTCTTGACCTCGATCTTCCGGATGCGGCGCAGCGGATCCGGATTCGACGAGTAGTAGCCAAGCACGTAGTAGTCGCTCGTCTCAGCATCGATGCGCTTCAGCGCCTTGTCGAAGTCGTTCTGATTGACGACCGCGATCCCACCCGTTTCCTCGGCAAGCACGCGCAGGCTGTCCTGCGTGTCGCGCACGTACGCGTTCCACTCCTGGGTCGGCACCTCGTCATCGAGATCCTGACCGGCGATGAGACCGCGCGGGTCGATCGTGTAAATCGTCGCGTTGGCGCGATTGGCCGCGCGCGTCAGTTCCGCGAGTTCGCGAACGAGGTCGGCCTCGGCGAGCAACTGGCTGCTCTGCTGCGTGCGGTAGAAGGGATCCGTGAGGAGCTGATCGACGCCGTTCGTCGTGTTGCCGTTCTCATCGGTGCCACCGAGATGCATGCGTCGCGCCTGCTCCTCGAGTCGCGAGTTTTCGAACGGATTGAAGTCGTAGCCGCTGCTCAAGTAGATAACGGCTTTGCGCCGATTCTGCAGCTTCTCCAGATTGCGCATCAGATCGTACGCCGTGGAGAACGCGACGTGAGCGCGGTGACGAAGTTCGGTTGGGCCTTGTGAGCCCTGCATGCCCTCGATGATTTCCTTCGCGCGCAACCCGCCTCCGGTCACGCGTGAGATCGCCGATTCGAGGACCTGACGATCGTAGGTGAGCTGCTCAGAGATCGACGAGGTGCCCGTGCTCACGATGCCGAACATGTCGCCTTCGTGGATCAGCAGACGCATCATCCGCTTGATCAGATCGCGCGCGCGCGGCGTGCTGCGGAAATCGAGATGCAGGTCGTCGATGAAGAGCAGGAACACGCGGCCCGCCGCGTCGTTGGTCGGACGGCTGCGCGGCAGGATGATGCCTTCCTGCACCGGTGGCGGCGGCGGAGCCTGCACGTTGTAGACGCGTCCACCGTGCGTCAGCACGAGCGACGCGAGCTGTTGCTTCACGCCGTCCTCATAGACCTCGAACTCATCGGCCTTGATGTCGGCGACGAACTGATCGTTTTTTTGATCGCGGACGATCACGTCGGTCGTGACGAGATCGACGCTGACCCGGAAGGTCGGCTGGCCCTGCCCCTGCGCTTGACCAGCGGCCGGCGCAGGCGCTGGCGCCGGCGCCTGCGCATGCGCGACGGGCAATGGCGAGGACGCGGCCATGAACACGCCAAAAAGCCCCGCGGCCAGGAACGTAACTGTAGTGCGCATGCGATAGATTATACCTATGCGAATCGCCCTCAGCGCTGATCACGCAGGGTACGTGCTGAAGCAGGAATTGGCCGCAAAACTGGCTCAACAGGGCCATGACGTGCTCGATCTCGGGACGCATTCGACCGCTCCCGTGGACTACCCCGATTCCGCTGAAGCGGTCGCCCTGGCACTGCACGACGGGCAGGCCGAGCGGGGCATCATCGTCTGTGGCAGCGGCGCGGGTGTCTCAATTGCCGCGAGCAAATTTCCGGGCATTCGTGGAGCCGTGTGCCACGACACGTACACGGCGCATCAGGCAGTCGAACACGACGACATGAACGTCTTGTGTCTCGGCGCGCGCGTGATCGGCGGCGCACTCGCGCTCGAGATCTCGGAAGCGTTTCTCGCGGCCAGGTTCTCCGGCGAGGAGCGCCATCAGCGGCGTCTCGACAAGATCAACGCGATCGAGCGGCGCTTCGCTAGACCGTCATCGCCTTCTTCGCCGCGCGTGTGACCATCGTCGTCGCCACAATCGTGGCGACGAGTCCAACCGCCAGCAGGACGTAGTATTCCGGTCCGCGCTTCGGCGCGACGCCAGCGGCGAGCGCCGCGACATCGCCGACAACCTTCCCGTAATAGACGTACATAACGATCGTCGGCCACATGCCGACGGTCGCGATGAGATAGTCACGATACCGGACCCCGCTCAACACCAACGCGTAGTTCAGTTGGACGAAGGGAACCAGCGGCGACAGTCGAAGCAGGAACATGATCCAGACGCCCTGGTCGGCCACAGCACGGCGCACGGCGGCCACGCGTGGATCGCGATCGAGCCAGCCAATCACACGCGATCGAACGAGCTTGCCCGCGACGAAATACACCGTCGATGCCCCGAGCACGGCGCCGAGGTAGACCAGCAGCGATCCTTTCCACAATCCCCAGACCGCGCCCGCCGCGAACGTCAGGATGAAGGCCGGTGCCATCGTCACCGCGGCGACGATGTACAGCCCGACAAACAGCACAGCGCCCCACACTCCTAACGTGGAGAGGTAGGTGACAACCGAGGCAATCCAATCGATCACGATTCAGAAGGTGCTGAATCGGCTGGACGTGGCTCTTTTGACTTTCGGCGACCGCGTCGTCGCCGCTTCGCGAACACGAACGAGAGGCGCTCGAGCGCTTCTGCCGCCTGCTGTAACCCGGCGGTGATCTCGTCCGCGTCGGTCCAATTCGCGGGGTTGAGACGATCGGCGAGCGCGTTGAGCGCTTCCTGCCTCGCCGGATCCGATGTCCGATGCGGAATGCGTTCGCGAATGATCGGGTGCCAGTGCGTGAGAAACGCGATCCGTTCGTCTGGCGTCTCGCCTTCGATCGCGGAGGGAATGGCCAAGCGCGGTGGTGCGGGCGCGACGGGGGCGGCCGGCGCAGCCACCGGCGCGACGGGCACCGATGGCGCAACCGTGGGTGTCTCGTCTTCCCGCCGTGGCCTTCGGCGTCGAGGCTCGATCGATGTCTCGATAACCTGCTGGCTCTCGCGGACCGTCGCCCAGTTGAACTGGATGTCGGGATACTGCGATTCGATCTGACGGAGCACGTCGGGCTCGAGCGGATCGCGGCCGACGCGAACACCGCCCGGCGTGCGGAACACGTAGAGGATTTTCGAACGCTGACGCGCCCCGTCGCGATACAGGTGCATCAGATACGTGGTTTCGTACCCGCGCTTATCGCGAATGACCCGCAGGAAAGGCACAAATTACTTGCGCTTCAGCGTCTTGGAGGCTGTTGCGGTCTTGCGTGACGCGGTCTTGTCACCACGCCTCGATGCTGCCGAACTCTTCGTGCGCGACGCGGCAGCCCGCGGCTTTGGACGCGCAGTGGATCTCGCCGACGACTTCGCCACAGGACGTGCGGTCCGTGGGCGTGACACCGCGCCGCGCGACGTCGCTGCGGGTTTGGCAGCCACGGGTTTGGCAGCCGCTGGCTTGGCCGCCGCGGCGGGTTCGCGTGGTTCGGCCACCGTACGTCCTTTTCCGTCTGCCGGTTGCGCCGCGCGCTGCACCGGCGTGAAGCGAATCTGATCACCGATGGCGTGATAGGCCCAGATCTCGGTCGTCTCGATCTGATGATCGGTTAAAAGCCGGCGTGCACTATCGACCCCCGATGCCGGCACATACAAATGAAACTGGACGTGCAGACTGGCGAAGGTCTTCCACTGCGACATCGCCTCGAGGTGATTGATCGACTCGGAGGTCTCGACCTCGACGACGCCGACGAGCTTGCGAGTGCGCTCCGACGCCAGCAGCACCAGATCCGGATACCACGGCGACTCAGTCGGCCCGACGGCCGCCGCCTGCTCGTTCCCCGGATTGATGGAGACCTCGAACTTTCTCTTGTATTTCGCCTGGAGCAGGCGGATCACCCGATCGTGCTCGAGCTGCTCGCGCACAGGCCGCACGAGGATGGGGCTCAACAAAACCTCCGACGCGTTGACATACCAAGGCGTTGACGCCCAGCCACGCAAGACTCAGAGGGTGGGCGGCGCAGGAACCGGCCGTAACTACGGCCGAGGGGGCCAGAATATAACACGATTGCCTCACTTGACGGGTTTCCGGCCGGGCTCCAAAATGGGTTAGTGTCCCGGCCGGAGGCCAGCGCGCCCGCGCCCCGCGTCCTGATCGTCGACGACGACAAGAGCGTCACCAACCTGTTTTCGCGGATGCTCCGGCTGGAAGGCTATGAAGTCTGGGCCGCGCACACCGCGGACGAAGGCTTGAATCTGGCCAGAACTCACCGTCCGCACGCCATCATCCTCGATCTACGGATGCCGTTGATGAGTGGACTGCAGCTTTTGCGGTCGATCCGTGCAATTTCCGGCCTGGCTCAGACGCCAGTGGCCATCGTGACCGGCGATTACTACCTGGCCGAAGCCCAATCCGAGGAAATCCGGGCGCTCGGCGCCGAGCTGCGCTACAAGCCGCTGTGGCTCGATGAGCTCGTCTCGCTGGCGCGCGATCTGCTGTCCGTCCCCGTGCGTGACTGACTCCCGCTTCTTAAAAGCTTGCCGCCGCGAGCCGGTTGACCGGACGCCTGTCTGGTTCATGCGCCAGGCCGGGCGATACATGTCGGAATACCGTGCCCTGCGCGAGCGCTATTCCCTGCTCGACATCTGCCGCACGCCCGACCTCGCAACCGAAGTGACTTTGCAGCCGGTTCGACGGGTGGATCTGGACGCCGCGATCCTGTTCTCCGACCTCCTCCTGCCGCTCGAGTACATGGGACTGCCCTTCGACTTCATCAAAGGCGAGGGACCGCAGCTCGAACGGCCGATCAACGAGCCGGCCGACATCGACCGGTTGAAGGTATTCGAGCCTCGAGAGGCGCTGTCACACGTGCTCACGGCGGTTCGCCAGATTCAGACGGAGTTGCGCGGCCGCGTTCCGCTCATCGGCTTTGCCGGCGCGCCCTTTACGCTGGCGTCATACGCGATCGAAGGGGGACACTCGAATACGTTCGCAAAGACCAAGGCGATGATGTACGGGCATCCGGATGCCTGGCATCTTCTCTGCGAGAAACTTTCATCGATCGTCTCCGATTACCTCGTGGCACAGATCGAAGCAGGAGTGGATGCGGTGCAGGTGTTCGACTCGTGGGTGGGCGTGCTGAGTGCCTCCGATTATCGCGAGTTCGCGCTGCCCCATACGCGTCCGCTCTTCGACGCGGTCGCGAAACGAGTGCCGACGATTCACTTCGGGACGGGCACCGCTGCGATCCTCGAGGAGTTGCGTGACGCCGGCGGCGACGTGATCGGCGTGGACTGGCGCATTCCGATCGACGAAGCCTGGACACGCATCGGCTCCGATCGCGGAGTGCAGGGGAATCTCGATCCCACGTTGCTGCTCGGTCCTCCTGCGCGCATGCTGCAACAGACAGACTCGGTACTTGCTCGCGTCGCCAACCGTCCGGGACACATCTTCAATCTCGGTCACGGCATTCTGCCGTCCACACCAGTCGAGCACGTGCAGATGCTCGCTCAATACGTTCACTCGGCATCGCGCCGTCACTAGGATTCGTGGTATGTCGCTCGAACGTAACGACCGGCCGCTCCGTTGTCGCGGCCGGACAGATCGCCGTCGGAGGCCGGTTGTGGTTGGTAACGTTTCAGCCTCTACGGACGACTAAACATGGCGACGGTTGACGTCGCGATCGTTGGGGGTGGCATCGCCGGTCTTGCGGCTGCATACGAGCTGCGCCAGCGCGGCCTCTCCGTCGTCGTCCTCGAAGCCGGGTCGCGCGCGGGCGGCGTCATCACCACCGAGCGCACGGATGGCTGGGTGATTGATGGCGGCCCGGACTCGATGCTGGTGCAGAAACCCGCGGCGGTCACCCTGTGCCGCGAGCTCGGTCTCGGCGATCGTCTGATCTCGACACTGACACCACGCACCGCGTACGTGATGCGTGATGGTCGATTGCATGCATTGGTCGAAGGCTCGTTCCTGGGCTTTCCGCTGGGATTCAGTGCATTGGCGCGGTCGTCGCTCTTCACGATCGGCGGCAAGCTTCGACTGGCGGGAGAGATGTTCATCCCCGGCCATCGTGGCGACGAAGACGAATCCATCGGCGCATTCGTGAGACGTCGATTCGGCGAGGAAGCCGTGGACTATCTGGCCGAGCCGCTGCTCGCCGGCATCCACGCCGGCGACGTCGAACGTCTGTCGATGCGCGCGCTCTTCCCCCGGCTGCTCGAGGCCGAGCGGCAATCTGGCAGCGTGCTGCGGTCGTTTCGCGCCTTGCATGCGACGCCATCACCACAGGGTGCCTTCGTGTCGCTGCCCGGCGGCACAGGCGAACTCATCGACGCGCTGCTCGCAACGATGCCCGGCATCGTGCGCACTGATTCGCGTGTCACCGAGCTTCGCCGCACCGGATCGCTGATCCTCGAATCGGGGATCGGGCGGATCGAGGCGCGAGCGGTGATTCTCGCCGTGCCCGCCTACGTCGCGGCTTCCCTGCTGCGCGCCTTCGATACGGCGCTCGCCGCGTTCTGCGACGCCATGCCCTACGCATCGACGGCAACCGTGGTGTTCGGCTACAAACGTGAACAGATTGCACATCCGATGCAGGGCACTGGATTCGTCGTGCCGCGCGTGGAGCGGTCGGCGCTGCTCGCCGGCACATGGGTGACCTCGAAGTGGCCTGGCCGCGCACCCGAGGGCCACGCGTTGTTGCGCGGATTTCTGGGCGGCGGGAGAGATCCGCAGCGGCTCGAGGACAGCGACGAGGAGCTCATCTCGATCGCTCGCACGGAGCTCAGCGATCTGCTTGGTATCACCGGCGAGCCGATCCTCACACGTGTCTTCCGCTTCACACGTCAAAGCCCGCAATACGAAGTGGGACATCTTCAGCGCGTCGCAGCGATTGACGATCACCTCGCGTCCTTGCCAGGCGTGTTCCTCACCGGCAGCGGTTTCCGAGCGATCGGCATCCCGGACTGCGTTGCCGATGCCCGCGCCACGGCACAGCGCGCCGCCGCCTACCTGTCAGCGCGTCACGCCGACGTGACGTAAGATTCCTCCATGCGCGCACTCGTCGTGTGTGTGATTGGTCTCGTCGTCGCACTCGCGACACCAGCGGCACAGCAGCGACCATCGGGGGCCCTCACCCCGCAGATCGAATCCGTCCTGAAGAAAATCAAAGCAGCCGACAAGGGTCAGTTAGCGGTGTCGGAAGAGGATGGCCGCTTCCTGCGTGTGCTGATCGCCACGCGCGGCGCGAAGTCGATCCTCGAGATTGGCGGCGCGAGCGGATACAGCGGCATCTGGCTAGGCCTCGGCGCGCGAGAATCGGGTGGACGTGTTGTGTCGATCGAGTACGACCCGCAGCGTGCGAACGAAGCGGCGGAGAACATCCGCCTGGCTGGCCTGACCGATGTCGTACAGGTGATTCACGGCGATGCGTTCAAGGAAATCCCCAAGCTGCCTGGCACGTTTGATTTTGTGTTCCTGGACGCGTGGAAGCCGGACTACAAGAAGTTCTTCGATATGGTCTTCCCGCGGCTCACTCCCGGCGGCCTGTTCACGGCACACAACGTGGTGAACAAGAAGAGCGAGATGGAACCTTTCCTCGCGACCGTGCAGAAACACACTGGCCTCTTCACGACCGTCGTCTCGCCGTCGAGCGAAGGTATCTCCATCTCATACAAGATCAAGTGAAGTCCGTTCACATCATCGGTGTGCCACTCGATCTCGGCGGTGCGCGCCGCGGCGTGGACATGGGGCCGTCGGCGTTCCGCATCGCCGGGCTCAGCGAGCAGATCGCCGCGCTCGGATACTCGGTCAGCGATCAGGGCGATCTGTCGTCGGCGATTCCCGAGACGACGCAGGCCGTCGATCCGACCAAGAAATACATCAACGAAATCGCGCGCGTGTGCCGCGAGTTGTACGACGTCGCGCTGCGATCGCACGAGGCCGGCGCGTTGCCGCTCGTGCTCGGCGGCGATCACAGCCTGGCCGCCGGCTCAGTTGCGGCGTCCGCCGATTACGTGCGCAACGTGACTTCCTATCCGCTCGGACTGATCTGGGTGGACGCCCACGGCGACATGAACACGCCGCAGACCACCAACACCGGCAACGTGCACGGAATGCCGCTGGCGGCCCTGCTCGGTCAGGAGCCTCACGAGCTGTCGTCGATCGGATCGTCGCCGTCGGTGTCTCCGGGGCATACCGTGCTCGTCGGCATCCGTAATCTCGATGAGAAAGAGAAGGGCGAGATCCGTGCGGCCGGCGTCCATGTCTTCACGATGAAGGACATCGATCGCGAAGGCATTGCGACGATTGCCGAGCGCGCCATCGCGATCGCCTCAAAGGGCACCGGTGGCATTCACGTCTCCTTCGACATGGATGCCTGCGATCCGATGCACGCCCCGGGTGTTGGCACGCCCGTGAGAGGCGGACTCGACTATCGCGAGGCGCACATGGTGATGGAGCTCGTCGCTGATTCGCAGCGTCTCGTCGCGCTCGATCTCGTCGAGGTCAACCCGACCCTCGACATCCGCAACACGACAGCCGAGTTCGGAACGGAACTCGCGCTCTCCGCACTCGGCAAGCGAATTCTGTAAAGTATTGCCGCTCCTGTGGAGCTCACGTGCCTCGACCGACGTTGACCGGAACGACGATCGGCGCCTATCGCATCTTGAGCCTGCTTGGCGCTGGCGGCATGGGCGAGGTGTACACCGCACGCGATCGACATCTCGAACGCGACGTGGCCATCAAGGTCCTTCCTGAAGCGTTCTCACACGATCAATTGCGCATCGACCGCTTCCGGCGCGAGGCGCAGCTGCTCGCTGCGCTCAATCATCCCAACATCGCCACGATTCACGGGCTCGAAGAAGCCGACGGTGCACTCTATCTCGTCATGGAGCTCGTCCCTGGCCAGACACTGGCGGAGCGGTTGCAGTATGGGCGCATGCCACTCGATGAAACGCTGCGCGTCTGTCGTCAACTGGCCGAAGCACTCGGTGCCGCGCATCAGCGTGGCATTGCGCATCGCGACATCAAACCCGCCAACATCAAGCTGACACCGGACGGCCGGATCAAGATCCTCGACTTCGGTCTGGCAAAGTCCTCCGACGATGCCAAGACGATCCTCAGCGTGGACGATGAGCCGACGATGGCAGTGACGTCGCCGGGGATGGCGCTGGGAACGCCGGCGTATATGAGTCCCGAGCAGGTGCGGGGCGAGCCCGGCGGGACGCGATCGGATCTGTGGGCGTTTGGCTGCGTGCTGTTCGAATTGCTTGCCGCGCGTCGAGCCTTCGCGGCGCCAACGATGGCCGAAACGATCGCGGCCGTGTTGATGACCGATCCCGACTGGCATGCGTTGCCGAACGATGCGTCCAACGCGGTCCGCGATCTCTTGCGACGCTGCCTGGACAAAGATCCGCAGCGTCGCGTGCAGGACGTGAACGAGATCCTGACCGCGCTCGATCGCGCACAGCGAGAAGGTCCTGCCACTGAACAAACGGGACCGAAGCGAACAATCCGCTCACTTGCCGTGCTGCCGTTCGTCAACACCAGCGGCGACGCGCAGATGGACTATCTCGGCGACGGCATGACCGAGAGTCTCATCCTTGGCTTGTCGCGACTGCCGCTGCTCAAAGTGACGGCACAGAGCTCGGTGTTCCGCTACAAGGGTCAAACCGATCGGGCACTGGACATTGGACGCACGCTGGGCGTCGAAGCCGTGCTCACGGGACGGGTGCTGCAACGTGGCAACGCACTGCAGATCTCGGTGGAGCTGGCCGACGTCGAAGGCTGGCGCATCTGGGGCGCGCAATATCGCCGGCGGGCCGATGACATCTTCGCCGCTGAAGAAGAGATCACACGAGAGATCTCCGAGAACCTGCGGCTCACGTTGACGCGCGAGCACACGCAGACGCTCGTTCGTCGTCATACCGGCAACGTCGAGGCGTATCACCTGTACCTCAAGGGCCGCTTCTACTGGGCGAAGCGAACGCAGGACGGTCTCGCCAGAAGCATGCAGTACTTTCGCGAGGCGATTGAATGCGACCCAACATATGCCCTCGCGCATGCTGGACTCGCTGAGGCCTACATCCCGCAGGCCTTCTATTGCCACATCGCACCCAGTGAAGCATTTCCGCGAGCGCGACGCGCGGCGCAGCGTGCAATCGAGATCGATCCCGATCTGGCTGAGGCGCGCGCGGTCTTCACCGCGATTCGCGCCTGGTACGACGGAGATCTCCGCGGGGGCGAACAGGAGGCGCGGGTGGCCATCGCACGAAACCCGAACTATCCGCGCGCGTATCAGGCGCTCGCCGAGTGCCTCACCGTTCAGGGACGTTTCGAAGAAGCGCTCGCCGAGATCAAGCGGGGCGTCGAGTTGGATCCGGTTGCGCTGTACATCAATGCCGCAGTGGCGATGGCCTATTACTACGCGAGGCAGTTCGACGCCGCTCTCGCTCAGGCGCAGGCCACGCTCGACATGGATGCGAGCTTCTATCCTGGACAGTTGTTTCTCGGATTGGCGTGCCAGCAGGTGGGGCGACGGTCCGAGGCGATTGCGGCCTTCGAACGCGCGAGCGACCTGTCGCAGCGAAGCACGCTGACAGTCTCTGCACTGGGCGCCGCGCTTGCCAGCGACGGACGCGCCACAGAAGCAGCCGCGATCCTCAGCGAGCTGGACGAGGCGGCCCGGCGAGGCCGGTACGTCTCTGGAACCTGGGTCGCCGCGATTCATGCCGCGTTGGGCGACAGCGACCGGGCGTTGGCCAGCCTCGAACGGGCGCGTCAGGACAAGTGCTGTTGGCTCCTTCGCTCGGTGAGGCTCGACGCCCGTTTTGACGGGCTGCGTAACCTTACGCGCTTCACAGCGTTGTTGTAGAGGGCGGCCCCGGTCTCCAGATCCAACCAGTAGGGTGCCGGGACCGTCTCATCGA
>JBKPRH010000485.1:0-13991 GCA_046765795.1 Acidobacteriota bacterium | reverse complement strand
GTTCGCAGCCGCGTGTAGAAGGTGTATGTGCCGGGCGGCCCCTCGCCGGTGCCCGGCGTACATTGCCAATCCGGTGAGCCTCTTCGTTCAAGCTCGCGACACACCTCTGCCTTGAGCACCGTCACGGAAGCAGTCGATGACTCGACGCGAGGCGCGGGCTTCATCTTCGGCGGTTCAGGAGCCGCCGCGGGAGCGGACGTTGATGTCTTCGGGACGGCCGGTGCCGAAGAAGCAGCGGGTTCAACCCTAAACCGCGCGACAACATGAGGCGCGTCGCTTCGCCCTTGTCGTGCAAACACGATCACGACGATCGCAGCAACCACGACCGCGGCGACCGCGATCATGCGGACCGGCAGCCGACGTGTGGCTTCGGGCACATCGGCGGCTGGCAACCACACAGCAGCGATCTCTGGCGACGCGTCGCTCTTTGGCGACGTATCGTCGCCGTTCTTCGGCGACGCAGCATCAACATCATCGTCGGGGAGAGGCTCGTCTTCGATCGGCGTCTCCGGCTTTGTCCAGAGCGGAATGCCGCGCGCCTCACAGAAGTCCACGAGGTTCGAGAGACTCGTCTTGATGAACGGGTGGCCGGGACTGAGTGATGCGACCGCAATCTTGTGCGCCCGCCGATAGCCGCGCTCCGCCTCGTCGAATTTGCCGGTGCGTTCGCAAACAAACGCGAGGTTGTTGAGCGTCGTTGCCAGATCCGGATGGGACGAGCCGAGCGTCGCTTCCTGCCGGTCGACCGCATCGCGCAGCAACTGCTCGGCGGCAGCATAGTCGCCGGCAGCAGCCGCGTGTTGCGCGGCGTCAATCATCGACGCGGGATCAGTGGAGGGGCCGCCGGTCACTTTCCAGAAGTGCTGCCACCCGCTTTCAGTGTATCGAGCCGTTGCTGCACGCGCGGACTCGGCACCGCGGCGAGCAGCTGCTGCAGCGTCGCGATTGCGCCCTCGCGCTGACCGGCGGCGACCAGCGCATCGGCGGTCAGCATGCCGTGACGGATGCGCACAGCGCGGTTGTCGGCCGGCGGCATGATCGCGCGGAGCGCATCGAGTGCGGCCATCGTGTTCTTGCGATCCAGCAGCAGTGACTCCGCGCGCGCCAACTGCACTTCGACATCATCTGGGAATCGCTGCGCGGCGATGTCGAGCAGCGCCGCGGCGCCTTCAGTGCGTCCGGCTTTTCGATCCGCGATCGCCTGCTGATAGAGTCCCGCGCGCAACAGATGACCAACGTCCTGCGGGTCGCCACTGCGCGTGCCCACTCCCCCGGCGTACCCATAGACGATCTCGCCGCCGTGCTCGCCGGCTTCATACAGCGCGCCGAGTCCGATCACTCCCACGACCGTCGAGGTCATGAGCGCGTAGCGCGCCTTCGCCGAGTTTCGCAGCACGAGCGCCGCCAGTTCGGCAACGAGCACGACGAGAAAGATGTTGCGCGCCCAGTTGCCCCAGAATTCATGATCTTCGACCGCCGGCCGAAGACCGGGCATTTGTTCGACCGGGCCATGCGCCAGGTCGCCCGTATAGGCGGCGACGATGGCGGCCAGTGTGCCAAGGGTCAGCAACACCGTCGCGGCCGGCGATACAAACGCCGGACGTCCGAGCCATGACACGGCGCGGAACAGCACGCCCACGAACAACAGCGCGATAACGAAGTGGACTACTTGCGGATGAAGTGCGCCCATGGGCCCGGATTGTAGTCATCCGGCGGGCGTACGAGGAAGGGCTGCGGCATGAACCGACCCGGATCCCGTCAGGGATCCGGGTCGCGATCAGATTTACCAGCGCGATTCGCGGCGCTGACGACCCCCGCCGCCACCGCCAAACCCGCGTCCGCCACCGCCACCGCCGTTGCCGCGCGGCGTCATCGGCTTCGCCTCATTCACGGTGAGGTTGCGCCCGCCGTATTCGTGCTTATCGAGCTCACTGATGGCGCGCTGGGCGCCCTCGGCGTCGCTCATCTCGACAAACGCAAAACCACGTGCCTGACCGGTTGCCCGATCCTTCACGATGTTGATGCTGGCCACCGGTCCTACCGACTCGAACAGCTCCTGCAGATCGGACTCGGTTGTCTGGTAGGGCAGGTTGCCGACGTATAGCTTCGTGCTCATGAACTACTCCTGCATCTCCATGGATGCAATTGAATCTGATGGCAGGCCCGAGCGGAATGCCCGGTGAAGAAACGCAGGAGAATCGAGGAACTCGGATCCAATGCGAAGCCTAAGCGCAGCTGTCAGAATGCTCACCGATTTTAACATGCGAGGGCGTCAAAGCCGCCCGGAGGAGTCGGACCATGGCTCGAGCTCGCTCCGCTTTCCTGGTTTCCCTCGCTCTGACGCTCATTTCCGTTGCGACTTACGCGCAGAACTACGTCAGCGCATTCCGGAGAGCGGACCTGAAAGCCGTTAGTGGTTGGTGGTTGGTGGTTGGTGTTTAAGAACGTTGACCCATTCCACTAACCACGAACCACGAACCACGACTATTTCCGGGCGCGAACGTTCTTACCCACCCAATTGAGCATCAGATCCGCGATCTCGAGATTTCGCCGATCGAGCATCATCATGTGCGTGACGCCGAGCATGCCCATCTCGTCCAGCTTCACGTACTCGGCTTTCGCCGTGCCCTGCTTCGATGCGCGGCGTGCGTTGATTGCGTCCACCGTCTCCTGACACTGCGCGCTGGTCGCCGTGTAATCCCCCTTCAGAGCGAGGTACGGGATCGAATCGAAGTCCGCTGCCGTCAGCCCGCTGTTCGGCAGCGAGCACCCGCCTTCGATGGTGATCAGCCCCTTCACCAGGTCGAGATGTCCGCGCTCCTTGAGGATGCGCACCATGTGATGGCCCATGATGCCGGACTGCGAATGCGTGGCGATGATCGCACCGCCCAGTCGCTCGACCAGCAGCGCGAGATTCAGCGGCGTCCAGGTATTCGCCGGTGAGAGCTGCGACGGGTTACATGAGGCGCACGTCGATCCCGGCAGCGTCACCTCCGCGTTCGGCACGAGCTGCTTGTAGTACTCGAGCGCGTACGGCGTGCGCGGACCATTTGGCGGCGGCCCAATCGCGCCGGTTCGTGCGGCAAGCGCCTCATCGACTGCATCGAGCGGGAACAGCGGCGCGACGTGTTTATACGAGTCCGGATTGGGTTGCGGATCGTTCGCGCCGCCATGCGGGATCAAGGTTCCGGTCAATACGGTCGATCCCGCGGGCACGAGATGTCCGAACCATGCCGTCCACGCGCCGTTGTCGGTGATCCTCCCGAAGTTGGGAATCAGCTCCGCAGCGCCCTTCGTGTCACCTGCCAGCAGCTTCGCTTCAGCCTCGTGCAGGACTGATTGATCGAATCCCGAACGTCCACGACCCGATTGATCGACGACGTAGGTCGAGACGCCCTTGCGAACGAAGTATGGATACCAGCCCTCACGCCCGTCGGGCGTGGACTCGAGCGCCGCACCGGTGTGCGTCGAGCCGTGCACCATGATCACCGGCCAGTTCGGCGCAGACCGCTTCGCCGGAATCTGGAACTGCACATACATCTGACCGATCGTGATCTGCTGCGGCGTCGGCGGCGGTGCCTGCTGTCCGGGCGGCGCGATCGGGATCGCGGCGTACTCGGTGATCTTCGGTACACCACCGATGAAGAAGCTGCCCTGATCCTCGAGGACGAGTTGACCACCCATCATCCGCTTCGGCTGACCCTGCGCGGCAGCGCCGCCGACCAGCGCGACGAGCAACAACGCGATGAGACTGCATCGTTGACGTGTCATGGCCTCACGCTCCTTCATTGGCCAATCGTGTTCAGGCCTTCTGTGAGTTCAATCGAGACACCCCATGGATCGACAAGCGACGCGGTCATGATGTTGTTCATCTCGCTGTTCTTGCCGTACTTCTTCGTCAGCTTGATGCCCTTGCCTTCGAGCTGCCTGGTGAAGGCTTCGAGGTTCTTCACCTCGAAGCCGACGTGGTCGTAGACGCGTCCGGCCGTTGGCTTGTGCGTGATCGATTGGTCTCCTTCCCAGCGGAAGAAGTTGAGCATGTAGCCGACGCCCGGTAGATCGGCGCCGGTGAAGTAGTCGGTAAACGTGTTGGGGCCGGTTCGCATCGTGGCGTTGAGGGCCTTCTCGTAAAACTGTCGCATCTCGACGTACTGCTTGTTGATGAAGTGCACGTGATGGTGCGTGATCGGCGGCGCGTTCGGCGCCATGTTGGTCACCAGTTCCACCTTCGCGCCGTCGGGACCGAGGAGATACGAGAAGCGTCCGTAGTTGCCGGCGGTCGGGAGCGCCACCTTCTCACCCGGCTTCGGCTCGCGGCCCTGCGTCAGCTGATATCCGTTGGCGACGATCTTCGTGGTCAGCGCCGGGACGTCAGGAACAGCGAAGCCGATGTGATCCAACGCCGTGCCGTAGGTCGGTCCGGTGGGCTTCTTCTCGTGGAGGAACAGGAAGACGTCGGGGAACTTGATGACCTCGTCCTTCCCGATCTTCATCGCCGTCCCACCAAGCGTGTCCACCCAGAACTTCTTGTGCTCGGCCACGCTCGTCACATTCAGGTGATAGTGACCGACGATGACCGGCGCTTCCTTATTCAGCAGTTGCGCGGACGTCCGCGGAGCGAGGGTCGAGACCAATACAGCCAACACGAGACCAAGCGAGATTCGATTCATGGCGTGGATTCTATGACCATTCGGGAATCATCGGCACGTTGTACGTAGTGTCCGGCTTCAGCCGGACGTAAGATAAGCCCGCCACCATGATGCTGGCTCCAGGCGTCAGGCTCGGACCCTACGAGATCGAGGCGGTCCTCGGGGCTGGAGGTATGGGGCTGGTCTACCGCGCTCGGGACACGCGCCTCGATCGTCCTGTCGCACTCAAGGTCCTTGCAGAAGAATTCCGCGAACGAATCGAACGCCGCCAGCGCTTCCAGTCCGAAGCCCGGCTCATCTCGGCGCTCAGTCATCCGCACATCTGCGCGCTGTTCGATGTCGGCGAACAGGAGGGTGCGTCATTCCTCGTGATGGAGTACCTCGAGGGCGAGACGCTGGAAGACCGCATCACGCGAGGACCGCTTCCGGCTGGTGACGTGCTGCGATATGCGGCGCAGATTGCCGACGCCCTCGATCACGCGCACCAGGCGCAGATCACACACCGCGATCTGAAACCGAGCAACGTGATGCTGACCGCCACCGGCGTCAAGCTGCTCGACTTCGGTCTCGCTCGAGGCCCGGTACTCGCAACGACTGGTGCATCGACACAGTCGCTGACGTCTCCAGGACGCTTGACTGGCGAAGGCACGCTCCTCGGTACCTTTCAATACATGGCGCCGGAGCAGCTCGAAGGCAAAGAGGCCGATCGTCGAACCGACATCTTTGCCTTCGGTACGTTGCTGTTCGAGATGGCGACCGGACGCAAGGCTTTCGAAGGCACGAGCCAGGCGAGCCTCATTGCGTCCATCCTGACGACCAGTCCGCCCGGCTTGTCCTCCACACGATCCGGCTCTCACGCAGACGTCGTACCCCTCGCGCTCGATCACATCGTCGAGCGGTGCCTGGCAAAGAATCCTGACGAACGATGGCAGACGGCGCGTGACCTCAAGCTGGAATTGGAATGGGTCACGACCGGGGGCGTGCGCACCATCACGGCGCGCCGACCCACACGTCGCCGCTATGTCCGTCCGCTTGTTCTCCTCGCTGCGACGGCGGCTCTGGTCGTCGCCGGGGCGTTCGGCTTCAGCCAATTCCGTCAGCCGCCGCCCCAGGTGATCCGATTCACCCTCGCGCCTCCACCTGGTGCAGTCATCGCGCGCGGCGTGACGGGCACACGCCTGGCGATTTCTCCAGACGGGACACAGATCGCGTTCGTGACGTCGACCGGCGGCGTCGATCGCCTGTGGGTGCAATCACTCGATTCACTCACCCCACGACCGCTTGCCGATGGAGCCGAGTCGCCGTTCTGGTCGCCCGACAGCCGGTTCGTCGGTTTCTTCGCTCCCGGTGAAGGACAGCTCAAGAAGGTCGACATCGCAGGCGGGCCCGCGCGTGCGATCTGTCCAGCCGCCGTGTCCACCCCTTCTGTCTGGCACCGCAACGGCACGATTCTGTTTGCCCAGGACGATACGGGAATCTTCCGCGTGTCGGCCGACGGAGGCACGCCGATTCAAGTGACCCGCCTCGATTCCACGCGGCGCGAAATCAACCACCTTTGGCCGGCTTGGCTGCCAGACGGCCGGTACTTCTTGTATACGGTGACGAGCCTCGATGCCGCTGGCAGACGCGCACCGCGGGCGGTGTACGTACGAGCGGTCGATTCCGACACGCAGGAACTCGTGACGCACGTCGAGTCGCGGATCATGTACTCGGCTCAGGGTTATGTGCTCTACGTCGAAGAGGGCGCCCTGATGTCACGGCCGTTCGACGCGCGCGCTCGGACATTTGTTGGCGAGCCGGTCAAAGTCGCCGATGACCTCATGTACTCGAGGACAAACGGCAACGCTGCGTTCTCGGTGTCAGAGACCGGCGTGCTGACGTACTACAGCAGCGTGACGCCGTCCGACTTGATGTCGTTCGATCGATCCGGCCGCGCTGAGCCGATCTGGGCCCAGCAGCGGTTCTCCTCCGCGATCCGCATCTCACCAGATGGACAACGTGTGATCGCCGACGTGCAGGATCCACGCACGGGATCCTCGGACATCTGGATTTACGACTTGACGCGTGGCGTGCCGCTCCGCTTCACGACCGATGTGGGGAACGACACCAGCCCGGCGTGGTCTGCGGACGGCCTTCAAGTGGTCTTCAGTTCCGATCGTGGTGGGGCGCCCGATTTGTTTTTCAAGAAGACTGACGGCCTCAACAACGAGCAGGTGCTCCTTGCGAGGCGCAGTCCGCAGCTGGCCAACGACTGGTCTTCGGACGGCACGTTCATCGCGTTCGAGGAGAACAATCGAGAAACGGGGCTGGATGTGTGGAAGTTGCTTCTGGACGGTGAGCGCACTGCCAAGCCGATGTTCGCAACGCGGTACCAGGAATGGGGCGCTCGCCTGTCACCCGATGCCGCCTGGGTGGCGTTCGTCTCGAACGAGTCTGGGGCGTCGGAAGTCTATGTTGCACCGGTGAACGGACTTGGCGCGAAGGTTCGGATTTCGACCGGAGGCGGCATCGCGCCCAGATGGCGGCGCCGCGATGGCCGGGAACTCTTCTACGTGGCGCCCGAGACGAACTCGATCATGGCGGTTGCGGTCACGACCACGCCGACGTTCAAGGCAGGTGCGCCGGTTCTGCTGTTTTCGACGCGCGGAGGACCGGCATCCCGCCGGCAGTCGCGCGAGGTGCCGTACGACGTGATGCCCGACGGACAGCACTTCCTGATCAACACGCCTCCCGAGCAGCCACCGCTCTCGGGGATCTCTGTCGTCGTCAATTGGACGACGGGCCTTCCTCGTTGACTGCTGGTTACTCAGTCTCCGCGAGGGTCATCGTCGAACCAGACGTGGTCTGCTGACGGAATTTCAAACTCACAGAACCGAGTCGGAGTTCATCGCCATCGGACAATGGAGCGGGCGCCGCCGAGACTCGCTCCCCGCGCACGTACGTCCCGTTCTTGCTCTCGAGATCTTCGATGGTGGCGTCGTGCTCCAACACACGGATGCGCGCGTGCCGGCGGGAGACCGATGGTGAATCGATGTCGATGACGCCTTCCAGGTCACGCCCGAGAATGTTTTCACCCGAACTGAGTGGGATTCTGCGGCCGTCCTTCAAGAGCCAGCACAGATTTAGATTCGCTCCCGTTCCTGGCGGAGTACTGGCCTCGTCCACCACAGTTCCACAGAACGCGTAGCCGACGCGGTGAGCGGTCCGTATGAACCGAGGATTCTTCGCATCATCGTTCAGCGCCTCGCGGATTTCGGCAATCAAGCTGGCGAGGTTCGTGTCGATGACGAACGTCTCGGGCCAGAGCTGCTCCTGCAGTTCGATCTTTGAAAGCACACGCGTCCGGTTGGCGACCAGCAGGGCGAGCAAATCGAACGCCTTGGGCGACAGGTGCAGATCGCCTGATGGACCTCGAAGTTGTCGCAGGTCGACATCAAGGAAGAACTCGCCGAATCTGGCTTTCCCAATTCGCGAAACCATGAAACTCCCATAGTTTCCCTAAGACTCGGGGCAAGACGGCCTTCATATTACGGCCGTCGCGCCCCTGAGACCGAGCCGGCGCGCACTGTGAGGCGAACATGTGTTCCTGGCTGATACGACTGACGCTGTGTGTCGGGCTTCTGACGATGACCTCCGCCTGCGATCGGTATGGACCGCAAACGGGGCCAAGCCCCTTTCGCCCAGTCGTGAACCCGACTCCGACTCCGCCCCCGACCCCGCGCCCACTCCCGCCGCCGACACCGTCGCAGATTCCGACGACGATGATTTCTGTTGGCGATGTCATTCAGGCGAGCATCGGCCCCGACGATCCGATTTGCGACCCAGCCCATTGGGACGCACAGGCCCCGTGCAAGCTCTTTCTCCTCACAGCACCGAGCAACGGTACGTTGCATGTGATTCTGACGGGCCCGTCCTTGCCTCCGGCGTCGAGCCTCGACGTCATCGACATCTTGCTCTTTGAGGGACCTTCTTACACTGGTGCCCCGTTGCAGTACTCGACACGCTCGGTGAGCGCACCCGTGGTTGAAGGGCGGACGTACGCGATCAGAATCAACTCCTATCCCTATCTCTTGCCGCCGCCTGGGAACCTGGACTTCGAACTCAAAACGGAGATGCAGGTCTCATGAGAAGCGCAGCTCTCGCATGTGTTGCGCTGCTCGTCGCAGTGCCAGCGCTCGGCCAGTCGTTCGGCGCCAATGTCGGTGGTGCAGTCACCGATGAAACGGGGGCTCTGCTTCCTGGTGCTGCCGTCACGATCGTCCACGCGCTGAACGGGAGGAAGGTCGTCTTGACGACGGGCGAGCGCGGCGACTATCGAGCGGTCGCGTTGCAGCCTGGTGACTACGACCTCTCGGCTGAACGATCGGGATTCGCGCCCGCGACTCGCCGGGTCACTTTGGTCGTCGGCGCCGACGCGACGATGGACTTCGTGCTTCGGGTTGCGGCCGTCGAATCTGAAACGACCGTCACAGCCGATCTCTCTCCCATCGAACGAACCCGATCGCAGCCTTCATCGATCATTACCAAGAGCGAACTGGACACATTACCCGTCTTTGGGAGGAACTTCCTGACACTCGCCCAGTTGCTGCCGGGCTCAGGCCCCAGCAACAGCACGGTGGGCCGATTCGCACTGACGAAGTTTGGCGGCCCCGCGGATCAGCGCGGAGGCTTTACGACGCTGGTCGATGGCGGCGACATCGACGATGCGCAATGGGGGAGTACGACCATCAACGTTGGCCAGGACGCGGTGCAGGAGTTCAAGGTGTTCCGCAATCAGTTCGACGCGCAGTACGGTCATGCGTTGAACGCGGTGGTGAGCGTAGCAACCCGGTCCGGGACCAATCGCGTGAGCGGCAGCGGCTTTTATTTCGGCCGCGACAAAGCGCTCAACGCACGGAATGTGTTTGCGGCGACCAAGCCGCCGTTCGATGAGCAGCGCTTCGGCGGGACACTGGGCGGCCCGCTGGTTCGCGATCGGACCCACGTCTTCGGCACGTACGAGCGCGACAATGTCGATACCGTCCGCATCATCGCACTGCCACCGACGAACCAGTTTGCAACCGAGAACGGCATCTTCCCGGCGGCTACCGATAACGCAACCGCGCTCGCGAAGCTCGATCATCGCGTGAACGCCGCTCATGCGTTCATGCTGCGATACGGCTTCGATCGCCAGCAGTCGCTCCGTGATCAAGCAAACATCACGTCCGACACGAGCCAGGTGGACATCCTCAATCGTTCGCACAGCGTGGTGTTCGAGGAGAGTTGGACGCCCGCGCAGAACGTAGCCAATGCCTTTCGCGTTCATCTCCTGAACCACTCGCTGGGGACGACTCCGCGAAGCACTGATGTCGGCATCAGACGGCCCTCGGGATCGACGGGCCAGACCAACAACGACTCACAGATCCTGCCGCAGACGAGACTGACCATCTTCGACGTCTTGTATCGTCACACGCCGCGGCATGAGCTCAAGGTGGGCGGAGAATTTTCGTTCGCCACTCAGGACAACGATTCCCACGTGTTCGAGTACGGCCTGTTCGAGTTTCAGACCGAAGCTCCCTTCGACATCAATACCCGAGGCACCTGGCCGAATGCATTCAGCCAGCAGAAGCCGAGTGTCGTCACCTATCGGTCGCGGGAGATGGGCGTCTTCGTGCAGGACGATTGGCGGATGTGGCCGCGTCTCGTCGTGAATGCGGGGCTGCGGTACGACATCGATTTCACGCTGCGGATCAACGACTTCAACGAGCGCCTGCTCGACGATCCGACGTGGTCCGGGCTGGATCGGTTCGTCAGCCCGGATCGCGGAACGGATACCAATAACGTCCAGCCGCGCCTGGGCGCGACGTGGGATGCCCGCGGCGACGGCCACCTCGTCGTCCGTGGCGGCTGGGGCACGTACGTGACGCGGAACCGTCCGTGGTTTCAGCTTCGCTCGATGAACCAGTTCACCAGTAACGCGATCCGCATCACGGATGACAGCCGCCGCTTCTTTCCGAACGTGAACGCCGTCCGTGGCGGCCGCACGATCGACGAGGTCTTCGCGGCGTCCACCTCACCGCGTCAGCTTGGCACGGTCATTCCCGATGACTTCGTTCAGCCCTACGCCCTGAACACGACGGCCGGCGTCGGCTGGCAGCTGAATCGCGTGACTGTCCTGGATGCCGACTTCATTCACTCGTATGCGAACCATCAAATTGGTTTGACAGACCGCAATCTTCCAGAGAGCGGACCCATCAACGCCCTCACTAATCCGCGACCGGTTTCGCAGTTTGGTCAGGTGCTCGTCCTCGACAACTTCAGCAAGAGTTGGTACGACGCGCTTGAAACCCAGCTCCGGACCCGCGTGGGCACGAGGACGTCGCTGCACGCCTCGTATACCCTGTCACGCAGTTACCTGGACGGCGTCGATTTCTTCGTCACGACACGCGGCACGCAACGGACGCCGCACGAGCAGGGATACAACCCGTCGGATCAGCGGCACAACCTGACGCTGTCGGGGACGCTCTCGCTGCCGTGGTCGATCGACGTCAGCGGCGTGGCGAGGTTGATCAGCGGCTCACCGATCAAAGTGCAGGCCGGATTCGATCTTCCGTTCGACGGGGACGGCATCAGCACGGGCGACTTGCCGTCAGGCATCCCAATCACCGTGGGTCGGGAGCGAGTCGAGGAATCGCTTGTCGCAATCGACGGCCTGCGCGCGTCGCTCAATCTGCCGCCGCTCGATCCCGCGCTTCTGAAGCTGGACCCGTACCGATCGATCGATGTGCGGTTGACCAAAGGGATTCGGATCGGCGCCGCTCGACGGCTCGAGATGCTGCTCGAAGGCTTCAACGTCACGAACCACGTCAACTTCAGGTCGCCGGCCGGCAATATCAACAGCAATTCGTTTCTCAGACGCACAACGGCGCGTGATGCCAGACAGATTCAGTGGGGGCTTCGTTATCTGTTTTGAGACGTTCTATGACCATTCAGGAACTGCCGGCACCTTGAGTTGCTCGACGTCCGGCAGATCGAAGCCGAAGTGCTCGCCGAGGAGCGCGCGGAGCGCCTTGCGATCGACCAACTGATATTTCTCGCTTTTCCCCGCGCTCAGCACCGTCACGTCGCGATTCATGACCGACGTGCGCCCGCTCGACGTCACCGCACGGAGCATCAACCGGGTGGTGAACGGCGACGCCGGTGATGTCGCAATCCAATGATTCGCCAGCTCGAAGTCCACCGCATATTGCGGTTCCAGCGAGGACGTCCAGAGCGGTTTCATCGCGCCATCGATCTGCGCCTCGAGCATCCATTCATCGTCATGACGCACCATCCGATGGCGATCGAGGCCATCGCGTGCATCGACGCCTTCCTGCAGCGGCACAGGGACGAGCGGAGCCAGTCCGCCGAATCCGGGATCGACGAGAAAACGCCCTCGCTCAGTCTCCACACAGAGGAACATGTGGGTCCGCGGTGCCTGGTGCCGTGGCAGGACGGTCAGCACTCGCGCGGCATGCGCCGTCACGCGGAAGCCGACCCGCTCGAGAGCGGATTGCAGCAGCGTGCCGTGCTCGAAACAGTACCCGCCACGACCCTCGACCACGATCTTGCGGGTAATGCTGTCGAGGTCGATACGGATGCCGCGGCCAAGCAGCACGTCCACGTTCTCGAACGGAATGCGCGTCATGTGCGCACGCGTCAGCCCGGCCAACGTGTCGAATGTCGGCTCGAGCGATCCCTGCCAGCCGACGCGAGCGAGATAAGCGTCGAGGTCGAACGCACTCATGCGACAAAGTATAGAATCGACGCCATGATCCGGCGGGGGTCGCTACTCGCGTGCTGTCTGGTATCGATCGGCGCCCCGCTCCTTGCCCACCACGCGATTCAGGCCATCTACGACAGCAGCAAACAGGTCACCGTGGAAGGCGCAGTCCGCGAGTTCCAGTTCATCAACCCACATCCGTTCCTGATCGTCAACGTCAACGAGGGGGGCAAGACGCTCGAGTGGCGGCTCGAGATGGACAACCGTTACGAGCTGATCGAAGAGGGCATGACGGCCGACACGCTCAAGCCCGGCGATCGCGTCGTCGCTCGCGGCAGCCTCTCACGCACGAATCCGCAGGGCATGTATCTGATGCGTCTCGATCGGGCATCGGACGGCCTCCGCTACGAGCAGATCGGAGCCAGCCCTCGCGTGCGGCTTGGACGCCGCTGACCTCTGACCACGGCATCGTGCGAGAACAGGCCGAATCAACCACGAAGCGCACGAAGGTCACGAATTCCGATCGAGGGTTCGTGCCCTTTATGGTCTTCGTGGTGGCGTTGGTTTGTTCTCAGACGGAGTTGGGCATTGGGAAGTGACCGCGATGCCCTCCTGACGATCGGCGTGTTCGCGAAGCGTTCGCGCCTCTCGATGAAAGCGCTACGGCTGTACGACCAGATGGGCCTGCTCGTCCCGGCCGATATCGATCCCGAGAACGGCTATCGACGCTATCGCGAGAGCCAGCTCACCACGGCGCGGCTCATCGTCATGCTGCGGCGTCTCGACATGCCGCTCACGCGTGTCGCCGACATCATCTCGGTGCCGGGGCCGGATGCCGCCGAACTCCTGTCCACTTACTGGAATGCACTCGAGAAGCGTGTCGCGAGTCAGCGCGAGCTTGTCGCACATCTCTGCAGCCGGCTATCCGGACGCAGCGAGCCGCTCGACTATCCCGACGTGCGTGTTCGCGACGTGCCTGAGCAGTTGGTGCTCGTCGAGCAACGGCACGTCGCCGTCGAGGAATTGCCCGAATGGATCGGCGCGACGATGACGAGGCTCACCGCCACGGCACGCGATCACGGCGGCGTTGCCGGTCATCCGTTCGTCGTCTACTACGGCGAGGTCAACGAAGACAGTGACGGTCCGGCCGAAGCGTGCGTGCCGATCGCACCGTCCTCTGATTCGAGCGTGGATCTCCCCGACTCTGTGTCTACACACGCGCTGCGGTTCGAGCCGGCGCACCGTGAGGCCTACATGCGCCTGCGCAAAGCGCAAGTGGCGTTTCCCCAGATCCTGAGCGCCTACGACGGCGTGGCACAGTGGGCGGCCGCGAACAACATCGAGATCACCGGTGCGCCGCGCGAGATCTACTTCGCGGACTTCAGGTCGGCGGCACCTGCAGACGAGGTGTGCGACGTGGCGTTTCCGGTTCTGTGAAGCAGCGACGCGACGACCCCGATTGCCAGAATCGTGAGCACAACCCCGAGCAGAATCAGATTGAAGTTCTCGCCAAGCGCATCCTTGATCGGCTCGTGCGCGAGCATCTTCACGCCGACCACAAGCAACACCGCCGCGAGCGCGTGCTTCATGTAGCGCAAGGT